>NZ_JBEZHO010000061.1:0-55125 GCF_040650615.1 Streptomyces sp. NPDC048643
GTGCCGGGCGGGCCCTCGGGAAGCCCGGGGGAGCCCACCACCGCACTGGTCAGGGACAGCAACCTGCTCAGCGCGTTGATCGCCGCCGGACCGCTCCGTCTGCGCGCGGCCGCACGGGCCGCGAAGCCCTGTCATTCCTCGACGGTCAGTCCCTTCCGGAGTCGCACGAGGGTGCGCGACAGGAGCCGGGAGACATGCATCTGGGAGATGCCGAGTTCGTCGCCGATCTCGGACTGGGTCATGTTCGCCACGAAGCGCAGCGAGAGGATCTGCCGGTCGCGCTGGGGGAGTTCCGCGATCAGCGGCTTGAGGGACTCCACGAACTCGATGCCCTCGAGTCCGTTGTCCTCGTAGCCGATGCGGTCCGCGAGCGCGCCCTCGGAGTCGTCCTCCTCGGGCTGGGCGTCCAGCGAGCTGGCCGTGTACGCGTTGGACGCGGCCATGCCCTCGACGACCTCGTCGTTGCTGATGCCGAGGCGTTCCGCCAGCTCTCCCACTGTCGGAGCGCGGTCCAGCTTCTGCGCGAGTTCGTCGCCCGCCTTGGCCAGGTCGAGCCGGAGCTCCTGAAGCCGGCGGGGGACCCGCACCGACCAGGAGGTGTCACGGAAGAACCGCTTGATCTCGCCGATGATGGTTGGCATGGCGAAGGTGGGGAACTCGACCCCCCGGCTCAGCTCGAACCGGTCGATCGCCTTGATCAGGCCGATCGTGCCGACCTGGATGATGTCCTCCATGGGCTCGCTGCGGGAGCGGAAGCGGGAGGCGGCGAACTTCACGAGCGCGAGGTTGAGTTCGACGAGCGTGTTGCGGACGTACGAGTAGTCGTGCGTGCCCTCTTCGAGGGACTCCAGACGCGCGAAGAGCGTCTTGGACAGGGCCCGTGCGTCCACCGGCCCCACCTCGTCGTACGGGGGGATCTCCGGGAGTCCGTCGAGTCCCGCGAGTCCGTCGGCTCCGTCGGTGCCGGGGCCGTCGAGGTGCTCCGGGCCGACCGGAGAGGGTGTCGACGTCGCCGTCTGGGTCTGCGATGCGTCGAGCCGGGGTGACATGGTGTCCTCCATCGTTCTCGGCATATGGCCGCCGATGCCAATACGTGCACTGCGGTGTGCGGCGCCTCCAAAGCCGGCCGGGTCGGATAGGTGTCTCTTCTAGCCCTACCCGCTTTTGTGAGCTTGTCGCAAGTGCCTTCTGTGGCGAAATGTCCGTTTGCGGGGGGTTGTTCGGGTGTCAGGTGACGTAGAGAAGGCGTAGTGTTCGAGTGCGTACATCAGCAGTCGCGACGCTCGGGAGAGAGACGGCATGGACCGCGGGACGGTCGGCAGCGCACAGTCTGGCCGGCTTCTTGTCGAGGTGCGGGAAGAGGGCACTAGTGCCGTCGTGACCCCCGCGGGTGAGTTGGATCACCACACGGCCGATTTGTTGCGTGAGCCGCTCGAAGGGTGCCTCGAAAAGGGGTACTCGCGGCTCGTCGTCGACTGTTCGCGCCTGGAGTTCTGTGACTCCACCGGACTGAACGTGCTGCTCGGCGCCCGGCTGAAGGCCGAGGCCGCGGGTGGCGGCGTCCATCTGGCCGCGATGCAGCCGGTGGTCGCACGGGTCTTCGAGATCACCGGGGCGGAGGCCGTCTTCACCGTGCACGACACGCTCGAAGCGGCTCTCGCCGACTGACCGGGCGGCCCGTCGATCATGTCGCCGTTATGTCCCAGTCGCCCCCGCGTGACCGGCGTTACTCGCGTCACAGTTTCCGTGCCGAATAAATGGGTGTTCGGACGGTTCCGTCGGGCAGGAGACATCCTGGATGCGTCGGCAGCGAGCGGGCCGGCCTCCGGTACGGCGAAAGTCGTCCGATCCACAAGCGGCGAAAGCCGTTGATCCATCCGTACTGAGTACTGCGTACTGAGTCTTGAATTGTGAACCGGTGAATCGGTGAGGTGAAGCGCTGATGAGCACCACCCGGCCTTACTCGCCGGGCGACCGCGGCCCTGAGTCGGGCGACGGCGGCGCTTCCGGGGCGTCCGTGGACGACACGGCGCCCGTGGACGGCGGACCGCCCGGTGACGGAGCCTCTCCGGACGGCGCGGTCCTCGCTCCTCCGGGCCGCCAGGCCCGCAGACTGAGCTTCGAGGGCGAGAGCGGCGTCGTGCCGCTCGCCCGCGACTTCGCCCGCCAGGCGCTGTACGCCTGGGGCTGGCTGCCCGCCGAGGGCGCCGACCGGCGTGCCGCCGCCGAGGACGTCCTGCTGGTCGTCTCCGAGCTGGTCACCAACGCCTGTCTGCATGCCGAGGGCCCGGACGAACTCCGGATCTCCGTCGACAACAAGGTGCTGCGCATCGAGGTCTTGGACCGCGGCGCGGGCCAGCCCGCACCGCGCACCCCGCACCGAGCCGGCCGCCCCGGCGGCCACGGCATGTTCATCGTGCAGCGGCTCTGCCTGGACTGGGGGGTCGTCCGCAGCCCCGGAGTCGCCGGCAAGACCGTGTGGGCGGAGCTGGGCGCACCCGCCTGACGCGGGGGGCCTCCCGCACACACCTCCCGACTCCCGCCCCGTACGGCACTCTGCGCGCCGGATCCCCACGGATCCGGCGCGCACTTTGTCTTCCCTCCACAAGTCCCCGGGCGTACCTTGACGGCCGATCTGATGTTCCGTCAGAAATCTCGCCGCGTGTCCCGTCGGGGACGACGTCAGGATTGAGGGGCAGGCCCGTGTCGTACCGGACGTACCAGAAACGAACCGCCGCGCTCGCGTGCGCCGCGGCCCTGGCCGGCTCGGCGGTGCTGATGGCCGCCCCCGCAGCCCAGGCCGACGTGGTCGACGTCAACTACCAGTGCAAGACGCCGATCGGCGACAAGAGCGCCGTGTCGCCCATCGACATCAAGGGCGTCAGGAGCGGCAGCGGCTACAAGCTCACCATGTCCTGGCAGAAGGGCGTCTCCTCCAGCCCGGTCGAACTCGGCAAGGGCGCGATGACGCCGAGCGCGGTCATCAAGGTGGGCGGCGCCGACAGCGGCACGGTGGCGGTCACCGGACCGGCCAACGCGGCCGCGATCCCCGCCAACACGCCCATCAAGATCAGTGACCTGAGCGGCACGTACACACCGAGGAAGTCCGGCAAGGTCACCTTCACCGCGGGCGTCCTCACCATCAAGGCCCTCGGCACCACGACCACGTGCTCGCCCTCCAACAGCCCGAAGCCCTCGCTGACCCTCGACGTGAAGGCGGCGGGCGGGAGTTCGGGCTCCGGCTCGGGTTCGTCCGGCTCCTCGGGGTCCTCGGGTTCGGGGAGCCAGGGCGGCTCGGACTCCGGCGGGCAGCTTCCGCAGACCGGCCCCGCGGACTCCGCGATCGCGCTCGGCACGCTCGGCGGCACGGTCCTGCTCGCGGGCGCGGCGGGCGTGCTGTGGCTGACGCGCAGGCATCAGGCGGTACGCCGCTGACCTCCCCGCACGACGACCTGGAGCCGCCGCATGCCCTACGCACTCCCCGCCGCCCGCGTGCTGGGCCTGACGACCCTGGTGCTGCTCGGCGCGGCCCCGGCGGCCTCGGCCGCACAGGACTGGTCCGTCGTCCCGGCCGCGGGCGGCTCGGCCGACGGACGGCCCTCCGTGTACGCGGAGGGCGCGCCGGGCACCGTCCTCCAGGACGCGGTGTCCGTGGTCAACGCGGGCGGCAGGCCGCTCACGGTCCGGGTACGCGGCGCCGACGCGGACGGCAGCGCCCCCACCGTGCGTGAGCCGGGCACGGGCGCGTGGATCGCCTTCGCCGAGCGTTCCGGCGGCCGGCGGACCGCGGTGCGGACCCTGTCCCTCCGCGTGCCCGCGCACACCCGCGCGGACGTGCCGTTCACCGTGGCCGTCCCGGTCGGCGCGGCGCCCGGGGACCATCCCGGCGCGATCGTCGTGAGCGCGGGAGACCGCACCGCGGCGGTCCGGGTCCAGTTGAGGGTGGCCGGACCCGCGCTGTCGGCCCTGACGGTCGAACACGTCCGGGTGCGCGGCGGCCGGATCTCCTACCAACTGGTCAACCGCGGCACCACGGTCCTCACTCCGCGCCTCGCCGTGCACGCGGACGGCGTCCTCGGCGAAGTCCTGGACCGCGCCCCGCGCACCCTGCCCGTCGACCTCCTCCCCGGCCGCCGCGTCACGCTCCACGAACCCTGGGCCGACCCGCCGGTCCTCGACACGGTCGACGTGCGGCTGACGGTGACCGCGGCGGGCGAGGTGCGCGGCACGGCGACCGCGTCCGCCCGGTTCGTGCCGTGGTGGGCGCCGGCCGGAGCGGGAGCCGTCCTGGCGGCTGGGGTCGCCTTCCTCGCCGTACGACGTCGACGGCGTCCCGCGCGGCCGGGTCCGTGGCGGCACCGGCGCCGGACCGCGCAGGCCGGAGCAACGGTCGAACAGCCCCGCACAGAGGTCGAGTTGACGGGAGCGATGACGTGAGCGTCCTGGGCGGCAAGATGCGGATGGCGGCGCTGGGCGCGGTCCTGGCCCTCCTCCTGGTCCCGTTGGCGGCGACGGCCTCGGCGGGCCCGGCGTCCGCCGCCGCGGGGCCGAGCGTGAAACTGTCCGGATCGCAGGCGGGCGCGGGCGGTTCGGTCACCGTGAGCGGCAGCGGGTGGCGGCCCAAGGCCCTGCTGATGATGCTCATCTGCGGACAGTCGGTGCCCTCGCGCGGCGTGATCGGCGGCACCAACTCCTGCGCCAACGCCGACGGCCGGGCCGTCACCACCGACGCCAAGGGCGCCTTCAGCAAGAAGCTGCCGGTCGCCGAACCGCCGAAGCCGTGCCCCTGCGTGGTGCACGTCGCCACCGTCACCGGTGCCAAGGCCGAGGCGGACGCCATCTTCATGGTGGCCGGGCACTCGGTCGAACCGCTGCCCAAGGAGGAGAGCGGGGCCCGGCTCTCGGTGCTCACGGACACCCGCCTCGACGGGTCGAGCGGCCTGCTCACCTGGTTCGGTTCGGCCCCCGCGCGCACCCTCGTCTTCACGGTCGGCAACGTCGGCACCGCCCCCGTGAAGAACCCGGTCTTCCAGGTCGGCACCTCCCACGGGGTGTTCGCCCCGCAGTGGGAGGAGCAGGAGTGGCGCGGCACCGTCGCGCCGGGCCACAAGGCGCGGATCAAGCTCCCGTTCGAGCTGGCGGCCGGGGCGCACGGCGACTACACGGTCTCGCTCAAGTACGGCGGGAAGGTGCTCGCCGAGCAGCCGTGGGGCGTGGGCCGCCCCTGGGGTGTGACCGTCTTCTGGATCCTGCTCTGCGTGGTCGTCCCGGCCGCGGTGTTCCGTGTCGGCATGGCCGTGGTGGACCGGGTGCGCCCGCACCGGTCGAGCGGGCGTGCGGGCCGGCACCGGGTCCTGCGCCTGACCGACCTCACGCAGCGGCTGCCCCGGCCGGCCCCCACGCCCGCCCCACAGACTCCGGCGAACGTCTCGGACGCCTCGCCGGCCCCGGCCGCCCTGCCGTGGTTCACCCCGGACAGCGATCCGGGCACCGCGACGAACGGTCAGCTCTCCGCACCGCACGAGAACGGTCCGACGACACAGACGAGAGAGGGACACACGTGAGGACGCTACGGAGAGTGGTACCGGACACCGGACGCAGAGCGGGCGCGGCCGGAGTCGCGCTGATGCTCGGCGGTGCGGGCATCCTGCTGGGCGTGGCCGCCGTACCGGCGCAGGCCGCCGAGGTGTCGTACAAGACGGAGTGCATCCCGCCCGCCATCTCCGGGCTGCCCGCGGTGCAGGGCACCACGAAGGTGGAGATCACCGCGCCCGCGGAGGCGAAGGTGGGTGACGAGGTCACCATCACCTGGAAGTTCGCCCAGGCCGCGTCGAAGAACCCGGACGTCCTCGACCTCGACAAGGACACGGTGAAGCCCTCCGGCACCCTCAAGGCGGGCGGCGCGCAGACCGCGAGCATCGCCATGGAGGGGCCGCGCCAGAACCCCGCGATCCCCAAGAACAGCGACATGAAGCTCTCCGACATGACGGGCAGGCTCAAACTGACCGCGGCGGGTGACGTCACGCTGACCCCGGACGCCTACGACATCAACGTGAACAAGCCGATCTCCACCGACACCAAGTGCACGCCCAAGGAGACGGTGGGCTCCTCCGCGACCATCAAGGTGACGGCCGCCGACGGGGGTTCGGGCGGCGGGACCGGCGGCTCCACGTCGACCCCGACGCCGACTCCGTCCGGAGAGCCGACCGACTCGGCCACCCCGTCGCCGACCGGCAGCGGGACCGGGGGAGCGACCGGCGGCGACGACGGCGGCTCCACCGGCGGCGGTGGGCAGACCGACTTCACCGGCAAGCAGGTCTCCGTGGCCTACGCGTGCAAGACGCCCATCGGGGACAAGAACGCCACCTCGCCCGTGCAGATCAACGCCAGGAAGAGCGGCGGGAGTTACGCCCTGACCGTCACGTTCGGCGCGTCCGTGATGGACAGTCCGGCCGACATCCCGGCCGACTCCGTGAAGCCCTCGATGGAGGTCGCTCTCGGCGGCGCCGACAAGGGCACCGTCCACGTCGAGGGCCCGACCAACTCCGCGCCCATCAAGTCGGGCGACCCGATCGAGGTCCCGGACCTGAAGGGCACGTACAAGCCGGGCGCGACCGGCAGCTCGACGCTGTCCCCGGGTGTCCTGACGGTGACGGCCCTCGGCACGACGACGACCTGCACCCCGGCCGAGTCCGAGGTCTCGCTCACCCTGGACACCTCCGAGCAGGCGGGCGGCGCGTCGGGCGGCGGTTCCTCCTCGTCCGGCTCGGGTTCCGCGGGCTCGGCGTCCGGCGGCCTCGCGGAGACCGGCGCCGACAGCCACGGCGCCCTCAAGGCGCTGGGCCTGGTCGCCGGCACGGTGATCCTCCTGGGCGGCGCCGTCTTCACCTTCATGCCCCGCGGCAGGACCCGCTGACCGACTCCCGAACGACCGGCCCTGCCCCTCACCCGTGCGTGCAGCTGGGGTGAGGGGCGGGGCCGGGCGGACGAGCGTGCCGAGCGGTGTGACGGGACGTCCCGCCCGGCGCTCTCGTTCACGGTTTGCCGATGTCGACCGCCCATGCCCCCGTGCCCGCGTACGCATCGGGGGTGGCGGTGAGGACCTGGCCCTCGATCGCCCCCATGGCTGCCGCGTGGAGCGCGTGTCCGTAGGGCCATTCCAGCCCTGCGGCGACCGTCTGCTCGACCGACGCGGCGCCTGCGAAGTCGAGCGGCAGGAATTCCAGGCCCGGTAAGGCGCCGAGGTGTGCTGCCACGCCCGGGAGTTGCAGGCTCGCGGCCACGAGGCACAGGGCGGGAACGTGAGCCCGCCGGTCGGGATCGTCGACCTCGACGACGGCCAGACCGGAAAGCAGCCGGTGCCCCCGGCACAGGGCGAGCACCGCTGTGTGATCCAGGATGATCACCGACGTTCCCCGAGCTGACCGGCGGCGATCGCGGCGCGCCACTCCTGCGCCGCCCGGACGTCCGCCTCGGTGAAGTCCTCGCGAAGATTGGCACGGACGTAGGCGACGGCCCGCGCCGTGCGTTCCTCCCGTTCCTCCTCCGTGGGCGTCGCCGCGACCACGCGCTCGACGTACGCGCGCGTGCTCAGCCCGCGCTCTTCGGCGAGCGTCCGCAGACGATCTCTTGTCGACTCACTGATCTTGATGGTCGTGTCGGCCATGCCATCAGAATACAAGTGAATACCGTCGGTGGGGGAGGGTTCGTGGGGGTCGGCACCGTGGTGGAGGTGGTCGTCCGCAACGCCGAAGGGCCGCCGCACCCGGTGGTGCGGCGGCCCTTCGGCGTTGGTGCGGCCTACGTCAGCGGACGTCGCCCATCAGCTGCTTGACCTTCTTGCGGTACATCCACACCGCGACACCGGCGACCACGGCGAGCGAGGCCTCCAGGGCCACGATGCCCGTCTTGTTGAGGTCGACGTTGGCGATGGAGAGCAGGCCGGTCGTGGCGTCACCCGCGGTGACGGCCAGGAACCAGACGCCCATCATCTGGGAGGCGTACTTCGCCGGAGCCATCTTGGTGGTGACCGAGAGGCCGACCGGAGAGAGCGTCAGCTCACCGACGGTCTGGACGAAGTAGATGGCCACCAGCCACATGGCGGCCGCCTTGTGACCGCCCTCGGCGATCGTCAGCGGGGCCAGGAAGAGGAAGAACGAGGCACCGACCAGGATCAGACCGGAGGCGAACTTGGTGGCCGTGCTCGGCTCCTTGCCGCGCCGGTTGAGCGCCAGCCACAGCCAGGCGAAGACCGGCGCGAGCGCCATGATCATGACCGGGTTGACCGACTGGTACCAGGAGACCGGGAACTCCCAGCCGAAGATGGTGTTCTCGGCGGACGAGTCGGCGAAGATCGACATCGTCGACCCGCCCTGGTCGTAGATCATCCAGAAGACGGCCGCGGCGATGAAGAACCAGATGTACGCGGACATCTTCGACTGGTCGGCGCGGTCCAGCGACTTGTCCCGCTTGATGCGGCCGATGACCATGACCGGGATGATCAGGCCGGCGAGGGTGATCGGGACCAGCAGCCAGTTGAGCGTGTAGTGGCCCGAGAAGCCGACGATCGCGTAGAAGACGAGGGCGACGGCGGCCCAGAGCGCGGACTTGCGCAGCGTCGAGGCCTTCTCCTGCGGCGACAGGGGCGTGGGGACCTCCTGCGAGCGGGGGCTCAGGTGGCGGCCGCCGAGCAGGTACTGGGCCAGACCCACGGCCATGCCGAGCGCGGCGATGGCGAAGCCCAGGTGCCAGTTCACGTTCTCGCCGACGGTGCCGATGATCAGCGGCGCTATGAAGGCGCCCAGGTTGATGCCGATGTAGAAGAGCGTGAAGCCACCGTCACGACGCGGGTCGTCCGGACCGTCGTAGAGGTGGCCGACCATCGTGGAGATGTTGGCCTTCAGCAGACCGGAACCTATGGCGACGAGGCCGAGTCCCGCGAAGAAGGTGCCGGAGGTCGGCAGGGCCAGCGTGAGGTGGCCCAGCATGATGATCAGACCCGCGACGGCGACCGTCTTGCGGGGGCCGAGGACACGGTCGGCGAACCAGCCGCCCGGCAGGGCGAGCAGGTACACCAGCGACAGGTACACCGAGTAGATCGCGGTCGCGGTGGCCGCATTCATGTGCAGGCCGCCTGGTGCCACCAGGTACAGCGGGAGCAGTGCCTTCATGCCGTAGTAGGAGAATCGCTCCCACATCTCGGTCATGAAGAGAGTGGCCAGTCCGCGGGGGTGGCCGAAGAAGGTCTTCCCGGAACCGGGGGTACCCGGGTTCACCGAGGCCTTCGTCAGGCTGGACGCCATGGTCGTTCCTTGCTGTCGGGACGCGCTGTGGGGGTCCCCCCGGCCGACCGGAGTCGAAGGCCTGGAGGAGTCGCGCGCCCAGTGGGGGGGGCGGCCGGCACCGGCGGTTACGGCGTCCGCCCCCACGCCCACGGGGAGTCCGCTCCGGATGGCGAAGCGGTGGACGGCGACCACCGGGATCCACGCCCGGTGCGCGTCAGTGCGTCTCGGGCCCGGCCACAGGTCATTCCTTTCGAGGCTGGCGAACACCAGCCCGCACACAAAAGAGACCTTCAGCATCAAGCACGCGCCAAAGGTCCCCATGTAGTGCTACAGGCGTCCGGTCACCATACGACATGGCAATGCACCATATGGAAGGACTTGAGAGATGGATCACAGGCGATCATGGAACCGCCGGGAGCCATTCGAAGGTGTTTCTCAGGATGGCATCCCACACCCGCAGGTAAGAAACACCCGGACGGAGGGTGTGAATCACGGAGGCCGATCACTGCCCGAGCCTCGTCCGTGGCGGACTACCATCACCCCATGACCCGTGTACTGCTCGCCGAGGACGACGCGTCCATCTCGGAGCCGCTGGCCCGTGCCCTGCGCCGGGAGGGTTACGAGGTCGAAGTCCGCGAAGACGGACCCACCGCGCTCGACGCCGGAATGCAGGGCGGCGTCGACCTGGTCGTCCTGGACCTCGGGCTGCCCGGCATGGACGGCCTGGAAGTCGCCCGCCGGCTCCGCGCCGAGGGGCACACCGTGCCCATCCTCATCCTCACCGCACGCGCCGACGAGGTGGACACCGTCGTCGGCCTCGACGCGGGCGCCGACGACTACGTCACCAAGCCCTTCCGGCTCGCCGAACTGCTCGCCCGCGTCCGGGCGCTGCTCCGGCGCGGCGCGGCCGAGCCGCAGCAGCCGCCCGCCACGCACGGCGTGCGGATCGACGTCGAGTCGCACCGGGCCTGGATGGGCGACGAGGAACTCCAGCTCACCGCCAAGGAGTTCGACCTGCTGCGGGTGCTGGTGCGCGACGCCGGCCGGGTCGTCACCCGCGACCAGTTGATGCGCGAGGTCTGGGACACCACCTGGTGGTCCTCCACCAAGACCCTCGACATGCACATCTCCTGGCTGCGCAAGAAGCTCGGCGACGACGCGGCGAACCCCCGCTACATCGCGACGGTACGAGGAGTCGGCTTCCGCTTCGAGAAGAGCTGAGGCCTCACCTCGGGGGCCGGACGACCGTCCGGCCCCCGAGGCGTTCCGCCCGCCGCGCCCAGGACGGGGCCCCGCCGCGGAACCGCGCGGGGACATGACGGGCGGTGGCGGAAACCCCGCACCCCGGCCCGGCGCCCCGCGGGGACGACCCGGCGACCGTGCACACTGGTCCACGTACCGCCACCTGCCCGGAGGGCCCCGTGCGTCGCCGTCTCATCCAGTCCACCCTCGCCGTCGTGCTCGTCGTGATCGCCGTGTTCGGCGTCTCCCTCGTCATCGTCGAGACCCGCACGATCAGCAACAGCGCCCAGGAACGCGTGGACTCCGAGGCGCTGCGGCTGGCCAGCATCGTGGACAGCCGCATCCTCGGCGACGAGAACATCTCCAGCGACACGTTCCGCAACCAGGTCACCGACCAGCGCTACGCCGAGATCAGGATCCCGGGCCGCGACCCCATCGAGGTCGGCACCGAGCCCACCGGCGACGTCATCCACTACACCGCCAAGGGCGAGGAGGGCGAGACGGTCACCGTCCAGGAGCCCCGCTCCTCGGTGACCCGCGAGGTCGGCCGCACCCTGCTGATCATCGGCGCCGTCGCCCTGCTGGCGATCATCGCCGCCGTCCTGCTCGCCGTACGCCAGGCGAACCGTCTCGCCTCCCCGCTCACCGACCTCGCCGAGACGGCGGAACGGCTGGGCTCCGGCGACCCGCGCCCGCGCCACAAGCGCTACGGCGTCCCCGAGCTGGACCGCGTGGCCGACGTCCTGGACGGCAGCGCCGAGCGCATCGCCCGCATGCTCACCGCCGAGCGCCGGCTCGCCGCCGACGCCTCCCACCAGCTGCGCACGCCCCTGACGGCGCTGTCGATGCGTCTGGAGGAGATCACCCTCACCGACGACCCGGACACGGTGAAGGAGGAGGCGACGATCGCACTGACGCAGGTGGAACGCCTCACGGACGTGGTCGAGCGGCTGCTCACCAACGCCCGCGACCCGCGCACCGGCTCGGCGGTCACCTTCGACCTCGACGAGGTCATCAAGCAGCAGCTGGAGGAGTGGCGCCCCGCCTACCGCAGCGCGGGCCGCGCGATCGTCAGCTCCGGCAAGCGCCATCTCCAGGCCGTGGGCACCCCGGGCGCGGTCGCCCAGGTCCTCGCGGCGCTCATCGAGAACAGCCTCATGCACGGAGGCGGCACGGTCGCGCTGCGGACCCGGGTCATCGGAAACCAGGCCGTCATCGAGGTCACCGACGAGGGCCCCGGCGTCCCCACCGACCTCGGCGCCCGCATCTTCGAGCGCACCATCAGCGGCCGCAACTCCACCGGCATCGGCCTGGCCGTCGCCCGCGACCTCGCGGAGGCCGACGGCGGCCGTCTGGAGATGCTCCAGGCCCAGCCCCCGGTCTTCGGCCTGTTCCTGTCCCGGACCCCCCTGAAGCGAGGCCCGCTGATCGGCGAGGACGACGAGGAGCGGACGGTCAGGTAGGGGAGCGGGGAGCAGAGGGAACGGGGGAGCGAGCGAACGGTCCCGCCGTGGTCAGTTCGCCCGTGCCTGGGCCCGCCGGGGCTCCGGCTCCTCGTCCAGGAACGATTCGGCACTGGCCACCGCCTCACGGGCCGGAAGCGTCCGGAACACCCAGGTGCGGTAGGACCAGAAGCGGAACAGCGTCGCGACCCCGATGCCGAGGAACTTGAAGATGTTGCTCTGGAGCGGGCTGTCCCAGCCGAAGCCGTACGTCGCGGCGTAGAGCACGCCGTTCTCGATGACCAGTCCCACCGCGCTGAACAGCAGGAACAGCGTCAGCTCCTTCGTACGGCCGCCCTTGTCGCGGTCCCGGTACGTGAAGTAGCGGAAGCCCACGTAGTTGAAGACGATGGAGACGACCGTCGCGATGACACTGGCCCGCACGACCTGGAGGTCCGTGGTGTGGCGCACGAGGTTGAACACGATCAGGTTGACGAGCAGCCCCGCGCCGCCCACCGCTCCGAACTTGGCGACCTCACGCAACAGCAGGTCGAAGCGGCGGCGAACCGCGCTGCGGGGCCCCGCCTGAGGCCCCGAGGAAGCACTGTCCATGGTGTCGCCAGCCCCCGTCGGTGGGTTACGTCGTCGATCAAGCGATGGAATACGTCAACCCAGCCATGCTAACCAGCGCCCCCGCGCAGTGCCCGTGCATGACTTCACAGGTAAGAAAAGACCCGGTCACCAGCACGGAAAATCGGGCGTATCGGTGCCGAAACCAGCCAGCGTGGCGTGGCCGATACTCTTGGAGCGTGACGTTCCCGGTAGTCGGCATGGTCGGCGGCGGCCAGCTCGCTCGTATGACACACGAGGCGGGCATCCCGCTCGGCATCAAATTCAAGCTCCTCAGTGACACTCCACAGGATTCCGCGGCGCAGGTCGTCGGCGACGTCGTCATCGGCGACTATCGCGACCTCGACACGCTGCGCGAGTTCGCGCGGGGCTGTGACGTGATCACCTTCGATCACGAGCAGGTCCCCACCGAGCACCTGCGGGCCCTGGAGGCGGACGGCATCCCCGTCCGCCCCGGACCCGACGCGCTCGTGCACGCCCAGGACAAGGGCGTGATGCGCGCGAAGCTCGACGCGATCGGCGTGCCCTGCCCTCGGCACCGCATCGTGACCGACGTGGCGGACGTCGGCGCGTTCGCGGCGGAGGGCCTGCCCGAAGGCGCGGAAGGTGACGGTTTCCCGGTCATCCTGAAGACCGTCCGCGGCGGCTACGACGGCAAGGGCGTCTGGTTCGTCCGCTCCCTGGAGGACGCCGCCGAGCCCTTCCGCGCCGGCGTCCCGGTCCTCGCCGAGGAGAAGGTGGACTTCCTGCGGGAGCTGGCGGCCAACGTCGTCCGCTCCCCGCACGGACAGGCCGTCGCCTATCCCGTCGTCGAGTCCCAGCAGGTCGACGGCGTCTGCGACACGGTCATCGCCCCGGCACCCGGCATCGACGAGGAGCTGGCCCTCCAGGCGGAGGAACTGGCCCTGCGCATCGCCAAGGAACTCGGCGTCGTCGGCCACCTGGCCGTCGAGCTGTTCGAGACCCGTGACGGACGCATCCTCGTCAACGAACTGGCCATGCGCCCGCACAACTCGGGCCACTGGACCCAGGACGGCGCGATCACCTCCCAGTTCGCCAACCACGTCCGCGCCGTCCTCGACCTCCCGCTCGGCGACCCGCGCCCGCGTGCGAAGTGGACCGTCATGGCGAACGTCCTCGGCGGCGACTACCCGGACATGTACTCCGCGTACCTGCACTGCATGGCCCGCGACCCGCAGCTCAAGATCCACATGTACGGCAAGGACGTGAAGCCCGGACGCAAGGTCGGCCACGTCAACACCTACGGCGACGACCTGGACGACGTCCTCGATCGCGCCCGGCACGCCGCCGGCTACCTGAGAGGCACGATCACCGAATGAGCCCCGTTGTAGGCATCGTCATGGGTTCGGACTCCGACTGGCCCGTCATGGAGGCCGCTGCCCAGGCCCTCGACGAGTTCGAGATCCCCTACGAGGTGGACGTCGTCTCCGCGCACCGCATGCCGCGCGAGATGATCGCGTACGGCGAGCAGGCCGCCGAGCGCGGACTCAAGGCGATCATCGCCGGCGCCGGCGGCGCGGCCCACCTGCCGGGCATGCTGGCGTCCGTCACCCCGCTGCCCGTCATCGGTGTGCCCGTCCCGCTCAAGTACCTCGACGGCATGGACTCGCTGCTCTCCATCGTGCAGATGCCGGCCGGAGTGCCCGTCGCGACCGTCTCCGTCGGCGGCGCCCGCAACGCGGGTCTGCTGGCCGCCCGGATCCTCGCCTCCCACGACGAGGAACTCCTCGGCCGGATGCGGGAGTTCCAGCAGGAGCTGAACGACCAGGCCACCGAGAAGGGCAAGCGGCTGCGATCCAAGGTCGAGAGCGGCACCGGCGGCTTCGGCTTCGGGAAGTGACGCGCATGTCCTCCGAGACCCCCCTGCCCGCCGGCTCCTCGATCCCCTCCCTCGACCGGGCCCGCGCCCTGCTCGCCGAGTTCCCCGTCGTCGACGGACACAACGACCTCCCCTGGGCGCTGCGCGAGCAGGTCCGCTACGACCTCGGCGCGCGGGACATCGCCACCGACCAGAGCGCCCACCTGCACACGGACCTGGCCCGGCTGCGCGCCGGCGGCGTCGGCGCGCAGTACTGGTCGGTGTACGTCCGCTCGGACCTGCCCGGCGCGGTCACGGCGACCCTCGAACAGATCGACTGCGTCCGGCAGTTGATCGACCGTCACCCGGCCGACCTGCGGGCCGCGCTGACCGCCGCGGACATGGAGGCGGCCCGCGCGGAGGGTCGTATCGCCTCCCTGATGGGCGCGGAGGGCGGTCACTCGATCGACAACTCCCTCGGCGTCCTGCGGCAGTTGGCCGCGCTCGGCGTCCGGTACATGACCCTCACCCACAACGACAACATCGCGTGGGCCGACTCCGCGACGGACGTGCCCGCCGTGGGCGGCCTGTCCGCCTTCGGCCGTGAGGTCGTCCGCGAGATGAACCGCGAGGGCATGCTCGTGGACCTCTCGCACGTGGCCGCGACCACCATGCGCGACGCGCTCGACACCTCCGTCGCGCCGGTGATCTTCTCCCACTCCTCGGCCCGCGCCGTGTGCGACCACCCGCGCAACATCCCGGACGACGTGCTGGCCCGGCTCGCCGACAACGGCGGCGTGGCGATGGTGACGTTCGTGCCGAAGTTCGTCCTCCAGGCCGCCGTCGACTGGACGGCCGCGGCCGACGAGAACATGCGCGCGCACGGCCTGCACCACCTCGACACCACCGCCGAGGGCATGAAGGTCCACCGCGTCTTCGAGGAGGCCAACCCGCGCCCCGTCGCCACGGTGTCCACGGTCGCCGACCACCTCGACCACATGCGCGAGGTCGCCGGCATCGACCACCTCGGCATCGGCGGCGACTACGACGGCACGGCGTTCACCCCGGAGGGCCTGGACGACGTCTCCGGCTACCCGAACCTGATCGCCGAACTGCTCGACCGCGGCTGGTCGACCACGGACGTCGCCAAGCTGACCTGGCGGAACTCCGTACGCGTGCTGGGCGCGGCGGAGGACGTGGCCCGCGACCTCCAGGCCACCCGCGCCCCGTCGAACGCCACCCTGGAGCAACTGGACGGCTGACACTTCCAGCCCCTCCGAAGGCGCCCGTGCCGTCCGGCCGGGCGCCTTCGGCTCGTGAGGGACCGGGGACGGACCGCCGGGGCGCGCGCTCGCGCACCTTCGCCGGTACGGAGCGGAGCGGCCGGCACGCGCCGACCGGGGGCAGGATGCGGGCCCCCCGGCCTGTAGGAGTCGGCCGGGGCGGCAGGGCCGCCGTTCGCCGGCCCGCCGGGGCGGAGTGCGGCCCGGCGCTCCGCCCCCCGGAGGCGATCGGACGCCGGGGCGGGCACCGCCGCACCCGTGGGGCGTACACGTACCCCCGAACGCCCCACCCACCAGGAAGCCCTCCGGGCTCCGTGCCACGGTGGCGGTACCGCGATCATCGCCGTCCACCCCCCGGAGCCTGTCATGGCAGACCTGCAGGACGAACTGGCCACCGCCGTCGAGGTGGGAGAGCTCGACCCGCCCGCTGCCTGGCCCGCGTCCGAGCCGCTGACTCCCGCGGCCCGTCCCCTCGACGAGTCCGGCCCCGCCGCCCCGGAGAACGAACCCGGCGCGGACCCGCTCGCGCGCGCCCACGCGTTCCTGGCCGGCAACCCCGTCGCCGACGGCTACAGCGGTCTGCCCTGGGCCCTGCGCCACCTGCCCTGGTTCGATCTGGAACTGGGCGAGAGCGCCGTGGACACCGACCTGCCCCGGCTGCGCGAAGGGCACGTGGGCGCCCTGTTCTGGTCGCTGCACCTGCCGGAGGGCCTCGCCGGGGACCGCGCCGTCGGCGCCACCATGGAGCAGCTCGACCTGGTCAGGGCGGTGGTCCACGCGCACCCCGAGGGACTGCGGACGGCACGCGGCGCCGCCGAGATCGCCGACGCCCGCAACTGCGGCCGCATCGCCGTCGTCCTCGGCCCCGCCGGAGCCGCCGCGCTCGGCGACTCCCTGGGCATCCTGCGCGCCCTGCACACCCTCGGCCTGCGCATCCTCACGCTCACGGGCGTCTCGTGGGCGAGCGAGGCGGGCCTCACCCGCTTCGGCGAGGAGGTGCTGCGCGAGATGAACCGGCTCGGCGTGCTCGCCGACCTCTCCGGCACCTCGGACGCCACCGTCGGCCGGGTCCTCGCCGTCTCCAAGGCCCCGGTCCTGTTCACCCGCTCCGCCGCCCGGGCCCTGCGCCCCCACCCGTCGAACCTCCCCGACGAGGTCCTCACCGAACTGGGCGCCGCCAAGGGCCTGTGCCTCGTCCCGCTCACCGCCGAGCAGACCGGCCCCTCCGTACGGGACGTCGCCGACCACCTCGACCACGTCCGCACGCTCGCGGGCGCGGAGTGCGTCGGACTCTCGGGCACGTACGACTCGGGCGCGGCCCACCCCCAGGACCTCGCCGACGCGTCCTGCTACCCCCACCTCGTCGCGGAGCTGATCTCCCGCGGCTGGTCCACGTCCGATCTCGCCCTGCTCACCTGGGGCAACGTCCAACGGGTGCTGCGCAGCGCGGAGTTCACGGCCCGGGCCGCACAGCAGCGGCGCGCGCCGTCCTGCGCGAAGATCGCCGACCTGGACGGCTGACCCCGGGCGGCGCGGCCCGGAGGCGGGGAGCCGGCCCGGGCGGTGGGTCAGGGTGCCTCGGGGGCCTCGATCATGCACAGGCAGAACGGATGCCCGGCCGGATCGGCGAACACCCGGAAGTCCTTCTTTCCGCCCTCGTCGTCCAGGTCGAGCGGACGGGCGCCCAGCGCGAGCACCCGCTCCTGCGCGGCGTCGACCGCCTCCCAGGTGGAACCCGCCTCGAAGTCCAGATGGAGCTGCTGGGAGTCCCGGCCGTCGCCCGGCCAGCGCGGCGGGACGTACCCCGGCGCCCGCTGGAAGGCCAGCCGCGGCCCGCCGGGAATCCGCAGGACGACCCAGTCGTCGTCCTCCGCCTC
Organism: Streptomyces sp. NPDC048643; assembly: GCF_040650615.1. NCBI lineage: Bacteria > Bacillati > Actinomycetota > Actinomycetes > Kitasatosporales > Streptomycetaceae > Streptomyces > Streptomyces sp. NPDC048643. Next base: position 17,578 of record NZ_JBEZHO010000061.1, read on the forward strand.
CGGCGTGCCCCCGGCCACGGCCGCGTAGAAGGCGGCGAGCGCGCGGGGATCCGGACAGTCGAGGACGACGTTCCGCAGACGGGCGACGGGCTGTTCCATGGCGTGCTCCTCCAGAGGCGGGCGCGGCAGGCACCGGGGCGCCGAGGTGTCGGGGAGTGCGAGGACACCGTCCTCAGCAGGCGCAGAGGCAGAACGGGTGCCCGGCGGGGTCCGCGTACACACGGAACGAGCGGGACCGGTCCTCGGTGTCGAGCGGCCGGGCACCGAGCGCCAGCACGCCCTTCTCCGCGACGTCCAGGTCCTCGACGGCCAGGTCCAGGTGGAACTGCTGCGACCCGTCGAGCCCGGGCCACCGCGGCGGTACGTACCCGGGCGCGGCCTGGAACGCCAGCCTGCGGCCGCCGGGCAGGTCGAGGTCGACCCAGTCGCCCTCGCCCCGGACCGTGCCGCCGAGCACCTCGGCGTAGAACCCGGCCAGCGCGCGCGGGTCGGGACAGTCCAGGACGACGACGTCGAGCGTGGCGAGAGCCATGACTTCCTCCGTGAGAGTACGGGCTGTTACTGGTACATCGACTCAAGAGGTAACGGTTACCTCATGGTCCCGCACAGGAGGTAACGTCGCAAGCATGAACGACCGAGCGCCCGCACCCGGCGGCCTCGCCCTGGTCCAGTCCCTGGTGAACACCCTGGACCGCGCATCGGGCGCCGATTCCCTGGACACCGCGGAAGGTCTCGCCCGTCTCGGCCTCACGCCGGACGAGGTGCCCGGCGCACGCGAACTGCGCGAGTCGCTGCGGGCGGTGTGCCTGGCCCACGCGGGACACCCGGCCCACGCCGTGGTCACCCCGCTCGGAGAACTCCTCGCCCGGGCCCCGCTGCGGGTGACCGTCGACGAGCACGACGGCGGCGCGCGCCTGGCCCCCGCGGAGAACCCCGGCCCCTTCGTCGACCCGAACTCCCCGGACTCCCCGGGCTCTTCGGCCCCCCGGGTGCCCCTGCCCGCCCGGATCGCCGTCGCGGTCGCCGAGTCGCTCGTCGAGGGCACCTGGCCGCGCCTGAAGGCCTGCGAGGCCCCGGACTGCCACTGGGCCTACTACGACCGCTCACCGGCCGGACGCGGCCGCTGGTGCTCGATGTCGGTGTGCGGGGCGCGCGCCAAGATGCGCCGCTACCGCGCCAAGTAGCCCCGGGGCAGGGCCCGGAGGGGAGTCGGGCGACCGCCGTCCATCGCACGGCCAAGTGGTGCAGAATGCAACGGACGCCGGTCCGGCCGACTGAGCCTCGGCCGGACCGGCGTCGCCTCGACACCCTCAGGCGGTGGGCCGCCCCATCGCCCGGTACGTCCAGCCGGCCCGGCGCCACACCTCGGGGTCCAGCGCGTTCCGTCCGTCCAGCAGCACCCGGGACGTGACCGTCTCGCCCAGCACCGCCGGGTCCAGCTCGCGGAACTCGCGCCACTCCGTCAGATGCAGGACCACATCGGCACCCCGCACGGCCTGCACCGCGGTGTCGGCGTACCCCAGCGTCGGGAAGAGCCGGCGCGCGTTCGCCATGCCCTTCGGGTCGTAGACGGTGACCTGGCCGCCCTGGAGGTGGATCTGTCCGGCGACGTTCAGCGCCGGGGAGTCGCGCACGTCGTCCGAGTCCGGCTTGAAGGTCGCGCCGAGCACGGCGACCCGCTTGCCGAGGAACGAACCGCCGCCGAGCGCCTCACGCGCCATCTCCACCATCTGACCGCGGCGCCGCATGTTGATGGTGTCGACCTCGCGCAGGAACGTCAGCGCCTGGTCGGCACCCAGCTCACCGGCGCGCGCCATGAACGCGCGGATGTCCTTGGGCAGACAGCCGCCGCCGAAGCCGATCCCGGCCCGCAGGAACTTCTTCCCGATCCGCTCGTCGTGTCCTATGGCCTCGGCCAGCTTGGCCACGTCACCGTCGGCGGCCTCGCACACCTCGGCCATCGCGTTGATGAACGAGATCTTCGTGGCGAGGAAGGAGTTCGCGGACGTCTTCACCAGCTCGGCGGTCGGGAAGTCGGTCACCACGAACGGCGACCCCTCGGCGACCGGCGTGACATAGACCTCGCGCAGCAGCTTCTCGGCCCGCTCGCTGCGCACACCGACCACGATCCGGTCGGGGTGCAGGGTGTCGTTCACCGCGAAGCCCTCGCGCAGGAACTCGGGGTTCCAGGCCAGCTCGGCGTCCTCCCCGGCGGGCGCCAGCTCCGTGAGCCGCTCCGCCAGCCGGGCCGCCGAGCCCACCGGCACGGTGGACTTGCCGACGACGAGGGCCGGGCCGTGCAGGTGCGGCGCGAGCGACTCGAAGGCGGAGTCGACGTACGACATGTCGCAGGCGTACTCGCCGTGCTTCTGCGGGGTGTTCACGCAGACGAAGTGGATGTCACCGAAGGCCCCGGCCTCGGCCCAGTCCATGGTGAAGCGGAGCCGGCCCGTGGAGCCCTCGATCCCGGCCACGTGCTTGCGCAGCAGCTCCTCCAGACCGGGTTCGTACATCGGGACCTCGCCCCGCTGGAGCATCTCGATCTTCTCCGGCACCACGTCGAGCCCGAGCACCTCGAAGCCGAGCTCGGCCATGGCCGCGGCGTGTGTGGCGCCGAGGTAGCCGGTGCCGATCACGGTGATCTTGAGGGCCATGGGTGCTCCTGGGGTGTGCGGCGTCGGTGCGCGCCCGAGCATAGTCGGGGCTTGGGGGAGCGCTTTCACGGGCAGTTTCCCCCTTGTCGCCAAGCTCACGTATCCCTCGCGTGGGCGGGCCCCTAAAATTTGGGTTACTTAACAGTAGTTAGCGTCGCTGTCACAGCATTCCTTGGAGCGTGAGAGACCTTGGCCGGATCGGCTGATTTCGACCTGTACCGCCCGTCCGAGGAGCACGACATGCTCCGGGACGCGATCCGTTCGCTGGCCGAGGCGAAGATCGCGCCGTTCGCCGCGGCCGTGGACGAGGAGGCCCGCTTCCCGCAGGAGGCGCTGGACGCCCTCGTCGCCAACGACCTGCACGCGGTGCACGTCCCCGAGGAGTACGGCGGCGCGGGCGCCGACGCCCTCGCCACGGTCATCGTGATCGAGGAGGTGGCCCGCGTCTGCGCGTCCTCCTCGCTGATCCCCGCCGTGAACAAGCTGGGCTCGCTGCCGGTGATCCTCTCCGGCTCCGAGGACCTGAAGAAGAAGTACCTGGGCCCGCTCGCCAAGGGCGACGGCATGTTCTCGTACTGCCTCTCCGAGCCGGACGCCGGTTCGGACGCGGCCGGTATGAAGACGAAGGCCGTCCGCGACGGCGACTTCTGGGTCCTCAACGGCGTCAAGCGCTGGATCACCAACGCGGGCGTCTCCGAGTACTACACGGTGATGGCCGTCACCGACCCGACCAAGCGCTCCAAGGGCATCTCCGCCTTCGTGGTCGAGAAGTCCGACGAGGGCGTCTCCTTCGGTGCCCCGGAGCGCAAGCTCGGCATCAAGGGCAGCCCGACCCGCGAGGTCTACCTCGACAACGTGCGCATCCCGGCCGACCGCATGATCGGCGAGGAGGGCACCGGCTTCGCGACCGCGATGAAGACGCTGGACCACACCCGCATCACCATCGCGGCCCAGGCCCTCGGCATCGCCCAGGGCGCCCTCGACTACGCCAAGGGCTACGTCCAGGAGCGCAAGCAGTTCGGCAAGCCGATCGCCGACTTCCAGGGCATCCAGTTCATGCTCGCCGACATGGCCATGAAGATCGAGGCCGCCCGTCAGCTCACGTACGCGGCGGCCGCCAAGTCGGAGCGTGGCGACAAGGACCTCACCTTCCAGGGCGCCGCGGCCAAGTGCTTCGCCTCGGACGTCGCCATGGAGGTCACCACGGACGCCGTCCAGCTCCTCGGCGGCTACGGCTACACCCGTGACTACCCGGTCGAGCGCATGATGCGCGACGCGAAGATCACGCAGATCTACGAGGGCACGAACCAGGTCCAGCGCATCGTGATGGCGCGCAACCTGCCGTAGTACTCACGCGGCGACCGGCGACGGCCGACCGACACGAAAGGTGGGAGGCACCCCCGAGGGTGCCTCCCACCTTTCGTCGTCCGGTGTCATCCGCATCCGGTCCGGCGCGGCGTCAGTTGCCGCTGACGGTCACCTTCTCGTCGTTCTTCAGCTGGCTCACCAGCTCCTTCATCTTCGTCCTGTCCCACACGAGGTTGCCGCCCGTGGAGCCGGAGATCGGCATGTTCATCGACTTGCCGTCGCCGCCCGTGACGCCCTTCATGGCCCAGAACATGTCGGCCAGGTCCCACAGGCCCATGTCCTTGTCGACGACGAGGCTGTCCAGGCCGGCACCCATGGTCGGGTAGAGCTTGAACGGGTTCAGCACCGTCGACGGGGTCGCCACCTGATGGGCCAGGGCCGCCAGGAACTTCTGCTGGTTCTTCGTGCGCTCCAGGTCGGAGGCGGCGAAGGCGTGCCGGGTCCGGACGAACGCCAGGGCCTGCTCGCCGTTCAGCGTCTGCTTGCCCGCCTTGAAGTCGGCGCCCGAGTACTTGTCCTTGAAGCCCTTGTCGAGGTTCATCTCGACACCGCCGACCGCGTCGACGATGCTCGCGAAGCCGCCGAAGCCGATCTCCACGTAGTGGTCGATGCGCAGCCCGGTGTTGAACTCGACCGTGCGGACGAGCAGTTCGGGGCCGTCCTCGGCGTAGGCCGCGTTCAGCTTCACGTGCCGGCCGGTGCCCTGGTACGTCTTGCCGGAGTCGGAGCCCTTGAACGTGGGGATCTCGACGTCGGAGTCACGCGGCAGCGAGACCAGCGTCGACCCGTTGCTCCCGGTGTGCAGGATCATCATCGAGTCGGTGCGCTTGCCCGCGGCCGAGCCGGTGTGCAGCTTCTTCTTGTCCTCCGCGGACATGCCGGCACGGCTGTCGGAACCGACGATCAGGTAGTTCGTGCCCTCGCCGCCCTCCGGCCGGTCGATGACCTTGGAGAGATCCACGTCACGGTGCAGCTTGGAGTCGGCCCAGAAGTACGTGCCGACGGAGACCACGACCAGCAGCGTGACCAGCGTGATCGCGGTCCACTTGATCCGGCGCCGCCAGTTCGGTGCCTGACGCGGACGGCCGGGGCCACCACCGCCGGGCCCCTGCGGACCGCCGGGGCCGCCCGGCGTGCCGTACACGTGCCCCGTGTTGTAGCCGGAGTCGTACCCGTCGTCGTAGCCGGAGTCGTGGCCCTGCCCGTCGACGTACGACGGCTGCCGGGGCACCCCGCCGCCGTACGGCGGCGCGTCCGGGCCCGGAGCGGGTGCCGACGGTCCACGGCGGACCTGGCGCATGACGCGGGCACCCTCAGGCTGCGAGCCTGCGCTGCCGCGTCCGTAGCGGTTGCCGCCGTTGCCGCGGCTGTCGTCGGGCCAATCGTTCATGCCGACCAGTGTGCAGGGCTCCACCATGTCTCTTACAAGAGAGCCGGGAGATCTGGGTCACGCCTGTTGCAGAGCTGATGCAAAACGACCGTGTGTGCCCCCGGCATAAGGTGGACGTCATGACAGACCTGGCCCCCAACCCGGAATCCGATATTCCGGGCAAGCCGACCTCCGCGTCCCGGACCACCCTGAGCCACATCATGACCCACAACGACACCAACCTGCTGGGCACGGTGCACGGTGGCGTGATCATGAAGCTCGTCGACGACGCGGCGGGCGCGGTGGCCGGGCGGCACTCCGGCGGGCCGGCCGTCACCGCCTCGATGGACGAGATGGCCTTCCTCGAACCGGTCCGCGTGGGCGACCTCGTCCATGTGAAGGCGCAGGTCAACTGGACGGGCCGGACCTCGATGGAGGTCGGCGTCCGGGTCCTCGCGGAGCGCTGGAACGAGTCGACGCCCGCCCAGCAGGTCGGCTCGGCCTACCTGGTCTTCGCCGCCGTCGACGCCGACGGCAAGCCGCGCCGGGTCCCCCAGGTCCTCCCCGAGACCGAGCGCGACGAGCGCCGCTACCAGGAGGCCCAGATCCGCCGCACCCACCGCCTGGCCCGCCGCCGCGCGATCATGGAGCTGCGCGAGAAGCGCGCGGCGGAGGGTCTCGACACCCTCTGACACCCCGTGACGGGTGCCGCCGGCCTCAGGCCGGGCGACGGGCCCGCCGCCCGGCCCTCCGCCCGCTCGTCACGGACACACCACCGTCACGGGCACACCACCTGGTCGCCCGTCACCGCGCCGAACTCGCCCTGGCCCGGGTCGTCCGCGCGGACCCGCGTGACCTTCTCGAAGTCCGAGCCGGCGATCACCTTCAGCAGCGGGCCCTGTCCGGGGACCGCGCGCAGTTCGGAGCCGGGCAGCGCCGTCGAGAGCGACTTCGCCGAGCGGTCCCAGCGCGGGTCGTACGCGACGACGGTGCGCTGCATGGTCCGGTCCTGGGCGGTGGTGGGCTGGTGCGTCGTGCGGAATCCGGTGGCGGCCAGCGCGCTGTCGACCTGCTTGCCGAGCCCCGAGGTGGCGGTCCCGTTCTCCACCTGGACGCGGATCTGCTGCGGGGCCACGTCGACCCGGACGGCCTGCTGCCGCGGGGCCTTGTGCTCGGTGAGCGGCTTGTCCTCGCGCAGCGCCTCGAAGAGCTTCGTCGACTTCGCCGGGTCCCACTTCAGGGTCGAACCGATGCCCTTGACGACGTACCCCATCTGTCCGATCGGCACGGTCGTGAACTCCGAGGAGGACGGCGAGAAGTTCCGCATCGCCCGGCCGAGGTCCAGCAGCTCGTCCGTCCCGAAGCCCTTGTCGGCCCGCACCGAGCCCAGCACGGCCCGTGTCACGTCGCGGAACTTCATCGGGTTCAGCAGCACCCCGGACGAGGTGGCCTGGTCGACGAGGGCCGCCAGGAAGCGCTGCTGGCGCTGCATCCGGCCGAGGTCGGAGGAGCCGTCCGCGTGCCGGGACCGGACGAACTGCAACGCCTCGCCGCCGCCCAGCACGTGCGAGCCCGGCGCCAGGTCGAGGCCGGTGTAGCTGTCCTTCAGGGGCTGCACGGTGCAGACCTTCACACCGCCGAGGACGTCCACCGTCTTCATGAAGCTGGTGAAGTCGACCTCCAGATAGTGGTCGATCTTCACGTGGGTCATGTTCTCGACGGTCCGCACGGTCAGGGTCGGGCCGCCCTCCGCGTACGCCGCGTTCAGCTTGATGGGGTGCGGCTCGTGCCGCTTGCCCGTGACGGCGTCGGTGTGCGCGGGCGTCTCGGCGTACGAGTCGCGCGGCAGGCTGACGACGCTGGCGCGCTCCCGGTCCTCCGAGATGTGCACGATCATGATCGTGTCGGTGCAGTGGCAGGGCGCGCCGCCGAGCCGGTACTTCCGCCGCTCCGCCTCGGTGATCTTGTCCCGGCCGTCGGTGCCGACGAGGAGCACGTTCATGCCGTTCCCGGCCTCGGGCCGGTTCTTCATGTCCTTGAACGGGTCGACCCGGGCGATGTCCGCGTCCAGGCTGGTCACCACCGCGTGCCCGATGCCCGCCGAGGCGAGGACCACCACGGAGACGGTCGTCACCGCCCGCATGGCCCAGCGTGGCTTCTTGCGCCGTACGGGGCGCACGGGGCGCGTGGGGCGGCCGTCGGACCGGACGGCCGGTCGGCGTGCGGGGGACGACTGAGAGGGGCGCTGAGGGCGTGCGGGGGAGCGGGGCGGCGTGGGCAAGGGGGGACACCTCCGCGAGGCTGGACGGGGGAGGGACGCGTTCCGCGAGGCCGGGCGAGGCCGCGTACCGCTGGGCGTGGGGGATCCGTGTGAACGGTAGGCCCATACGATCTGCGGCCCGGTCCTCGGACCGGGCGGCGCGCGCCCGTGTCCCCCGTTCGCGGTAACGTGACGCTCGATGAGCGAGAAGTCTGACGTGCGGTCTCCCGCCGTTTCTGTGATCATGCCCGTCCTCAACGAGGAGCGGCATCTGCGCGGGGCCGTCCAAGCGATCCTGGCGCAGCGGTACGACGGCGAGATGGAGGTCGTGATCGCCATCGGTCCCTCGACGGACCGGACGGACGAGATCGCGGCCGAACTCGTCCGGGAGGACCCGAGGGTCCACACCGTGCCGAACCCGACCGGGCGCACGCCCGCGGCGCTGAACGCCGCGATCAAGGCGTCCCGGCATCCCGTCGTCGTCCGTGTCGACGGCCACGGCATCCTCTCCCCGAACTACATCGCCACCGCCGTACGGCTCCTGGAGGAGACCGGCGCGCAGAACGTCGGCGGCATCATGCACGCCGAGGGCGAGAACGACTGGGAGCACGCCGTCGCCGCGGCCATGACGTCGAAGATCGGTGTGGGCAACGCCGCCTTCCACACGGGCGGTGACGCCGCTCCGGCCGAGACCGTGTACCTCGGGGTGTTCCGGCGCGAGGCGCTGGAGCAACAGGGCGGGTACAACGAGGAGTTCATCCGCGCCCAGGACTGGGAGCTGAACTTCCGGATCCGGGAGGCGGGCGGCCTCATCTGGTTCTCGCCCGAACTGCGGGTGTCGTACCGGCCGCGGCCGAGCGTGAAGGCGCTGGCCAAGCAGTACAAGGACTACGGCCGCTGGCGGCACGTCGTCGCCCGGTACCACGAAGGCTCCATCAACCTGCGCTACCTCGCCCCGCCGACCGCGGTGTGCGCGATCGCCGCGGGCGTCGTCGTCGGAGCGGTGCTGACCCCGTGGGGTTTCGTCGTCCCCGCCGGCTATCTCGCGGCCATCGCGCTCGGTTCGCTGCCCGCGGGCAGGAAGCTGCCGGTGAAGGCCCGCCTCCAGATCCCCGTCGCCCTGGCGACGATGCACATGTCGTGGGGCTGGGGCTTCCTCACCAGCCCCAAGGCGCTGGCCCGGAAGGTCATCGCGTCCCGGCGTCCGGCGGTGCTCAGCGGCCCTGCCGAGCCCTCGACCGAGCCGTCCATCAGCTCCACCTGAGCTGTCCCGCACACGAGTCGGGCCCCTCTCGGAAACGAGAGGGGCCCGACTGCGTCGTGCGGTTCCCCGCGGAGGCCGTCGCCGTTCCTACCAGGTGTAGTCCGGGTTGACGTGCATGCAGGCGCCGGTGTCCGAGCCCTTGTCGAGCTTGGCCGAGGACGGCGTCGAGTCGTCGTCCTTCGGGGCCTTGTACTTCGTGCCGTCCCGCCAGTCCGCCCCGACGACCAGGGTGACCCCGGAGACGTCCGCGGACTTCTCCACGGCGGTCGACGGGACACCGAGGGCCTTGGCGACGCGCAGGGCGTCACCTTCCAGGTCGGCGCTCGGGTAGCGGATCAGGGTGGTGTCCTCGGCGGTCGCCGTCGTCTGGTCGGCGGTGGCCCGGGCGAAGCCCTTGCCGGTGAGCAGCGCGGTCACCGTGCTCGCCCGTCCGCCGACCGGCGCCAGCGTGTCGGTACGGGTGCCGTTCTGCACCCGCACCGCGATCTGGTCGTCCGCCGCGGCCGGATCCTTCGACGTCCGCTCCTTGGGCTTCTTCTTCCCGACGCCGTCCAGCGCGATGTCCTCGCGCAGCAGCCGCCAGACCTTGTCGGCGTCGGTCGGCTTGGGGAGCACCCGGTTGCCGTCGGAGGAGTACACCCACGGCATCGTGGTCATGTTGATGCGGTCCGTCGGGACCTTCTTCAGCTCTTTGCTGAGGTCGTAGAGCTTGGTCACCGAGCCGAGTCCGTCGTCGACGGTCAACGCGTCGGTGGCGGTCTCGGCGAGGTTCTTCAGCTTGCCCGGGTTGCTCAGCGTCGCGTTCTCCCGCAGCTGGCGCACCATCGAGTTCATGTACTGGTGCTGGGCCTTGGTGCGGCCTATGTCGCTGCCGTCCTCGAAGCCGTAGCGGGTGCGCAGCCACTCCAGGGCCTGTTTGCCCTGGACGGACGTGGTGCCCTTCTTGAGCTTCAGGCCGGAGCCGTGGCCGTTGGACGTGTGCGAGTAGATGTTGGCGTCCACGCACACCGGGACGCCTCCGATGGCGTCGGCCATCGACACCACTCCGGCGAAGTCGACCATGATGAAGTGGTCGATGTGGATGTCGGTCAGCTTCTCCCACGTGGCGACCGTGCACCCGGGGCCCCCGCGGCCCAGCGAGTCGTTCGTCATCGTGAGTGATGTGCTCGCGGCATACGTCTTGTCGGTGTGGGGGTCGGTGCACTCGGGGATCTGCAGCAGCGTGTCCCGGGGCATGCTCACGACCGACATGTTGGAGCGGTCCGCCGACAGGTGCAGCAGCATCTGGACGTCGGCGCGCGGCGCCGAGTTGAAGGTGTCCTTCGCGCCGCCGAGTTTCTGGTCCTCTTTGGAGTTACGGCCGTCGGAACCGATCAGAAGGATGTTCAGCGGCGTCTGGCCCGCGGCGTTCGGCTTCGGCGCCGGTGCCCGGTTCTTGTCGTCGCCGATGTTCAGGTCGTCCTTCTTGATGTTCCCGTTCAGATGCCGGTAGTAGAGATAGCCCGCGCCGGCGGTGCCGAGTATCAGCAGCGCCAGGACCATCGCCGACCAGCGGAGTATTCGGCGTCTGCGCCGGGGGCGGCCGCCGCCCCCGTGCCGTCGTCCGCCCCGGCCCCCGCCGCCGCGGTCCTGCTTGCGCGGTGCGGCCGACGAGTCGTCCTCGGCCCGCCCGGACGTGTCACCCCTGGCCGGCCCGTGCTCGGTGACGGCCGTACGAACGGGCTCGTCGCCCTCCTCGTACAGGTCCTCGTCCCAGCCCGATTCGCCGGCCCGCCGGACACGTGGTCGTGCACCCTCCCCACGCACACTGCTCTGCGCCATCTCCCCACCCCTCCCCACCCTGCGCCTGACAAACGGATCCGTCGTACGTCCGGCCGGACGCGTAGAACGTCCGGCCGGCCGGTCTCTCGCGCCCTGTAGGACGCTTCTCGGACCCGTTAGGTCATCACTTGGCGCACACCGTCTTGTCCGCCGTGGACTTGTCCACGTCAGGCGCCTTCGTCGAAGCCGTCAGCGGCACCCCGGCGCCCTTGAAGTCCTTGCCCAGGGTCAGCACGATCGCCGGCAGCCCCTGAGCGTTCTTCTCGCTCTTGCCCGGCTTCATCGCCGAAGCGGGCAGCCCCATGAGGTCCGCCAGCTTGCGTGCCTGGTCGGCCTGGTCGGGAGAGTACTCCAGGCTCGTCTTGTCGAGTGTTTCGTCGGCGTTTCCGAGCTGGCTGGACTTGAGCACGCCCTCAGTGTTCTGTAGCCAGTTGAGAGTTTCCTGTGCGGAGCCGGCCTCGGCGCCGCCGTTGTAGATGTCGACGCGGACGTCGGAGGCGGACGAGCGGGAGCCCTTGAGACGGGCGGCCACCTCGGCCTTCTCCTTCTTCGCCTTCTGCTTCACGGCGGTGAAGGAGACGTCGTTCTTGATGGCGTCGAAGACCGGCTGGGACGTCGTCGGGTTGACGATCACGGTCTTGTGGATCACGCCGTCGGCGGGGTTGTCGATCACCGGGACCGTCGTGAACGTGATGTTCTTCGGCGGTACCTTCTTCAGCTCCAGGGCCATGTCCTTGAGCGTGTCGACCTTGGCGATGCCGGTGTCCACGGTCAGGGCCTTGGTGGCCGCCTCGGCCAGCTTGATGAGCTTGGTGGGGCTGGTGAGGGTGTTGCTCGAACTCATCTTGCGCATCAGGGAGGCCATGAACTGTTGCTGCACCTTGATGCGGTCGAGGTCGCCCTGGTTGCCGAAGCTGTGCCGGGTGCGCACGAACGCGAGGGCCTGCTCGCCCTCGATGGTGTGCTTGCCGGCGGACAGCTTGAGGTGCGAGTCGGGGTCGTCGACGTCCTTCGCGAGACAGACCTCCACACCGCCCACCGCGCTGGTCAGGGTCTTCACCGCGTTGAAGTCGACCATCGCGAAGTGGTCCACCGAGATGCCGGTGACGGCCTTGACCGTGTCCATCGTGCAGCCGGGGTTGCGGTCCTCCTGCCCGAGGCTCGTGTTGAAGCGGACGTTCTGAGAAGGCCCGATGTTCTTCTCGGTGCCGTCGTCCAGCTTCGTCGTGCACTCGGGGATGTCGACGATGAGGTCGCGCGGGATGCTCATCGCGGTCGCGTTCGTCCGGTCCTTGGAGACGTGCAACAGGATGTTCGTGTCGGCGTGCCCGACGCTGTTCTTGTCGCCGTAGCCCTCGTTGCCCTTACCGGTCCGCTTGTCGGTACCGATGATGAGGATGTTGAAGGCCTCGTCCTTGCTGAAGCCGTCCTTGCCGGAGTCGCCGATGTCCGTCGCCTGGACGTTGCCCTCGAGGTGCTTGAGGTAGGCGTACGCGGCACCGGAGGCGGCGATCAGCACGAAGGCCATCGTGCCGCCGGTCCACAGCAGGACCTTCTTCGCCTTCGACTTCTTCTTCGGCTTGGTGCGTCCGCGCCGTCGCCCCGGCTCGGGCTCCGGCGGTTCGCCACGGCGTCGCCGCGGCCCGGGCACGTCGGTGCCCGGCGCCTCACGTTCCCGCCCCGGCGCCGCGCGATCCCGTCCCGGTTCGGTCCGGGTGCGTGCCTGCGAAGGGGGCGTACCCCTGCGCGGACGCGGCACTCCCGACTGCGCTCCGGAAGGGGTCAGTCGCAGCTCGTATTCGCCGGTGTTCGGGTTGAGCACCCACTGGTCTGCGGGATCGATGTTGTCCGCCCGCCCACGGCCTTGCGCGTCCACGGTTGTCTGAATCCTCCGTCGGGGCCACGCGGCGCCTTTCCCCCTCAAAAGGCGCTCGGGTCTCGGTCAGCGATGCGCGACCCACAAGGAGAACCTCGTGGCCGGGTGCACCGGGTCGCTCACACTATCCGCCCAGTTCAGCGTCGAGCCACGAGCGTGACAAATTCAACGTCCCTACAACCGGGCAATCCGCCCTATTTCTCAGAGACTTCTTAGCTCAGCTGTTCCCCACCTTGGCGCGCGCTTTACCCGCAGGCGTCCTCGGCCGCTGTGTTACCCCGGAAAGTCGGCGCCGGATCAGGCGTTCCTGTAGAGGCGCCCGGCAGCAACAGCATCGACCTACCGTCGCTGTTCGACTGCGTCCGGTGACGAGAGGGGGAGTTCTCGTACGGAGTTGCGGAATGCGGGAGCGGGCCCTCGGCGGCCTTCTCCGCGGACTCCTTCGTGACCGTCACGGGCTCGTCCGTGCGCAGCCGCTCGAAGAGCTGGGTCGCCTCGGGCTCCACGAGCTGGTCCCGGTTGGCGTTCAGGGCGTACGCCGTCCGCGGCACCGTCAGGAACTGCACGTTCTGCGTGGGGATGTTCCGCATGCCGCGCACCAGGTCGTACAGGCCGCGCAGGCTCGCGAGCCCCGGGTCGGTGGTGAGCGACGAGGTGGCCGCGTCCAGGACCGGATACAGCTTCGCCGGGTTCAGCAGGACGTCGTTGCTGCGCACCTTGTTGACGAGCGCGCCGAGGAACCGCTGCTGGCGGTCCATGCGGTCGGTGTCGCTGCCGTCGCCGATGGTCTTGCGGGCGCGGACGTAGCCCAGCGCCTGCTCGCCGTCGAGCACGACCTTGCCCGCGGGCAGCCGCAGCTTCGCCGCCTTGTCGTCGATGGGCTTCTTCAGGCACACCTCGACGCCGTCCACCGCGTCGACCATGTCCTTGAAGCCGTGGAAGTCCACCACCATGTGATGGTCGACGCGGATGTTCGTGAGCCTCTCGACGGTCCGGATCGTGCAGGCCGAACCACCCACCTGGAACGCGTAGTTGAACATCGCGAACATGGGCTCGGTACGGGTGCCGTCCGGGCGCCGGCAGCCCGGCACGTCCACCATCAGGTCGCGGGGCAGCGACATGGCGGTGGCGGTGCGCCGGTCCGCCGCGAGGTGCAGCAGGATCGTGGTGTCGGAGCGCTCGGTCCCGGAGTCGCGGCCGTACTTCTTGTTCCCGGCGCCCGAGCGCGAGTCCGACCCGATCATCAGGATGTTCTGCGCGCCGCGCACCAGCGCCGTGGGCCGTTCCTTCTCGTACCGGGCGAGCTCGGCCGCCGCGTCGTCGTCGGCCGTGATGTTCCCGTTCAGCTTCTCGTAGACCACCCAGCCGGCCACCCCCGCGCCGAGCACCACCACGGCCACGCCGATCGCGGTGTAGCGCAGCCAGCGTCTGCGCCGGCGTATCAGCCCGGTCCCGGTGGGCGACGCTCCCGGCACCGGCCCCTCCGGACGTCCGGAGGGAGTGCCTTCGGAGTCGGTCACGTCGGAATCCACCACCCCTCCTGGTGTACGAGCGTGTCTGCTGCTCCTACGACCATGTCCCGAAGTGGCTGGTGAGGGGGGCCGGTGATGGGCCGAACGGGCGACGGCCCCGGGTCCCCGGGGCCGTCGGGCACGCGCTAGCGGGCCGTCGCCGTCACGCGCTCGCTCTCGATCCGCTGCGCGAGGCGGTCGTCCCCCAACTGGTCCAGGTGGCGGCACAGCACCACCGAGCCGCCGGTGGCGAGCGGTGCGTAGAGGCCCGCGGACAGGCCCTCCCAGGTCTCGTACGGGAGCGCGGACAGGATCCGCGAGCCGGGTCCCGTCAGATCCAGCCCGGGAGCGTCGGAGCGGGCCTGCTCGACGACCTCCGCGCCGGTGTAGGCGGCTCCGGCGACGATCAGCGCCGGCTCCTCGGGGTCGACCGGAGCGTACGGCGCGAACCGGTCGCCCTGGCTCGGCACCTCCACCGCGTAGTCGGCGTACCCCGGGGGCGGGGCCGGGAAGCGTCGGCCGAGCGGGGCGAGGGACAGCGCGATCCGTTCGCCGGAGCAGGCGAGCCCGTCCTCGAACCGGCCCGGCCCCGCGACGACGTGGTCCGCCGCGGCCGGGTCACCGCCGATGTCCGCGACGACACCCGCCGAGGAGCAGGCGAGCAGCCACACGGCCGTCTGCCAGTGCGCGGGCAGCAGCAGCGCGACGCGCTCGCCGGGTTCGGCGGACAGTTCGCCCTGTAGCAGGTTGGCCGTCTTGGCCACCCAATTGGCGAAGGTGGCCACGGACAATTCGACGCGTTCACCCGTCGCGTCGTCGTAGAAGGTCACCAGGGGGCGCGCCGGATCCGTGGAGAGCGCGGATCGCAGCAGGTCGGCGGGGGTGCGGTCGGTGGCGTTCACGCGCGCAAGCGTACGCGGGGACGCCACGCGGCACGGACGGCGCGAGCCACCGGTTCGGCGGAGCGCGTCCGACGGTCCGTCAATTCCGCGATGGACAGATATGTATGACTATGTCCAAGATCAGGGGCATGCGTGGATTCCTTGCTTCCTCGGTCGGCGTCACCTGCGCGGCCGCTCTCGCCCTTCCGCTCGCCCTGCCCGCTCCGGCACAGGCCGGGCCGTCGGCGGTGACGTCCGAGACCTCCGTCCCCGGCAGCACCCAGTCCCTGCCCCTCGTCCCCCTGTCCGGCGACCGCGCCCTCGGAGCCGCCGCACCCGAACAGGGCCTCGGTCGCCGGGACGCCCGGCCCTTCTCCCTGGTCGGCGTCATCTGGGACGATCCGGGCAGCGAGCTGCGCGGCCGTGTCCAGGTCCGCACCCGGGCGGCCGGCACCGGCCACTGGTCGGGCTGGCAGGACGTCGACACCCACAACCACGAGCACGGCGCCGACCCCGACACCGCCGAGGGCGCCTCACGGCGCGTGCGTGGCGCCACCGCCCCGCTGTGGGTCGGCGCCTCGGACGGCGTCGAGGTCCGCGTCGACGCTGACGGGCCGCCCCGCGAGGCACCCGAGGGCGGGGAGCGCGCGGGCACGGCCCCGGACACCCCGCTCCCCAGAGGCCTGCACCTCGAACTGATCGACCCCGGCGGACCGCCGGGCCGTGCGGACGTCCACGCGGCCGACCGGGCCGGGGGCGCGCATCCCGCCACGCGCGCCGGGAGCGTACGCGCGGGCGCCTCGGACGAGGTCCCGGCCGCCGACGCCACCGAGATCGGCGCGCTCACCCAGGAGGAGACGGAGCGCGCGTACCTGTCCGCGGACTCCGCGGTACAGCGCGTGAAGCCGTACATCGGCGCACGCCCGCGCATCATCACCCGCAAGGGCTGGGGCGCGAACGAGAAGCTGCGCGAGCGCGGCTTCGTCTACACGAAGAAGGTCAAGGCGGCCTTCGTGCACCACACGGCGTCGGGCAACAACTACAGCTGCTCCCAGGTGCCTTCGGTCATCCGCAGTATCTACCGCTACCACGTGGTGAGCAGCGGCTGGCGTGACATCGGCTACAACTTCCTCGTCGACAAGTGCGGAAACATCTACGAAGGCCGGGCCGGGGGCGTCGCGAAGGCGGTCCTGGGCGCCCACACCCTCGGCTTCAACACGAACAGCATGGGGATCGCCGTCCTCGGCACCTTCCAGAACACGAAGCCGACCGACGCGTCGCTCAAGGCCATCGCCCGTCTGACGGCCTGGAAGCTGGGTCTCTACGGTGGCAATCCGCGTGGCAAGACATACCTGAAGTCGGGCGGTGGCAATCTCTACCGAAAGGGAAAGAACGTACGACTGAATGTGATCTCCGGCCATCGGGACGGGTTCGCCACGGAGTGCCCCGGACGGCTGCTCTACGGCAAGCTCGGCTCGGCACGGAAGACGGCGGCCCGCTACCAGGGCCGGTAGGCAGGGCCCGGAACCGGCGGCGCCGGCACCGCCCGGCCGGCCGGGGATCACCTGACGTCACGAGCACGGCCCCTCGACGGAGACCGCACGGCCATCGAAGGCGCCATCGAACAGTCTGCATACACTGGCCGGCCGGAACACAGTTCGGCCGGTCCCGGCAGGAAGCAGAGACGACAGGTGACAGAAGCGATCCTCCTGGTCGGCGGCAGAGGCACCCGGCTGCGCCCCCTCACGGTGCACACGCCCAAGCCGATGGTGCCCGCGGCCGGAGTCCCCTTCCTGACGCATCAGCTGGCGCGGGCCCGCGCGGCGGGCGTCGAGCACATCGTGCTGGCGACGTCCTACCTCGCCGAGGTCTTCGAGCCGTACTTCGGCGACGGCTCCTCGCTGGGCCTCCACCTCGAGTACGTCACCGAGGAGGAGCCGCTCGGCACCGGCGGCGCCATCCGCAACGTGGCGTCCCGGCTCCGCTCGGGCCCCGACGAACCCGTCCTGATCTTCAACGGCGACATCCTCACCGGGCTGGACATCCCGGCCCTGGTGGCGACCCACGAGACGACGGGCGCGGACGTCTCCCTGCACCTCACCCGTGTCGAGGACCCGCGCGCGTTCGGGCTGGTCCCCACGGACTCCACCGGCCGCGTCACCGCGTTCCTGGAGAAGCCGCAGACCCCCGAGGAGATCGTCACCGACCAGATCAACGCGGGGGCGTACGTCTTCCGCCGCTCGGTCATCGACACCATCCCCGAGGGCCGTCCCGTCTCCGTCGAGCGCGAGACGTTCCCGGAGCTGCTGGCCACCGGCGCCCACCTCCAGGGCATGGTGGACTCCACGTACTGGCTGGACCTGGGCACCCCGCAGGCGTTCGTCCGCGGCTCCGCCGACCTCGTCCTCGGCCGCGCCCCGTCCCCGGCGGTCCCCGGCCGCTGCGGCGACCGCCTGGTCCTGCCGACGGCCACGGTCGCCCCCGACGCCAAGCTCACCGGCGGCACGGTCGTCTGCGAGGGCGCCCGGATCGGCGAGGGTGCCCGGATCTCCGGCAGCACGATCCTCGCCGGAGCGGTCGTCGAGCCCGGCGCGGTCGTCACGGACTCCCTCGTCGGCCTCGGCGCCCGCATCGGCGAACGCACGATCCTCACGGGCGCGGTCATCGGCGACGGCGCGACCGTCGGCCCCGACAACGAACTCCGCGACGGAGTCCGCATCTGGTGCGACGCCCACATCCCCGCGGGAGCACTCCGCTTCTCGTCGGACCAGTAGAAGAACGAGCAGAGGAAAGAGGGCGCAGCCGGAGGGACCAGCCCCACCCCTCCGGCGCTCGCAATCTTTCAGCTCCTCCGGTGCTCGCGACATTTCAGCCCCTCCGGCGTTTGAGGAGCGGGGTCTGGGGCGGAGCCCCAGGTACGGGAAGGGCAGGGGCGGAGGGGGCGAAAAACCGCTGTGCCCGAGCCGAGCAAGGATCCCCGGCCCACGGGAAGCCAGGCAAAGGTGGCGGACCCCGGGGACACCAGGGAAGCCGGGCGGACGAAGCCGAAGGCGAGGCACGCCTAGAGCTTCCCGATGTCACCCCGGGGCATCTTGGGCACGCGCCGCGCAGGCGTCCGCCCCGACAACAGGATCAGCCGAGCCGCCCGATGCCGCTGCCCGGCATAGGGCTCCAGCAACTCCAGCATCAAGGCGTCGTCCGCGTCCCGGTCCCCCACCAGCGCGTACCCCACGATCCCCGGCAGATGAAGATCCCCCACGGTCACGGCATCGGCCGCACCGTGACTGCGCTGCACGACCTCCGCGGAGGTCCAGGGCCCGATCCCGGACACCAGCTCCAGCCGCTCCCGCGCCCGCACGGGATCGAGCCGCACGGCCTCCTCCAGCCGGGGAGCGACCCGCACGGCCCGCAGGACGGTGGACGCCCGCTTGTCGTCGACACCGGCGCGGTGCCACTCCCAGGACGGGATCAGCGCCCAGGTCCGGGGCGCCGGCATCACGTACATCCGCTCGGGCGCGGGCCCCGGCGCGGGCTCGCCGAACTTCCGGACGAGCAGCCGCCACGCCCGGTACGCCTCGTCGGTGGTGACCTTCTGCTCCAGGACGGACGGGATCAGCGACTCCATGACGAGCCCGGTCCGCACCAGCCGCAGCCCCGGCCGCCGATGCCGGGTGACCGCGACGAGGCGGTGCCGGGGTTCGAAGGCGTCGGGATCGTCGGCAGCGCCGAGCAGTTCGGGGAGCCGGTCGAGCAGCCAGTCGGCGCCGGGCCCCCAGGCCTCGCCCCGGGCCGTTCCGCCGCGCAGCGTCACGCGCAGGGTGCCGGGCCCGGCGGGCGTGCGGCAGACCCGCCACACGGAGCCGTCGGGTGTCGTACGGAACGTCGGATCGCCGGGGCCGCGACGCAACGGCCCGAGCACCAGCCCGAGGTCGAGCGGTCCGTCGGGGGCCCAGGTGCGGACGCGGGCGGGCTCGGTGGCCTGTCGCGGCACTCCGCCGGGCACCACGACGTGCCCGCCGCGCACGGTCGTGCGCGTCGGCCGGGGAGCGAAACGTCCAGCCACGGATGAGGTCCTAGGGGTGCTCGGGGTGCCCTACGAGGGTAGGCGCTCGCGTGGCCGAAAACGCACCGTTCGCGAGACCACCCACCGGACGCGACCCACCGCGCCGCACGGGTCCACGGCCCGGCCGGGCACCGTGCGGGTCACCCGCTCCGCGCAGCGCCCCTCACCGCACCTCGAGGAACGCCTCCGCGTCCCGCGCCGGGCGGTCCCGGGGTTCCTCCGCCGCGTGGCCCACGGCCACCGCGCCCATCGGGTCCCAGCTCGCCGGCAGGTCCAGCGCCTCGCGGACGACGTCACGGCAGAACATCGTCGACGACACCCAGGCCGAGCCGAGCCGCTCACCGGCCAGGGCGACCAGGAAGTTCTGCACGCCCGCCCCGGTGGCGACCACGAACATCTCGCGCTCGGCGCCGTCCCGCCGGGCGTCGCCGTACGTGTGGGAGCCGTCCATGACCAGGCACGGCACCACCAGATACGGCGCGTCGCGCAGCACGTCGCCGCGGCGGACCCGCTTGGCGACGGACTCCTCGCTCTTCCCGTCGGCCCGCAGGTCGGCGATCCAGGCGTCCCGCATGGCGTCGAGCAGCCGCGTCCGCGACTCCTGCGACTCCAGGAGCACGAACCGCCAGGGGGTGGTGTGGTGCGGGGCGGGGGCGGTCACGGCCGCGGCGACCGCCCGGCGCACGGCACCGGGGTCGACGGGCTCGTCCGTGAAGGCCCGGACCGTACGCCGCTGGGTGACCGCTTCCCGCACGGCCTCCGAGGTGCCGAGCCGGAACATGTCGTCGCGGGCGCCCCGGACGATGGCCCGAGCCCCTTCGCCGTCGCCCTCGGCCACCAGGTGGGCGAGTCCGCGCACGACGGCGACGGGCAGCCCGGAGGCCTTGCCCTTGACGAGGTCACCGGCGGCGGCGAGTTCGTCGGCCGTGGCGACGACGGTCGCGCTGAGCGGATTGCCGTGCGCGTCGGTGCCGCCGCGCAGGTCGTCCAGCACATGGACGCCCGCCGCGCCGATGGCGACGTCGGTGAGCCCGGTGCGCCAAGGGCGCCCGAAGGTGTCCGTGACGACGACGCCGACGTCGACCCCGAGGGTGTCCCGCAGCCCGTCGCGGATCGCCCGCGCGGACGCGTCGGGGTCCTCGGGCAGCAACAGCACGGTGCCGGCGGGTGTGTTGGAGGCGTCGACGCCGGCGGCGGCCATCACGAGCCCCTGCCGGTTCTCGACGATCCGCAGCGCGCCGCGGCGCGCCACGACCCGGACGGTCTCGGCGTCGATGGCCGCCTCGCGGTCGGCGGCCTCGACGATCCGGCCCTCCGCCTTGGAGACGATCTTGGAGGTGACGAGGAGCACGTCCCCGTCGGCCAGGCCCGGCCCGGCGGCCGCGATGAGCTTCGCGAGGTCGTCGCCCGGGCGCACCTCGGGCAGTCCGGCCGGCGCCCAGACCCGGTAACCGGGCGGGGCCTGCTCCGCCGGCTCTCCCTGTCCGGCGGGTCCCGGCGTGTCCGCCGCATGGTTCGGGGTGGTCACGGAGTCCGTACCTCCTCCGCCAGGGCGAGCGCCTCACGGGCCATCCGGGCCGTCGCGTCGAGGTCGGTCATCATCAGCGGGATGGCCCGGCAGCGGATGCCGGCGCTCTCGACGCGCTCCACCACCGAGGCGTCCACGGTGTCGACGAGCCAGCCGTCCAGGAGTCCCGAGCCGTAGTGCTCGGCGACCGCGGCGGCGGTGGACTCGACGCCGACCGCGGCGAGCACCTTGTCGGCCATGCCGCGCACGGGCGCGTCGCCGACGATGGGGGAGAGGCCGACCACGGGCACGCCCGCCTCGGCGATCGCCTCGCGGATGCCGGGCACGGCGAGGATGGTGCCGACGGAGACGACGGGGTTGGACGGCGGGAAGAGGATGACGTCGGCCTCGCCGATGGCTTCGAGGACCCCGGGGGCCGGCTTGGCCTGCTCGGCACCCACCGGCACGATCGCCTCGGCCGGCACGGAGGCCCGCAGCCGCACCCAGTACTCCTGGAAGTGGACCACCTTGCGCTCGCCGGCGCCTCCGGCCGCGTCGCCGTCCGGCAGGGTGACGGCGACGTGCGTCTCGACGCGGTCGTCCGACATGGGGATGAGCCGCACGCCCGGCTTCCACCGGTCGCAGAGCGCCTCGGTCACGGCGCTGAGCGGATAGCCCGCGCCGAGCATCTGCGTCCGCACGATGTGCGTCGCGAAGTCGCGGTCGCCGAGCCCGAACCACTCCGGTCCGACCCCGTACGCCGCGAGCTCCTCCTTCAGATGGAAGGTCTCGTCGGCACGACCCCAGCCCTGTTCCTCGTTGATGCCGCCGCCGAGCGTGTACATCACCGTGTCGAGGTCCGGGCAGACCTTCAGCCCGAAGAGGTGGATGTCGTCGCCGGTGTTGCCGATGACCGTGATGTCCGCGTCCGGGACGGCCCGCTGGAGACCACGCAGGAACCGTGCACCACCGATACCGCCTGCCAGAACCACAATGCGCATGGGGTTCAGTCTTGCAGGCGGCGACGACAACGTGTCAGCCGGTCACGCCACCTCGGCCCCGGCGGGCGTGCCGTCCGGCGCCACGCTCTCGGCGACCGCGCAACGCGCCGCGTGCATCGGCATCTCCGTGAGACCCGGGTAGTAGACGTGCAGGCTGACGGCTCCTTCGAGCGAGTCGTTGACGACCTCGTGGGTGTAGCCGGGCGCGAACACCCGCTGCGCGCCGGAGCCCAGGGCGCGTGTGCCGCGCTCCGTGCGCTCGGTCAGCGCGCCGTCGAGGACGGTCAGTACGCCGGAGGAGCCGCCGTGGTCGTGCAGCCCGCTGCCCTGTCCGGGCACCCAGGACAGCAGCCAGACCTCGTAGCCGGGTCCGGTGCGCAGCCGGTGGTACCAGCGTGAGGTGGCGTCGTACTCGACGAGGTGCTCCCACTGGGAGCGGTCGGCGGCGATGGAGCGCGCCATGCCGACGAAGTCGGCCACGGTGACGGGGTGTTCGCGCGGCGGCTGGAGCAGGTGCGGTACTTCGAGGATGTCGCCGGCGATCTGGAGGTCGCTGTCGCTGTTCATGGGTGCGGTGGTTCCTCGGCAGGAGAGTGCTGGGGTGTCGCTGGCCGTTTCCGCCCGGGTCGCGAGCGGGGGTTCACGCCCGGGTGACGGGCGGGAGGGGAGTGCCCTGGTGCGGGCGGTCGCCCGGAGGGGGCGGTGGTTCGCCTCAGTGGCGGCGAGGCAGCCGGAGCGCGGTAGGGCTCAACAGCTGGAACAGCAACAACAGCTACAGCGGACGTGGGCAGCACCGTGGGACCCGGCGGTGCGGGTCGAGGTGGATGCCAAGTTCGCGAGCATGCCCATAAGGTCACCGGTTCACACCCCTACTGTCAACTTCATGTCCGATATGTGGGGGATGTTTCACCTCATCCGGTTCATCTGGCAGGCGAAAGGTTTGTTCACCCGCCTCCCCGGACACATGGCGCACAACCGGGCGCACAAACCTCAGCGCGAGCCCGTGATCCCCATGTGATCAGGTTCGCTTCGAGGTCGGCGTCGGAACGCGATCGAACTCCTGGCCGTCTTCCCCCGTAACGGGAGTGGACGTCGGGCCGGACCCCTTGGGCTGTCAGGGTTTATGCCGATTTGAACACTTTCCGCATAGCCTTGGTTCCGCAGAGTGAATAAGGGGCCCAATAGCAGATCTCGGCTTGACTGGCCCGGATCGGCACACTTGTAATTTCACTCGTGTCGTTCAGCCGAAATCGGTGACGACAGCATCACGGGGACGCGAAAGACAGACGAGGGGCGCACATGACCGAGCTGGTGCAGCAACTGCTGGTCGACGACGCGGACGAGGAACTCGGCTGGCAGGAGCGCGCGCTGTGCGCCCAGACCGACCCCGAGTCCTTCTTCCCCGAGAAGGGCGGCTCCACCCGCGAGGCCAAGAAGGTCTGCCTCGCCTGTGAGGTCCGCTCCGAGTGCCTCGAATACGCGCTCGCCAACGACGAGCGGTTCGGCATCTGGGGCGGTCTGTCGGAGCGGGAGCGGCGCCGTCTCAAGAAGGCCGCCGTCTGAGCGACCGCCTGAGGGGCGCTCGTACGAAGAGGGACGCTGTCCGAAAACAGTCGCACGGAAATGCGTACGGAAAACAGCCGCACGCACGCGTGGGAGCCGCTGACCAATCGGCACACACGCTCACGTAACGAACGGCCCGTCGCACGTGGGTTATCCACAGGCGGCGGGCCGTCGTCCTGCCCAGCCGTTAGTGTGGGCCCTCGTCCGAGACGTCCCGCTGTCCCCGCCGGACACAGACGTCCACCGCAGTCCATCGAACCGGGGCCCGTACCTCGATGTCCGTGCACAGCCATTCGGCAGCCCGTCACGACGCAGCTGCCGCCCCTGAGTTCCCGCGCCACGTGGTGACCGCGGTGCTCGTCTCCCACGACGGCGCCCGCTGGCTCCCCGAGGCGCTCGCCGGGCTGCTCGGCCAGGAGCGCCCCGTGCAGAACGCGGTGGCGGCCGACACCGGCAGCGCGGACGACTCCGCCCAGCTGCTCACCGACGCCCTCGGAGCCGACCACGTCCTGCACCTCGCCCGCCGCACGGGATTCGGCCAGGCCGTAGAGGAGGCGACCCGCACCGCCGGTCTGCTGACCCCGGACGACCTGCCCTACCTGAAGCGGCCGAGCGGCTGGGACCCGGTCACGCGCAGCTGGCGCGACGACGCCTACGACCTGCCGGACCTTCCGTACGGCGAGCCCGAGCAGTGGCTCTGGCTGCTGCACGACGACAGCGCCCCGGAACCCGACGCCCTCGCGCACCTGCTGCGCGTCGTGGAGAACGAACGCGAACTGGGCCACGAGGTCGCCGTCGTCGGCCCCAAGCTCCGCGGCTGGTACGACCGCCGACAGCTCCTCGAGGTCGGCGTCACCATCGCCAACTCCGGCCGCCGCTGGACCGGTCTCGACCGCCGCGAGCAGGACCAGGGACAGCACGACCACGTCCACCCGGTCCTCTCCGTCTCCACCGCCGGCATGCTCGTCCGCCGCGACGTCTTCGAGGAGCTCGGCGGCTTCGACCGCCGGCTGCCCCTGATGCGCGACGACGTCGACCTGTGCTGGCGGGCCCAGGCCGCCGGCCACCGCGTCCTCGTCGCCCCAGAAGCGGTCGTACGGCACGCCGAGGCCGCCTCCCGCGAGCGCCGCACCGTCGACTGCGTGGGCCGCACCTCCGCGTCCCCGCACAAGGTCGACAAGGCGGGCGCCGCCTACACCCTCCTCGTCAACGCCCGCACCGCGCAGCTCCCCTGGATCCTGGTCCGCCTCGTCCTCGGCACCCTGCTGCGCACCGTCGCCTACCTCGTGGGCAAGGTCCCCGGCCAGGCCGTCGACGAGATCCGCGGCCTGCTCGGCACCCTGCTGCGCCCGGAGCGGATCATCGCCGGGCGGCGCAGGCGCGGCCGTCCCCAGGTCGACAAGGGCGAACTGCGCCCGCTGTTCCCGCCGCCCGGCGCGACCGTGCGGGCCACCGTCGAGCAGGTCGCCGGCAATCTGGTGGGCCGCTCCGACGCCGAAGTGACCACGGGCGCCGGCCGGCACGGCGGCGCCGTCGAGTCCGGACCCGGCGGCGACGACGGCGACTTCCTGGAGATCGAGCAGTTCGTCCGGCTCAAGCGCATCGCGCGCAACCCCGGCCCGATGGTCTTCCTGGTCCTCCTGTTCGTCTCGCTCCTCGCCTGCCGCGCCCTGCTCGGCGGCGGAGCCCTCGCGGGCGGCGCGCTGCTGCCCGCACCGTCCGACGCCTTCGAGCTCTGGTCGCGCTATGTCGACGGCTGGCATCCGGTCGGCGCGGGCGACACCCAGGCCGCCCCGCCCTACCTCGCGCTCGTCGCGATGCTGGCCTCCGTCCTCCTCGGCTCCACCGGACTCGCGGTCACCGTGCTCCTCGTGGCGTCCGTGCCGCTGGCCGGCTTCGCCGCCTACTTCGCCTCGCGCCCGCTGGTCGAGTCCCGCCTGCTGCGCGCCTGGGCCTCCGTCGCCTACGCCTTCCTGCCCGCCGCCACCGGCGCGCTGGCCGGCGGCCGCATCGGCACGGCCGTCCTCGCGATCCTGCTGCCGCTCATCGCGCGCGCGGGCGTCGCGGCGAGCGGTCTCGCGCACTCCTCGGGGGCGCGCGGCAGCTGGCGCGCCACCTGGGCCTACGCCCTGCTGCTGACGTTCACCACGGCGTTCACGCCGATCGTCTGGCCGATCGCGCTGATCCTCGGCCTCGCGCTCCTCGCCGTGCGCCGCAGGGAACTGTCCGCCTACGGGCCGCGCTTCCTCGCCCAGCTCGGCACCCCGCTGCTGGTCCTCGCCCCCTGGTCGCTCACGCTGCTGCCGTTCGGCTTCTTCAAGGAAGCCGGCCTGGAGTACGGAGCGAGCGCGGCCTCCGCGCTCGACCTGCTCGGCGCGAGCCCCGGCGGCCCGGGCACGGTCAGCGGCCTGATGCTCTTCGGTGTCGTGCTCGCCGCACTCGCGGCCCTGCTGCGCACCGAGCGCCAGGCGGGGATCAGGACCGCCTGGATCGTCGCCCTGGTGGCGCTCGTCCTCGCGGTCCTGTCCAACAGCTCCACCTGGGCCGGCCCCGCCACTCTCGTCTACGGCCTCGCGCTGCTCTCCGCCGCGGCCGTCGGAGCCGACGGAGCCCGCGCGCGCGTGGCCGAGCAGAGCTTCGGCTGGCGCCAGCCGGTCGCCGCGCTCATCGCCTTCGCCTGCGCCGCGGGCCCCCTGCTCATCGCCGCCGGATGGATCATCGGCGGCGCCGACGGACCCGTGGAGCGCCGCGACCCGGTGCAGGTGCCCGCGTTCGTCGCCGAGGAGAGCGGTACCCGCGACCAGGCCCGCACCCTCGTCCTCGACAGCCGCTCCGCCGCCCAGGTCGGCTACACGCTCGTCCGCGGCTCCGGCGCCCGCCTCGGCGACGCCGAACTGGCGTCGGCGGGCGGCGAGAACAAGAAGCTCGACAAGGTCGTCGCCAACCTCGTCGCGGGCTCCGGCGCCGACCAGGCCGACGAGCTCGGCGGTTTCGCCGTGCGGTACGTCCTGGTCCGCAAGGGCGCGCCCCGCGAGGTGAGCCGCGTCCTGGACGCCACCCCCGGCCTGACCCGGCTCAGCCAGCAGGACGGCAGCGCCCTGTGGCGCGTCAACCGGCAGGTCTCGCGCGCCGCGATCGTCCCCGCCTCCGGTGAACCGCAGTCCATCGCCGCCGGACCGGTCGAGGTGCACACCACCGTCCCGACCGGCGCCGACGGCCGCGTCCTGCGGCTCGCCGACAGCGCCGACCCGGGCTGGACGGCCACCCTGGACGGCAAGCCCCTCACCCGCACCACGGTCGACGGCTGGGCGCAGGGCTTCGAACTGCCCTCGGGCGGCGGCCGGCTGGACGTCACCTTCGACGCCCCGCTGAGCCACACCGCCTGGCTGTGGGCCCAGGGCGCGCTCGCCCTCGTCCTCGTGGTGCTCGCCCTGCCGGGCCGCCGCCGGGACGTCGACGACGACCTCCCCGAGGAGCGGGCCGTGCCCGCCCAGGACGCCACGGGAGACGGCCGCCGAGCCCGCCGTCTGCGCGCCCAGGCGGAGGCCGAGGCCGAGGGATCCGACGAGGACCTCGACGGCGTGTCCGCCCTCGACCAGGAGGTCCCGGCCGGCGCCGTCCCGCACCAGCAGACGCACGGCGAGTGGGACACCCCGAGCTACGCGGGCGCCGAGTACGGCACGTACGGCGCCGAGCAGTACGACGGCACGGGGGAGTACGCGACGGGCGGCTACCAGCAGCCGTACCAGGCGGACCCCTACCAGGGCGGCCAGTACGACCCGTACGCGTACGGCGGCACGACCCCCTACGACCCGGCGTACGGCCAGGGCTACGACGCGAACGGTCAGCCGTACGACGCCCACGGCCAGGGCTACGGCACGGGCGAGCAGGGCTACGACCCGGCCTACGACCCCACGCAGCCCCCGCCGCACGGCACCGACAGCGAGCGCCCCGACGGGAGCCAGCAGTGAACCGCACCACCCTGTCCCTGATCGCCGGCGCGACGGCGCTCGCCGCCGTCACCGGATTCGCCACGCTGCAGTCGCCGGACGCCTCCGGAGACGACACGGCACGGGCGGCCGCGCGACTGCCCGTCGAGCGCACCAGCCTGCTCTGCCCGCAGCCGAGCACCTCCGACATCGCCGACACCGCGTACACGTCGTTCACCCCCGTCGCGGACGGCGCGGGCGCGGGCGGCAAGGCCGAACTGACGGCGGCCACCGAGGAGTCGGACGGCGGCAAGAAGAGCGGCGGCAAGGCGTCCAAGCCCGTCGTGCGGGTCAAGGAGCCGGGCAAGCCCGCGACCGGTGACGCCTCGGGTTCTCAGGCACCCGCGCTGGTCGGCACCGCGGAGGGCAAGTTCGCGCCCGGCTGGACGGTCCAGGAGACCACCGACGTCGCCGTGGGCACCGGACGCGGCCTGCTCGGCACCAACTGCACAGCCCCGGACACCGAGTTCTGGTTCCCGGGCGCCAGTACCGCCGACGACCGCACCGACTATGTGCACTTGACCAACCCGGACGACTCCGCGGCCGTCGTCGACATCGACCTGTACGGCAAGGACGGCACCCTCAAGTCCACGGTGGCCGACGGGATCACGGTCCAGCCGCACGCGAGCGAGCCGATCCTGCTGAACACGCTGACCGGCGACCCGCAGACCAACCTCACGGTGCACGTGACGGTCCGCAGCGGCCGTGTCGGTGCCGCCGTACAGGCGCTGGACGACAAGATCGGCGGCGACTGGCTGGCCGCCTCCGCCGACCCCGCCGGCAGCCTCGTCCTGCCGGGCATCCCCAAGGACGCCACCTCCGTCCGCCTGGTCGCCTTCGCGCCCGGCGACACGGACGCCGACCTGAAGGTCCGCCTCGCCTCGCCCACGGGCCTGATCACGCCGGCGGGCCACGAGACGCTGCACGTGAAGGCCGGCATGACCTCCGCCGTCGACCTCGGGGACGTCACCCGCGGCGAGGCGGGCTCCCTGGTGCTCACGCCCAGCGACGCCTCCGTCCCGGTCGTCGCCGCCCTGCGGGTGGTGCGCGGCAAGGGCGACCGGCAGGAGACCGCGTTCATCCCGGCCACCGCCCCCGTCGGCACGCGCGCGACGGCGGCCGACAACAGCGCCAAGGGCTCCACCCTCGCCGTCACCGCGCCCGGCAAGGGGGCCACGGTCAAGGTCACCGCGTCCGCGGGCAGCGGCGGCGGCACGGCGGTGTCGAAGACGTTCACCATCAAGGCCGGCACCACGCAGAACGTCGAGGCACCGGTCCCGAGCGGCCTCAAGGGCACCTACGCCCTCACCGTCGAGCCGGTCTCCGGAGGCCCCGTCTACGCGTCCCGGATGCTGGCCTCGACGCAGGACGGCGTTCCCGCGTTCACCGTCCAGACCCTCCCGGACGACCGGGGCACGGTCTCGGTGCCTGAGGCGGACCAGGACCTCTCGGTGCTGCTCGACAAGTGAGGCGGGGCGGGTGACCGCGTACGGGTGATCTCCGGCCGATGACGCGGCCGGGGTGATCCCGCCCTCGGCTCAGTCCTCGCCGTACCGGGGATCGACCGTCTCGGGAGTCAGCCCCAGCAGCTCCGCGACCTGTTCCACGACGATCTCGTGCACCAGGGCGGCCCGCTCGTCGCGGCCCTTCGTGCGGATCTCGACCGGTCGGCGGTAGACCACCACGCGCGCGGGACGGCCCTCGCGTGCGGCGACCGTGCCCCCCAGGGGCACCGCCTCGTCGCTCCACCCCTCGCCCGAGCCCTCCAGGCGCGGCACCTCGAGGACCATGAAGTCGATGTCGGCGAGCTGCGGCCAGCGTCGCTCCAGCCGCTCCACGGAGTCCTGCACCAGGTCCGCGAACACTTCGGCGCGGCTCGCCGCGAGCGGCACCTGGGGAGGCGCCACGGGGCCGCGCATGCCGCGGCCATGGCGGTCACGACGGCGGGGACCGGCTGATGCGGCGGGGGGCGGTACGGGGTTGTCCATCACTGACGAAGAGTAGTCCCCGCCCGGCCCGGCCGCCCGGCCCCACGCTGCGCCGGATCATCGCCCCACCGGCCGACGCCCGGTGATCCGGCCTCTGTTCCGGATGTCGCCCGATGACCATTCCGGCCAAGGTCGGGCTCGATTCCGTATCCCTCCAGGACCGTCGCTGACATGGCAATTGACATGATTTGCACCAAGTGGTGACCGGATTCAGGTCTGTTCGGTGTCCCCGGCGGTGATGTCCCCCCAGGTCAGGGGGTGATGATCGAAAAGAGGTGTGGGCGGTCTCACAGGACGACACGGTGGGGTGACCTGGGGGAGAGTCGTCGCGGCCCGCTCAAGAGTGCGGTACCGTCCAACGTCGTGAGCCCTGTACGTCGCTGTTCGCGCACCGCTTGCGGCCGTCCCGCCGTCGCGACGCTGACGTACGTCTACGCCGACTCGACCGCGGTCCTCGGCCCGCTCGCCACCTACGCCGAACCCCACTGCTACGACCTGTGCGCCGAGCACTCCGAGCGCCTCACCGCGCCGCGCGGCTGGGAGGTCGTCCGGCTCGCCGACTCCTCGGGTCCCGCCCGTCCGAGCGGTGACGACCTGGAGGCGCTGGCGAACGCGGTGCGCGAGGCGGCCCGCCCGCAGCGGCGCACGGCCGAAGCCGGTGGAGGCAGCGCTCGCTCGGCCGACCCGATGGAGGTCGCACGCCGCGGCCACCTGCGGGTTCTCCGCTCGCCCGACAACTGAGCGCCCCTCCCCGTCCCGCCACCCGCCTCTCGCGGCCGCCCCGAACACCCCGGCGCCCGGCACGCGCGCGGAGAGCCGGCGTCCGCTCGTGGCTCCTCCCGCCCCCGGCTCCGTCATGCCGCGGGCACCCGTTCCGGGCGCAGTGCCCGGCGAGCGCGTCCCCTCGTCGATTCCACCGGGCCGCGCACACCCATTGACGCGAAGTTGTCGCGGACACGACGATTCCGTACGGCCGTGAGAAACCGCTTTCGCATCACGGAATCCCGGGGAGGCACCCGTGTACGTCCAGGAGCTGGAACCCGTCGCCGACTCGCTCGGCCTGTCCGCCCTCGTGGCCGCCCTGCCCCTCGTCGTCGTGCTGGTCCTGCTCGGCGGTGTCCGCATGAAGGCCCACCTGGCGGGTCTGACCGGCCTGCTGGCGGCCGCGCTGGTCGCCTGCCTCGCCTACGGCATGCCGGTCGGTCAGACGCTCTCCAGCGCCGCCCAGGGCGCGGTGTTCGGCCTCTTCCCCATCCTGTGGATCGTCGTCAACGCCCTGTGGGTCTACCGGATGACCGTCCGCACCCGGCACTTCGACATCCTGCGCCGCTCCTTCGGGCGACTCTCGGACGATCCGCGCATCCAGGCGCTCGTCGTCGCGTTCTGCTTCGGCGCGCTCCTCGAAGCCCTCGCCGGTTTCGGCGCACCCGTCGCGATCTGCTCGGTGATGCTGGTCGCCCTCGGCTTCGACCCCGTCCGCGCGGCCGTCGTCGCCCTCGTCGCCAACACCGCCCCGGTCGCCTTCGGCGCGATGGGCACACCGGTCGTGACGCTCGCCCAAGTCACCGGTCTGCCCCTGGACTCGGTGGCCTCCGTGGTGGGCCGGCAGACCCCGTTGCTCGCGCTGATCGTGCCCCTGGTGCTGGTCGGTCTGGTCGACGGCAGACGCGGACTCCGGGATACCTGGGTGCCCGCCCTGGTGTGCGGAGTCGCCTTCGCCGCCGCCCAGTTCACCGTCTCCAACTACCTCTCCGCGCAACTCGCCGACATCGCCGCCTCCTTGGCCGGCGCCGCAGCCCTGGTCGCCGTGCCGCGCACACGTGTGCCCGCCACCGAGTCCGTACGGGCGTCGGTCCTCACCGGCACCCGCAGCGAGGACCTCGACGAGCGGGACCCGCGCCGCGAAGTCCTGCGCGCCTACGCCCCGTACGCCCTGATCGTCGTGATCTTCTCGGTCGCGCAGATCCCGGTGGTGAAGGACTGGCTCGCGGGGGCGACCCGGACGTACGACTGGCCCTTCCTGGACGTCGTCGGCCCGGACGGCAAGCCGGTGGGCGGGAACGTCTTCACCTGGCCGATCGTGGCGACCGGCGGCACGCTCGTCCTGATCGCCGGACTGTGCACCGCCGTCGTGCTCGGGGTGCACGCGCGCGTGGCGGTACGGGAATGGCTGGCGACCGTCCCCGAGTTGAGGTTCGCGATCCTCACCGTGACGTCCGTGCTGGCACTCGCCTACGTCATGAACCTCTCCGGACAGGCCGCCACCATCGGCCAGTTCGTGGCGGCCGCCGGGGCCGGGCTGGCCTTCCTGTCACCCGTCCTGGGCTGGTTCGGCGTCGCCGTGTCCGGCTCCGACACCTCGGCAAACGCCCTCTTCGGTGCCCTCCAGGTGAGCGCCGCGAAGGAGTCGGGACTGTCGCCCGAACTCCTCGCCGCCGCCAACAGTTCGGGCGGAGTCCTCGGCAAGATGATCTCGCCCCAGAACCTGACGATCGCCTGCGCGGCGGTCGGGCTCGCCGGCCGGGAGGGCGACCTGCTGCGCAAGGTGCTGCCCTGGAGCCTCGGACTCCTGCTGGTGATGTGTCTGATCGTGGTCGGACAGAGTTCACCGGTGCTGTCCTGGATGCTGCCGTGAGCCGCTCGTGGACCCGTACCGGGGCCGACCCGTCCCCTCCCGGTCGGGAAGGGACGCTTCCGCAGGTCGCGGTTGTGTTCCACCGCGGCTCGGTACGGCACCCCGTCGGCCCGGAAGGGTAGTTTGGGCCGACCGAAGTGGACTTCTGGAGGGTTGGCCCGTGACTGCTGATCTGTCGCAGCTCGTGAAGGCGTACGACGTGCGCGGGGTGGTCCCGGACCAGTGGGACGAGCCGCTGGCCGAGCTGTTCGGTGCCGCCTTCGTCCAGGTGACCGGAGCCGACGCCATCGTGATCGGGCACGACATGCGGCCCTCCTCGCCCGGACTGTCCCGGGCCTTCGCGCGCGGAGCCGCCGCCCGCGGTGTCGACGTCACAGAGATCGGCCTCTGCTCGACGGACCAGCTCTACTACGCCTCGGGCGCGTTCACTCTGCCCGGCGCCATGTTCACCGCCTCGCACAACCCGGCCCGGTACAACGGCATCAAGATGTGCCGGGCGGGCGCGGCCCCCGTCGGCCAGGACACCGGCCTGTCCGAGATCCGCCGGCTCGCCGAGTCCTGGCTCGACTCCGGTGCCCCGGCCCCGGCCCCGGCCTCGGACGCGACGCCCGGCACGATCACGAGCCGCGACACGTTGGAGGACTACGCGGCCTACCTCCGCTCGCTCGTCGACCTGACCTCCATCCGCCCCCTGAAGGTCGTGGTCGACGCGGGCAACGGCATGGGCGGACACACCGTCCCGACCGTCTTCGCCGGGCTGCCGCTGGAGCTCGTCCCGATGTACTTCGAGCTGGACGGCACCTTCCCCAACCACGAGGCCAACCCGCTCGACCCGGCGAACCTCGTGGACCTCCAGAAGCGTGTCCGCGAGGAGGGCGCCGACCTCGGCATCGCCTTCGACGGCGACGCCGACCGCTGCTTCGTCGTGGACGAGCGGGGCGAGCCGGTCTCCCCGTCCGCGATCACCGCGCTGGTGGCCGCCCGCGAACTCGCCAAGCACGGCGGCGGCACCGTCATCCACAACCTCATCACCTCCTGGTCGGTCCCCGAGGTCGTCCGCGAGCACGGCGGCACCCCGGTCCGCACCCGCGTCGGCCACTCCTTCATCAAGGCCGAGATGGCCACCTCCGGCGCGATCTTCGGCGGCGAGCACTCCGCCCACTACTACTTCCGCGACTTCTGGAACGCCGACACGGGCATGCTGGCCGCCCTCCACGTCCTCGCCGCGCTCGGCGGACAGGACGGCCCGCTCTCCGGGCTCGTCGCGGAGTACGACCGCTACTCCGGCTCCGGCGAGATCAACTCCACCGTCGACGACCAGGCCGCCCGCCTCGCCGCCGTCCGGGCCGCCTACGAGGGCCGTGAGGGCGTCACCATCGACGAACTCGACGGCCTGACGGTCACCACCGAGGACGCCTGGTTCAACGTCCGCCCCTCCAACACCGAACCCCTCCTCCGCCTCAACGCCGAGGCCCGCGACGAGACGACGATGACGAAGGTCCGCGACGAGGTGCTGGCCATCATCCGGGGCTGAGGTATCCCGCCCGGCGTGCCACGGGCGCGCCGGGCCCTCGCGGACACGAGGTGCGTACACGCCGGAACCCCCGGACATGCCCCGTCCGGCGCGGCCCGCGCGCCTGACGAACAGGCCCCCGCGCCCCCGCGCCGGGCTCCCCGCAGCGGTACCCTGACCAGGCCGCATCCACTGTTTCGGAAGGACACCCCATGCCGCTCGAAGCCGGCCTCCTGGAGATCCTCGCCTGCCCGGCCTGCCACGCCCCGCTCAAGGAGCAGGAGACCGAGCTGATCTGCACCGGAGCGGACTGCGGCCTCGCCTACCCGGTCCGCGACGGCATCCCCGTCCTCCTGGTCGACGAGGCCCGCCGCCCCGCCTGACCGGCACGGCCGCCCGCACGGGAGGCCCCCGCGGCGCCGTCCCCGTCCGCACGGGCGGGCCGACGGCGCGGCAACCGACATCCCCCTCGACAAGCGACGACAAGCGACCGCGCCGCCGTCGTCCGCACGGGACACCGGCGACGCCCGTCCCGCACGGCGACCGGCGCCGCGACCGGCCGGTCCCCGGTCCGACCCAGCGCCGCTCGACAACCCGCGCGAGCGACCCCGTGCACGCGACACCGGCGGGCCGGCGCGCAGACGCCGCCCCGGCGATCGGAGGCTCCCGACCCCATGCTCGACGAATCGCTGCTCGACGACCCCGACGCACTCGCCCGGGCCGACCGGCGGGCCCTGCTCCGCGGCGCGGCCGAGGCCGGCGCCCGGGTGCGCACCGCGGTCCGGCACGCCGCCGAGGCCGGGATCTCCGAGCTCAAGCCGGACGGCCGCCCGCGCGCCGTCCTGATCGCCGGGCCCGGCATGGCCGCCACCGGCGTCGCCGAACTCCTCGGCACCCTCGCCGGAGCGAGCTGCCCCGTCACCCGGCTCACCCCCCTGGGCGTCGCCCCCGCCTCGGGCGCCCTGCGCTGGGAGCTGCCCGGCTGGGCCGGCCCCGTCGACCTCCTGCTGATCGCCACCCCCGACGGCAGCGAACCCGGCCTGGACCTCCTCATCGAGTCGGCCTACCGGCGCGGCAGCACCGTCGCCGCCGTGGCCCCCGCCGGCTCCCCCCTCTCCGGCTGGGTGGCAGGCATCCACGGCCTCTTCGTCCCGATGGCGACCGCCCCGTACGAACCGGAGGAACCGATCGCGGCCTCCGCGCCCGGCGTCCTGTGGGCGCTGCTCACCCCGCTGCTCGCGCTCCTCGACCGCACCGGCCTCGTCTCCGCCCCGCCGGAGGCCCTGCAGAAGGTCGCCGACCGCCTCGACCGCGTCGCCGAACGCTGCGGCCCCGCGATCGCCGCGTACAGCAACCCCGCCAAGACCCTGGCCGTCGAACTGGCCGAGGCCCTCCCGGTCATCTGGACGGAAGGCACCTCGGCCGGACCGGCGGGCCGCCGTTTCACCGCCGCGCTCGCCGAACTCGCGGGCCGCCCCGCGCTGACCGCCGAACTTCCCGAGGCCCTCCTCTCGCACAGCGTGCTCCTCGCGGGAGCCCTCGCCGCGGGCGCGGACCCCGACGACTTCTTCCGTGACCGCGTCGAGGAGGCCCAGGCACTGCACGCGCGCGTGGTGCTGCTCCGCGACCGCCCCATCGGCGGGATCAGCGCCGCCCCCGCCGCCCGCGAACTCGCCCTCACCCACGACACCGCGATCAGCGAGCTCGAACCCGAGGAGGGCGGCGAACTGGAGACCCTCGCCGAGCTGATCGCCACCACGGATTTCGCCGCCGTTTACCTGGCGCTCGCCTCGGGGGCCTGACCTGGGTCCTGTCGTCACCACCCCGTCCGAACCCGGGGCGGGGTCCCGTGATCCGACGCCCCGGCCGCCGGGTCCCACGACCGGAACCCCGATGCCACGCCTCCCCACCGGCCCCCGCACGGAGCGGGCCGCGCAGCGCACGTATGGAGAAGAAGACACCGATGGACCGCCTCGACAACACCGTCCGCCCCTACGCCTGGGGCTCCACCACCGCCATCCCGCACCTGCTCGGTGTGGAGCCGACCGGCGAGCCGCAGGCGGAGATGTGGATGGGCGCCCACCCGGGCGCACCCTCGCGCACCGGGCGCGGTCCGCTCGACGAGGTCGTCGCCGAGGACCCGGAGAGGGAACTCGGCCGCGCCGCCGTCGCCCGGTTCGGCCCCCGCCTGCCGTTCCTCCTCAAGCTCCTCGCCGCCGGCGCCCCCCTCTCCCTCCAGGTCCACCCCGACCTCGAACAGGCTCGCGAGGGCTACGAGGACGAGGAGAGCCGCGGTGTCCCCATCGACGCCCCGCACCGCAACTACAAGGACGCCAACCACAAGCCCGAACTCATCTGCGCCCTCACCGAGTTCGACGGACTGTGCGGCTTCCGGGCCCCCGAAGAAGCGGCCGACTTCCTCGCCGCGCTCGACGTCGACGCCCTCAAGCCGTACGTCGACCTGCTGCGCGCGCACCCCGAGGAAGCAGCCCTGCGCGAGGTCCTCACGGCCGTCCTCGGCGCCGACCCCGACGAGATGGCCCACACGGTCACCGAGACCACGGCCGCCTGCGCCCGGCTCGGCGGCGACCACGCCCCGTACGCCGACCTGGCCCACCACTACCCGGGCGACCCCGGCGTCATCGCCGCGATGCTCCTCAACCACGTCCGGCTCCAGCCCGGCGAGGCCCTGTTCCTCGGCGCGGGCATCCCGCACGCGTACCTGAACGGCCTCGGCGTCGAGATCATGGCCAACAGCGACAACGTCCTGCGCTGCGGCCTGACCCCCAAGCACGTCGACGTCCCCGAACTCCTGCGCGTGGTCCGCTTCGAGGCGAGCGACCCCGGCGTCCTGCGCCCCGAGGCGTCCTCGGACGGCGAGGAGCTCTACGCGACCCCCATCGACGAGTTCCGCCTCTCCCGCTACTCCCTCGCCGAGGGCGCCGCCCCCCGCGACCTCACCCGAGACACCCCGCAGATCCTGCTGTGCACGGCGGGCTCCGTGCGCGCCGACGGCATCGACCTGACGCCCGGCCACTCGGTGTTCGTACCGGCCGGCGAAAAGGCCGAAGTGTCCGGTTCCGGCACGATCTTCCGTGCGACAGTGGTGGCCTGACGGGACGACAGCGCAGGCCTGAGGCGCCGCTGCCGGCCCGTGCTGCAAGAATGGCCCACCGCAAAGGGCGGGCAAAGCCCGGACCGGGGTACGAGGGTACGAACGGGGTCCGGACGGCGTACGAAGGGACAGCAGGAGCAGATGAGCGCTTCAGGCGGCACCAAGGCGATCGTGGCGGCACTCGGCGCCAACCTCGCGATCGCGGTAGCGAAGTTCGTGGCGTTCGCGTTCAGCGGCTCCTCCTCGATGCTCGCGGAGGGCGTCCACTCACTCGCCGACTCCGGCAACCAGGCACTCCTGCTGATCGGCGGCAAGAAGGCCCAGCGCGAGGCGACCCCGGAGCACCCCTTCGGCTACGGCCGCGAACGCTACATCTACGCGTTCCTCGTCTCGATCGTCCTGTTCTCGGTCGGCGGCATGTTCGCCGTCTACGAGGGCTACGAGAAGATCAAGCACCCGCACGCGATCGAGCACTGGTACTGGCCGGTGGGCGTCCTGGTCTTCGCGATCATCGCCGAGGGCTTCTCGTTCCGCACGGCGATCAAGGAGTCCAACCAGATCCGCGGGACGCACTCCTGGTCCCAGTTCATCCGCCGCGCCAAGGCCCCCGAGCTGCCCGTCGTCCTCCTGGAGGACTTCGGCGCGCTCATCGGTCTGGTCCTCGCCCTGTGCGGCGTCGGCATCGCCCTGCTCACCGGCGACGGCACCTGGGACGGCATCGGCACGGTCTGCATCGGTGTCCTGCTCATCCTGATCGCCCTGGTCCTCGCCGCCGAGACCAAGTCGCTGCTGCTCGGTGAGTCGGCCGGCCCGGAGAACACCGCGAAGATCGAGGCCGCGATGGTCGACGGCGACACGGTCACCCGCATCATCCACATGCGCACGCTCCACCTCGGTCCCGAGGAACTCCTCGTCGCGGCGAAGATCGCCGTCCGGCACGACGACACGGCCACCGAGGTCGCCTCCGCGATCAACGCGGCCGAGGGCCGCATCCGTGAGGCCGTCCCGATCGCCCGGGTGATCTATCTGGAGCCGGACATCTACAGCGAGGCGGAGGCCGCCAGGGGCGCCGACCGCGAGGCCACCCCCGGCGGACCGGCCCAGACGCCGTCCGACCACTGACCTCTCGTCCGTACGACGTCGGGGCCCGCCTGAGATCTCAGGCGGGCC
>NZ_JBEZHO010000062.1:0-54850 GCF_040650615.1 Streptomyces sp. NPDC048643
CAGGGCCCGCTGGGACAGCCGTGCTGCCCGGCGTCTCCGAGGTCGTCTACGTCACCTACACCGAACAGCTGAACTGACGAACAGCGCCAACGCAGAAGTTGCACCGCCCCGGACGAGAAGCCGTCCCGGCAGGCGAACTGAATGCTGCTGGCGGCATCACTCCCTACGACAGGAATCCGCCTGTGAACGTTTCCGTCTTCACTGCCGACCTCCACATAGCTGGCCACGACATACCGAACGTGTCCCTGACTCTGACATCGTTCCGGCGTCCGCCAGGTCCTCCCGACCACCGCGTGGACATAGACGTGAACACTGTCATCGAACTGCTCGAGCTGGTCGAGGGCGGAGGTGCCAGCGCTGGCGCGGTGCGCGACATGCTCAACCGCGTTGTGGAAGAGGCCAAAGAGGAAGTCCGACGCGAGGACGAGTTGCTCGTCCAGCTCAGAGACCAGTCCGTCCTCCACAAGGCTCCGGCTAAGAAGCCTCAGTACGACACCCGGTCCGTGTACGTCGTCTCTTCTGAGGCCGAAGCGAAGATAGTCAAGATCGGTGTATCCAAAGACGTCCCCGGGCGCCTGAAATCGCTGCAATCCGGGTCTGGTTCACCGCTGATCGTGCGCTGGACCTCGACTGGGGGCGGCCTCTTGGAGACCCGTCTGCACGACCGTTTCGCGAGAAGAGCGCTGAGCGGTGAGTGGTTTGACTTCAGAGACGTCGCAGACCCCGTCGGAATGATCGCGAAAGCCGCGCAACGTCTACTGAAGGGCGCCAGCGTCGTCGAGCCCCCGGCGTGAGGAAGGGAAATGGAGCGCCGCAACCACGTTTGGCCACTCCAATCTCCGGAGCGTCAAGCCAGGGCCTGCCTCTATACGGGGAAGAGGTCTTCCTGCACGTAGTTGGCGACAGCGTGCGAAGGGTAGGCCAGCCCGAGCAGCATGAACGTTCGGGGCCGGGCGGCGATGTTCCCGACGAGGGCGTGGACCGCGCGCTCGGTGGTAAACATCCGGGTCAGCCAGCGCTCGTAGAGCTTGTCCCGCACCTGGCGGGGACCGTAAGTGCGCAGAAACTTGCGGTACGACTCGCCGGCCTCCCAGCCCTTGAGGTGCGTGTCGTGGCCGGGGGAGTGAACGGGAAGGGGCCGGGGGAGGCAACGGGCTGCCGTGCTGGCCGTCGGTCACCGCGTGATGCCACGTGTCCCGCAGGGTAGGCAGCTCGTGCTGTGCAACCGAGCAGGCAGAGGAAGTCCTCGACGCCCCAGTCGATGAGCGCGCCCTGGCGCGAGAGGCACAGCGCGACGGTGGAAATGGCGTGCGATCACAACACGCCGCTCTCGGGGCCGTCGGTAAGGCCGAGCTCGGCATCGGTGAACGGCCCACCCAGGTCGGGCATCGCGAAAAGACCTATCCGGGCGCCGGCCTCAACGAAGCGGACGAACCGGTCGACGGGCCGGTGGGTCTGTTCCTTCTCCAGCAGTGCGTGACAGGCGCGGCAGCGCCAGGGACGCCTGAGAGTGATCCACTGCGCCCGTGTGCACACAGTGCATGTCACGAAATACGCGGACGGACCGAAGGGGGTTACCCAGTTCGCGTAGCCGCTACGGGGCCGGTGGCCAGGTTCGTTCCACTCGGAGGGCAGCGACGGCTTGCCGAGGAGGACGAATTCACCGCCGGGCCATCGGCAGGTGCAGGCGGCCTGACACCGGCAGGCGCGGGTTCGGGCCAGCTCTTCTGTCTTCTCGGTACGAGGTATGCCCGGGCCTTTGACCTCGATCCAGGTACCGAGCTCGGGCAGCCAGAAGTCGGGGAGATACAGCGTGCCGGAGTCCAGAGTGATCATCTCCGGTTCGTACTCCCACCGGATACCGTTGCCGTCCAGGGTGGCGGCCCAGTCGGCCTCGAGGCGTGAGCGGAACGTGGTGTTGCCGTAGCGGGTTGGGACGGCATCCATGGACGGCCCAGTAACCTCGGGTGTGCTGACCAAACCGGACATCCGTTCTACAGTGACGACCGCTTCGATTATGCCGGTGACCGCCTCGCAGCGGGGGCGCATCGGCTTCGGCACCTGTGGGTCTGGTCTCGTCGGCCGTGCCGGGTGTTCAACGACCTTGCGGGACAGGCGGGGCTCGTCGTCAACTCCACGGGGAACATGCCGTGGTACGGAGAGCCGGCCGATCAGCAGGATTCGGAGCCTGGGATGACAGGACAGCAGCCCTGACCGCTTGGGGCACGTCCCAACAGCAGCGCTGCAGCCCCGGCCCCGCACGGCTCACAACTACATCCTTGCCCGGTAACCGCAGCGGAGACAGCCATGGCTTTCGACCCCACCTCCACGTCGGGCCGGTGCGCTCCTGCCCTTGTTTCCGGTCTGCGATGAAAGGATGAGAGCATGCCCAAAACCCCCGAAGACTCCCACGCCGACAGGCACGGCGATCTCGTCATCGATGCCGACCAGCTGGTGCGGATCACATCGCTTCACCGGGGGTTTCTCTACCAGCATCTGTACGCGGCAGCCTGCCTGCTGCGCTTCAAGACGGCAGGCCTGCACACGCTGCTGGTGGAACGCGACGAGGACCTCGAGGCAGTTCTCCCCGGACGCCACCTCTACCTGCAGGTCAAGACCCGCAGCAAGCCCCTACAGTGGGGGGACATCAGCGGTGCGGTCGATAACTTCGCCGCCGCGCGCTCCCGCCACACCGAGGGCAAGCGCCCGGGCCACCCGCAGCTGGTCATCGTCGCCAACGTGCCCCTGGGCCCGAAGCTGGCAACGATGACGACCGCAACCGACTGGCCCGACGACGTCACCCTGCTGACCCCGCAGGCAACCCCACCAGAGGAGTGGCTCCCCCCAGCCTGGACGGACCTCGAAGAAGGCATCGCCTGGTGCACCCGAGAAGCCGCGCAAGTCCCCTTCTCCTCGCTGAGCCCGCTCACCCTCGTGTGGAAACTCGCCGCCCGCGTCGTCTACGCCTGCACCGGCCACGGCAATCAGGCCTTTACCGCCGACACCGTCGAGGGCCTGTACGAGCAGTTCGTCCAGGAACTGCAGGACTTCCCTGCCCTCGACCACGACTACCTGCCCCAGGCCGACGAGCCCGACCTGCTGACCGACGCCCGGGTACGCCTGATCACCGGCTTCTCCGGAGCGGGCAAGACCGCCTGGGCCGCCCACGCGGCCCAGCACTACCCCGAACCTCTCACCTACTTCGACGCCACTGCACTCGCCGCCGACGCCGTCGCGGGCGGCCTCGGCCGCGAACTCGCCGCCCGGCACCTCACCGCCGACCAGCGCACCGGGCTGCCGCACGCCGTGGGAATCGACCTCCTGCGCGCCGTCCACCAGCATCTGACCGGCACACCGGTGGCCATCGTCCTCGACAACGTCCACCACCTCAACGCCACCGACTTGAAGCAGATCACCCAAACGCTGCCCACGGCACGCCTTGTCCTGCTGGGCCAGCCACGCCCCGACCAGACCACCTACAGCGCGCACCTGGGCATCACACCCGAATTCCTCAACGGCTGGAACGCCGATCATGTAGCCCAAGTCCTCGCCGACGCCGGGGCTCCCGCCGACGCGACCACGATCGACCGCCTCATCACCCTCACCGGCGGACTTCCCCTCTACGTCCGCAACGCCGCCCAACTCGCCCAGAACCACTACGCCCAGGACACGGCCCGCATGTGCCAGGCACTCATCGCCCGCCAGCACACCGCGCCCACCGCTCAGGACCTCATCCTCGAAGAGATCTTCGAGGGCCTGGCACCGCAGGCCCAGACCACCGCATCACTCCTCGCGCTGGCCGAGATCCCTCTCACCCACGATGAACTCGCCCGCCTCGCCCACCACACCAGCCTCAGCCCGAGCGACTGCGCGCGCAGCCTGCGTACCCTGGCCGGCCTCGGCATTCTCCAGCGCACCGGAGACGGCCTGACCACCCTCCATGACGCCACCCGCGTACTTGCGGCCGACTACATCCCCCACCACCCCAGCACACAACACCAGCTCGATCTCACCCTCAGCACCATCCTTCACGACTCCCTGACCAACGGCAGTGCCTCGACGGGACGCCTGGCCCGCTGGGCGCGCCTGCTGGCCCGCACTGAGCAAACCGAACAGCTGCTGTCTCTCGCCAGCCACGACTACTTCTTCGACCAGCCCTTCGCCGCCGACCTCGAGCCGACGCTGCAGATGGTGGCCGCCGACCCGGCTGCCCGGCCCATCGACCGCTTTGACGCCCTCAATGCCCTGGCCAGTTTGGCGCTCGACGCCGACGACGCAGCAGCCCACAAGCAGCTGACCGAGGAACTGACCACGCTCGCCGACGCCCACCAACAGGACTGGGGCATCCGGGAGACTGTCGTCCTGGCCGGACACCAGATGCACCAGCACGCCGACAGTCACGACATCACTGCACTGAATGCTGCCTACCTCGCGGCCCGCAAGGCACTGCCGAAGAACAGCGCCGCCCGACGCATCCTGCGCTACAACCAGGCCAAGGGCCTCTGCCGGGCAGAACGCTACATCCAGGCCGACACCATCGCCCTCGACCTCGCTGAAACCTACATGGCGCACCTGGGCCTGGAGGACCGTGACATCGTCGGGACCAGCGTCGAGCAGGTGGCCGCACGGCTGGAAGCCGCTGACGCAGACCTCGATGACTGCAAGCGTCTCGCCGACTGCCTGGCCCTGGCCGTGCGCTGCAAACGGCAGCTCAGCCAATCGTTTGGCCTGTCCGCCCTGCACGCCATGAAGCTCTACCAACTATCCCAGGCATGGCGGCACTTCGTCATCATCGGACAAGACATCGCCGACGACTTCGTCGAGCTTGGCGACCTGCAGCAAGCCATGGAACTTTTGGACAACGCCTTGCTGCCGGCAGCCCGGCAGCAAGGCCTGGGTGACCTTCTCCTTGCGGTGCGAGCCCAACGAGCCGTCGTTCTTGCATACACCGGAGACTTCGCCGTGGCCCGCACCGAGATCGAAAGCCTGCTCCGCTACAACGTGCCGCCCCCGCAGGCGCAAGAGATCAACAACCAGAAGGACCTGATCGAACACCTCGCACGCGGGTGAGCAGCCCAGACATCCGGCCCCCTGGAAGTGACCGAACCGCCACCGGCTCGTCAACTCATGAAAGGGACAGGCCGAGTTCACATCCGCTCTTGTCGCCACACCCGCTGTCCCTAGAGAGACCACAATCGGCGCCGCACCGGCCACACCAGCGGCACCGCGACGGACGGCTGCCGCCACCGCTGCAGTGAAGGCTGGCAGTCCTCGGCCGACTGTGAGAACCCCCGGCAGCCTGCCGTGGCGGCAGAACGGAATGCCTCAGGTACGGCCAGAGGGCCGCTCGGAACGCTACGGGGCCTTGACATGCTCCTCGCCCTTCAAGGCGAGGAGCATGTCAAGACGGCTGCCGAACCTGCGGGGGAGACCTCTGCACCCTCATGCCGGACTGCTCACCTCGCTCCGGCCGACGTCCCACACCAGTACAACGACGACAACGTGTGCTCGGCGTGCCGATAGGTCACCCGGCGGGAAGCGAGTGTGTCCGGGCATGAAGAAAGGGGCAGCGGCCGTTGCTGGACGGCGGGTGCCCCTTCAAGTCTCCGTCGAACGTACCACGTGATGTTGCCTTGCGCGTGGCGCGAGCTGCTCGACCAGCGGTAGAACCGCGGAGACCGCCGGACCGACCGTCTTGCCAGCTCCCGCTATGGGGCGGCGGCAGGGAGGAGAACGAGTGCGCGGGCGTGACCCGGGAGACCCGTCTTTGACGGGCCCTCCAGAATCCCGCTAACGTTGGTCCCAAATCAGATATCGGAGTTGGCATAGAGGATGGATCGATGCTGCTGACGACCGGGCAGGCAGCCCAGGAACTCGGCTGCGCCGTCACCACCTTCCGCCGTCTCGTACACGCCGAACTGCTGCCGGGCCTGTCCCGCCGCGGCGTGCGCGTCATGGTCCCGCTCAACGTCGTCCAGGCACTCAGCCAGCGCCAGCACGCCCCACTGAACCAACTGGCCACCAAAGAGATCGCCGTCCTGCGAATCGACGCGGCCAAGCCCGTACAGGAACCCGACCGGGACTGGATCGGCTTTGCCGCATCCCTCACCCCCGGCGACCTCCTCGCGGCGCTGCGCGGCTGGTGGCGATGCGACCCGGCCGACATCGCCGCCGGGGGAGTGCTGCCCGTAACCCTGTCCGGCTACGTCGTCGCCGTCCTGACCGGCCTGGATCGATGGCAACGCAACGACGAGAGCCGCCACGCCTTCCCCGATGCACGTCTGGCCGGCTACGTCACCGACCTCGCCACCCCCCAGACCACCATCACCGCCCAAACAGACGACGACCGCCAACTCGCCGAACTCCTCCTCGGCACACGGCTCGCCTCCCACTCCGGCGGCGCGATCGCCTACGTCCCCACCCACACCGCTGACTGAACCACCCGGACAAGGAAGCTCCCGATGGACGCACACAGCTACAACGCCGCTCTCACCGAGCTGCGCACGGTGCGGGACGAGATCAAAAAGGCCCGGGCAACGCTCACGAAGCTTGAAGCCGACCGCGACCAGCGCATCGCCCAACTGGCCGCCTACGGCAAAGCCAAAGCAGAGCGCATCGCCCCGGCAGCCGGACTCAGTGTGGCCGACATCGTCGCCCTGGCCCCCGCCCTGGCCCCCGAGAACCTCACCGCAGTCGAGACCGCCCCCGCGCCAGCCGCCCCTGCCGCGGACGACACTCCGGCCGAGGCCACACCCGAGCCTGCCCCGCAGACCGCAGCCCCAGTGCCCCCAACGGCAGGCAAGCGGCCGTCACCCGCAGCGCCCCCGGCCCAGGCCAGTGGCCCCGCAGACCCCGCTCAGGACCGGACCGAAGCCCAAGACGCGCCGCGGAAACTGCCGTCGATCCCCGAAGGCCCCGCAGGCGACGCCTGGTTCACGCACACCCCCAAGCTCGTCTCCCAGTCCCCGAACTTCACCCAGCAGGCCCGCTCCACCGTCTTCCTCGACACCGACACCGGCGTACTCGTGCACCGCCAGCAGACCCACCACCTCGACCTGGGCGACGCCTCGGTTGCCGCCATCCTGACCGCCGTCTTCCACGTCCTGCCCGAAGGCGTG
Source organism: Streptomyces sp. NPDC048643 (assembly GCF_040650615.1). Taxonomy (NCBI): domain Bacteria; kingdom Bacillati; phylum Actinomycetota; class Actinomycetes; order Kitasatosporales; family Streptomycetaceae; genus Streptomyces; species Streptomyces sp. NPDC048643. The sequence goes on from NZ_JBEZHO010000062.1 coordinate 7,119, forward strand.
GAACGCATCTACATCACCGCCGGCGACCCCTGGCACCGCGACGCCGACCGCTACCCCTACCTGCGCGACGCGGTCGCCGCCTGGCTCAACGCCCCCACCCCCGGCTGGCGCACCGACACCGGCCGCGGCCGCGACCGGATGGCCGGACACTTCGTCCACGCCCGCAACCCCGTCGGCCGCTACCAGCGCGAAAACGGCGAGGACCACGTCGAAATCCGGTCCGTGGGGGAGTGGTTCGACGTCGACCAGGCCGACCCCGCGACCGTCCGCGACGCCTTCGTCCTGCTGTGGCAGGCACTGCGCCGCCACTGGAGCGACGCCGTCATCATGGGCTCACCATCCCAGACGGGCCGCGACCTGTGGACCCGCACCATCCCCCAGCGCGGCCAGCACGCCGACGGCTTCCCCGTCCTCTCCGAGGAACTGCGCGGACTGCTCCACGCCACCGCAGGCCAGGGCCGCAACGAACTCCTCACCCCGCCCCGCGTCCCCGAACAACTGCCCCAACTCGTTGAATACGACCGCACCTTCGCCTACGCCAAACACACCTGGAAATCCCCGGTCGGCACCCCCCGCCGTATCACCGCAGCCACGTTCGCCGCCTGGTCCGAGAAGGAACAGCAGCGCGCCCTGTACGGAAGCGGCCGCTGGCAGGTGAGGGTCACCGTCCCCGACACCTGGAACCACGTCGGACTCCTGCCCGCACCTGCCCCCGGCGACCGCGCCTGGCACTACCCGGCCTCCCCCGGAACCACGTTCACCACCTGGGCGGGCGGCCCCGAAATCCACACTGCCCTCGCCAACCCCATCCAGCCGTGGAAGATCGAAATCCTCGACGGCATCCTCTGGGACGACGGCAAACCCCTCGACGACTGGGCCAAGAAACTCAAAGAGACCTGGACCAACCTCTCTGCCCAAGCCCACTTCCAAGGCGACGCACAGCAGGCCCGCGCCGCACACCTCGCCTCCCGCGCCGTACGCTCCATCCTCCTGTACGGCATCGGCGCCTTCGCCCAACGCCCCCGCATGGTCACCGGCACCACCCCCCGCACCATGGAACGCGACGTCCCGCCGGACGCCGAAATCATCGGCTTCAACGACGAGCTGATCACCTGGCAGAAGCCCACCGGCTTCAGCCGCGACCCCAACGCACACCCCGAATGGGCCGCCGCCATCTGGTCCGGCGCCCGCGCCGCCCTCCTCACCCAGCGCCACCGCGACGACAACACCCACGCCGGCGCCCTGCACACCCCCGCCGGCACCGTCGTCGCCTTCCGCACCGACGCCCTCTACCTCACCCAGCCCCAGAACTGGCCCCACCACCACCAGCCCGGCGACTACCTCCTCAAAGGCCACCTCAACCAGCCGGTCACGGCCCCCACCACCGAGGAAGAACTCCTCACCCTGCGCGACGCGGGACGCACCGCCCTCACCCAGAACGGGGGAGGAGCCTGATGCCTCCACGTTCCCGCCGCCCCAACCCCTCCACGAACCAGGGCGAGTTGAACGAGGCCGCACAACTTGCTGACCAGCTCCAAGCCGCCGGCTACACCAAACGCGACATCGCCCGCATCATCAACCGCGACCCCTCCCTGGTCTCCCAGTTCTACACAAAGAACAAGGGCGCAGCCTTCGTCCCCGCCCTCCAGCAAGTCCTGGCCGCCATCCAGACCGGCGGCATCACCGACCTGCCCGAACTCGCCACCATCGCCGCCCGCCACACCCACCGCCGCACCACCTCCAGCGGCGCCCGCGCCCGCGTCCGCAGCAAAGCCGTCCTGATCACCCCAACCGGCTCCGGAACCGGCCGCGTCGGCGCCCAAGCCATCGCCTCCGGCTCCTCCCGCCTACGTCCCCTCATCGCCGAAGCCGCCCGCCAAGGCCTACGTCTGGCCTTCACCGTCCGCCTCGCCAAAACCGGCTACCTGCACCCCTCCGGAAGCCGCACCGACTCACCCGGCATCCGCCGCGACGTCACCCAACGCGCCGACCACACCGAAGAACGCTCCTACGGCTCCGCCCAGACTGGTGGGCATGACGCCGCTGGCTTCGCCCGTCGGGTGGATGCCGCCGGCGGTGACGTTACTGCGGCCGTGCACCAGTGGCTGGTGGAGACCGGCCGTATCCGCCCGGATGCGCACATCATCCATCTGGAGATCCGTACGTGGCGGCCGCGTTGAGGAGAGGGGCGGCGTGGTGCGACAGCCGCCAGCAGCTCTCTGTCGGCAGTGGCGGCTGAGACTGCATGGGCCGGGTCCAGCACAGAGAGGTGGCTGCGTTTCAGTGGCCGTGTCTGAGTGGTAGCTGAGTTTCCCGGCTGAGCGCTGCCGCGGAACGTCTTGCGCTGCTGCTGCAGCCGGAACGCAGGTTCCGCCATACAGGCGCCGGCGGTGGCCGGGCCTGCAGGCGCTGTGGCGGGAGTCTGTACATGCTGCGCACCGGGATCTCGTGGCAGCACCTGTAACCCGCTGGAGGGCGGCCTGCGGGACAGGGCCGGGGCCGGGTCTGGTCTGGCCGTAGACCACACCCCTTTGCCCGAGCGAACGCATCGGCATGGGCAAGGCGGCGGACCGCGCGGTCCAGCGGGCAGTCGGCAGCGGCTTCCGGGGATTGCGCCCGGCCATCGGCGGGACTGCCTGCGGGCGGTGAGGGTTCGAGCGGCGCGGTGCGGTCGGTGTCCGTCGTGGGCCAGTCGGGTCCTGCTGCTGAGGACCTCCTCGAGGGCCGTGGCCGGGGCGCCGACGGGTGAGCCGGTCCCGGCCGACGCGGTGGACGGGGACCGGGTCGGGCAGTCCGCCCAGCGGGCCGTACCGCCGCGGGGTGGAGAATTGCCGAGAGCGTGGCAGCCCTTGTGGACGGCCGTGCCACGCTGGAGGCTCTCGGCCGCCTCACCCTGAACAACGCGCGGGGTACGCGGACACAGGCATGGTGGTGGGCCTGACCTGCTCCTTGCCGATCCTGGACGTCGTCCTGGACCTGCGTGAGGCGGAGTAAGGGGCATGTTCCTCACGACCCGTGTAGGCAGCACGCACACGGTCCTCGGCCTGTTCGAGGAGGAGGAGTCCGCCTGGCACTGGCGCATCTCCACGGACGCGCGCCGCACGGCCGACGAGCTGGCGGTGCTGCTCCAGAGCCTGATGGGCATGTACCCGCTACTTGGCGACGAACTCGGCGACGCATCGCCGTCTGCGTGACCGTGCCGTCCGTGCTGCACGAGATGACCCGGCGCTACTACGGCGACGTGCCCGCGGTGCCGTGCAGCCGGGGGTGAAGACGGGCGGGCCGATTCTCACCGACAACCCCAAAGAGGTCGGCGCGGACCGCATCATCAACTCGGTGGCGGCGGTGGAGCTGTACGGTGGCCCGGCGATCATCGTGGACTTCGGTACGACCACGACGTTCGACGCGGTCAGCGCGCGGGGAGTACGTCGGGGGCGTGATCGCGCTGGGTATTGAGATCTCGGTCGAGGCGCTGGGCGTACGGGGTGCGCAGCTGCGCAAGACCGGGGCGGCCCGGCCGCGGAGCGTGATCGGCAAGAACACGGTCGAGGCGATACAGGCCGGCATCATCTACGGGTCCGTGGGCCAGGTGAACGGCGTCGTGAGCCGGAGCTCGCCGTTGCCAGAGAGGGCGGCGGCGCGGCCAGCACAACGGAGGGGCCGGGGACAGCGTGTGCTGCCCCCGGCCCCTCCGGCCGGCCGGTTCCTACTACTTGCGGTTCTTACTCTTCTTGCGGCTCTTCTTCTTGCGCCTCTTGTCCTGGTAATGCGCCGGAGGCCTGGTCTCCGGCGCATGGTCGACGGCCGTTGTGGGGGCGGGCCGCTGGTTCATGAAGACGAAGACGACCAGGCCGATGGCCACGGCCGCGGCGACCGAGGCGGCGATCATGCAGCCCGCCGGGCCCACCCCCACCTTGGAGGCCAGGACGCCGGTGGCGACGGCACATCCGAACACCGCCGCCAGGAGCAGCAGCGAGACCGCCCCGGCGCCGAGAAGGGAGTCGCGGTGCATCGCGGTCAGGAAGCGCACCTTCTTGGGGCTCACCTCGATGTCCATGGTCTCCATGGGCATGATCACAGGCTCGGCTCGCTGGCCGGGCTCTTCGGTCGACAGGTCTGTGTGCTTACGGAGCGCCATTGGCGACCTTTCGTTTGATCTTCAACCGCCCCCGGCGCGCGAGAACGGCTCGGTATCCCGCCACAATCCTATCAGCCGTACTCGCAACATCAGAGTGAGTGCTGTATGGATCGCAGTCGTTAGCAGGGTGAAATATTCACTGAAGTGCTACTGCAATCAGTCTGAAGCGTGAAAATGTCATGGGCATGACGGCTGCCCCGGACGGAGATTCCGTCCGGGGCGGTTGCGCCCTACGGGCGCGCGGAGCTGGTTTCCTGGTCGCTGCCCCGCAGCGGCGGCCGCCAGTGGTCCGCTAGTGCAGCTGGCTTCTGGTAGTGGCTTTGGTTATGCTCCTCGCAAGTCAAAGAACAGCGCCCGATCCGCTTGACTTGGGCGCATTTAAAGCGCACTCTGTACATACGAAGTACGCGTCAGGGCAGATGATGACTGGCGCGAAGAGGTAGACAGAGGGAAGGAAGTAAGCCATGTCCAGAACTGCTGGCACCACGATTGACGGCGGGCGTCCAGCTGCTTCGGGACGAGGGGCCAGCCCCTTGGAGCGGGTCACCGTCAACCTGACGGGCCGGGCTTCCAAGGCGCTTGAAGCCACGGTGGGGCTCACCGGAGACAGCAAGACAGACAGCATCAACCGGGCTTTGACCGTGTACGCCTACATTGAGCAGGTACTCCAGCAGGGCGGATCGATCACCGTTCAGGAGACACCGGACGGGACCCCGCAAAAGCTGGTCATTTTCTAGCCTGGTAAGCCTCCGTCTGCACTGCGTCTGGCTGCTGGCGGCTTCAGCGCGCGATCTTCACTGCCCTCGGTATCCCAGCCTTGGCAGACCTCTGCGCTCGAAGCCCGCGCTCCCGCAAAAGGAGCGATCTCCTGCTCTGAGGGGGGCTGCAGCTGGCGGGAGGAAGAGAGCAAGAGCGGCGGGCGGGGCAGGCCAGGGGCCTGCCCCGCCCGCCGCTTACTACCTGCCCACCCGCAGAACCCGGCTGACGGCGGGGGGCGTGCGTCTGTGGCGCTGCAGTCCTTGGCGGTTCGGACCGGTAGGCCTGAGACCAAAGCGGCCGACTCCCTCCTCTTTCGCCATGAGCGCAGCAGATGGCCGGACTAACGACGTGCGTGTGGAGGCCTGCACAATCCGGGCTGCGCTCTGTCGTCTGCGGCCGCTCCTTGCTCCCGAAGGAGTGAGCAGCCGTCTGTCGGCCTCTGCCGGTGTTCAGCCCGGCCAGTGGTGACATCTGCGTGTAACTGGTCCCAGACGCCGGCCTCGTTCCAGGCAGCAGCCGTCGCCAGCAGATCAGTCCCGAGCCGAAACCCAACTCCTGCGGCAGGTCTGCCGAGATCGAGTTCCGCAGGCGTCACGGGCGCGAGGCGCTGGAGCAGCTCTTCGGCGAGGCAGAGATCATCCCCACCGATCCCTCCCAAGTATCGGTCGCCTGAGCTCAGGGTTTCCGACGCTCGCTGCTCGTGATGTGTGAGGGACCCGGCACGGGCCAGCACCCCAGCGCGCAATCCCCAGGTGCTACATCCTGGTTGTCGCGAGGAGCTGTCATTGGGCGGTGAACCCAGTGCAGGTGATGAAGCGTTGTGAGCCGTCGCCGACGAACCAGACCACGGTATACGTGCCTGGTGGGTAGTGCGCGGCAGCCCCGGTGAAGCTTCCGGGCCAGACCACGGTGGCAGGCGTATCGGACTGCACGGTTGTTCGTGCCAGCCGTGAGGTGCCGTCAGGCATGTAGACGCGGGCCAGGACCTCCATCTCGGCTTGCACAGGATCGATGTTGCCGTACTTGTTGCGCAGACTCAGTTCCACTGCGTCTCCCGCCCGGACATCGCCCGCTGAGAAGATCTGCCAAGCACCGTCGACCTCTGCCTGCTTGCGTGGGCTGCAGTCGAGTTGGGCCGGAAGGTAGGTGAACGGCGGAGCCTGCAGCGGTGAGGCAGGTGTCGCAGACGGCGGGCGCGACTGCGCAGACACGATCGTGGTCGTGGTGGGGGAGGGGGCCGGGGACCTGCTGACGGTCTCCTTGTTGTGGGTCGGTTCCGTCGTGGGAGCGCTGGAAAACTGTTTCCGGCTGCTTGGTGGCGCCGCCACGTGTCCTCGTTCAGGCGTGGAGGCGGTGGATGCGGCAACGGCTCCGGCTATGCCTCCCACCACTGCGGCCGCCGCGATGGCTGCGAGCGACCAACGAAGGCGACTGCGGGATCGTGCAGCAGTGAGCCAGGCGGCGTCGTTGTCTATCGGCAGGTTCCAGTGGCTGCTCACCAGCTCGGACACCCGTGTCGGTTCGGGGCTGCGCGGAGTGAGGGCCGTTGCCTGGGAGGCGAGCAATGCTGTACAAGCATCACTGAGCTCGGCGGCGCCCGGTCGGTCGCCAGGCTCCTTACGAAGAGCCTGCGCAACCAGGGTATGCAGCGCATCCGGCATGCCCTGCAGGTCCGGCTTTGCAGACAGGACGCGAAATGCCACGGCATCGGGGGCGCCGACACCGAAGGGGAGACGTCCGGTCGAGGCGTAGGCGATGAGAGCACCCCAGGCGAAGACGTCCCCGGCAGGCCCCACGTCTCCGGTGCGGTAGTGCTCAGGACTGATCCAGCCGGGGGTGCCGGTCATCATTCCCGTGCGCGTCACCGAGGTGCCGTCGAGAGTGTGGGCGATACCGAAGTCCAGCATCCGGGGGCCGGCCGGGGCGAGGATGACGTTCTGGGGTTTCACATCCCGGTGGATGATGCCTGCCTCGTGCACGGCCGCGAGGGCAGCCGCGGTTCCGGCAGCCAGCGCATAGAGCGCCGCCCCGTCCAGAGGGCCGCTCGCAGCCACGTACTGGTCCAGGGTGGGGCCGGGCACGAAGGGAGTGGCAAGCCATGGGGCCGGGCTGTCGGTATCGGCGTCGTGCACCGGTACCAGACAGGGGCCTGTCACCTGCCTGGAGAGCCGTACTTCTCGGCGGAAGCGTGCCCGGAACTCCTCGTCTGCCGCCTGCGAGGGATGGACGACCTTGACCGCCAATTGCAGCCCCGAGACATCGAGTGCGGCATACACCGTGCCCATACCGCCTGCCCCGAGCCGCCCGATGACGCGGTAGGGGCCTATACGACGGGGATCACCAGCCTGCACCGGCTGGATACGGCTGGACACCAAGGCTCCTTCAGCGTGAGCAGCGGCGCATGTCGGCCGGGGCGGATGCTGCATGCTATCCGGCGATACGCATCTGTTCTGACTCTCGGCCCATGGGGCGCGATTGGCTGTGCGCGCCATCACGGACGGCGCTATCCGCCCTTAGATAGTTGTTTCTGCTGATATAGGAAGATCGGTAGTGGCGGATGGGTATAGACGGGCGAGAAGCCCGGACTCGATGATCACCGTGTGAGTGAGGACGAGATCATCGAGCGGGTTCAGGCCGTCGCGCAGGCACGCGGTCTGCCACCGCCGGCGTCCGAGGAAGCGGTGGCGGAGCTGGAGGTCATCGTGGGCTGGCCCATGCCCACCTTGCTGCGGCGCTTGTACCTCGAGGTCGCCAACGGCGGGTTCGGGCCCAGCAGCCGAGTCATGTCCCTCACCCATACCGGCCAGTGGTTCAGCGAAGAGGAATCGCTCCTTCAGTTCATGCGTGAAGCCGCAGCTCACCCGGATCCCTCGGATCCACCGCGTCACACGGTGCCGCTGATGACGCTCGGCTGCGCCGTCTGGTGGTTCGTGGATTTCAGCACGCCGGACGGCCGCATGTGGGGCTGGGAACCGAATTCACGCTGCGAGCAACACCGTCTCTTCCCGGAGCGGTTCACTCTGGCGCAGTGGCTGACGGACTGGCTGGACGGGAACCGGGCCTTTCCCGAGCCGCCCCCCTTGACGGACTGTCCCGACTGTCAGAACTAGGCGGTTCCGTTCTGACAGGGCTCCGCTCATTGTCGGAACTACTCCAACCCATCTTCTCGAGCATTCTGTCGAACGCTTGGGCCTGGCTGCAGGAAGCCGGGTCGGCTCACCAGTCGGCCGGCGTGGTTCACGGCATACAGATCACCCTCACCCCCAACCTCACCTGCCTGAGCTGGGCCCTCGACCACCACGCAGCCCCACCTAGCTGTCCGAGGATGCCGCGGTCGTCATCCTCGACAGGACCCAATGGAAATCACATGCCTACCGCTCACGCACGATGGCTGCAGGCACAGTCCGGGGAGGGTGGCGTGCGCCCCTCGCAGCATCACAACCGACATGGCGAAATACTCAGGCAGCCCCAAGTCAGGCGGACTGCGCGGATACCTGGTCGCCCGCTGCGAGCGGTGCCGTCTCAGTGGCGGTGTAGAACACGGATGTGCCCTGCTTGGTGCGCAGGGCCTGGGCCTTGGCGACGAGCCCTTCCAACGTCGTACGAATCACAGTGGTCTTGACCGTACGTTCGGGATGCTGCTGTCCTAGCGCCGTGGTGATTTCGGCAGCCGAGCGGGGCTCGTGCTGGTCGGCCAGGTGCTTGCGTACGAGGTCGACCAGCGTGGGGGAAGCCGACTGTGGGGCCGATCCCGCAGCGGCGTTCTTACCGGCCCGCTTCTTCACTGGAGCGGCCTTCTTGGCCGTGGCGGAGGCTGTCGCAGCCTTCTTGCGGGGGACCGGCACCGCCGTGACCGGCTCGGCCGCAGGCGCTGCCGGGGTGCCGAGAGCCTGCTGGAGATTCACCAGGATGGTGTGATCGTTCTGCAGGGCGGCCAACTGCTGCTGCAGGGCTTCGATCTCAGCACTGAGGCGCTCCTGCTCCTTGACGTTGCGGTCCAGGTCGCCTGCCACCTGGGCGCTGTACTGGGAGGCCAACTCCGTTGTCTGAACAGCGGTTTCGGACATGATGCTCATCCCCTTTTTGGGTGCCGCAGCCGATGGGCGACGAGCGCCCATGGCGTACGCGAAGTCGAAGGAGCGCTGCTTCGCGCCTGCCGCCTTGCACACAGCGGCAGTTACAGTGCAGATGCTTTGCTGCAGTGATAGTACGGAAGGCAATCGCGTTGTTCCCTGCCGCATGGCTGAGATGAAGGGGGCGGACGCTGCCAGCGCGGCGGGTCAGGGCGCTGGACTGCTTGCAGGACGCAGGGGGAGTGGGCGGCGCGGGCCGGGCTTCCAGTGCACGTCGTCGGTGTCTGGCTGATGGTGCCAGGCTGCCAGGATGCGCCGTGCCACCAGCCGGTCGAGCAGCTCTCCCATCTGCTGACGGGAGTGTCCGCACAGGCGGGCGACGACAGCCAGGTCGGCAGAGGTTCCGGACGCGTCGGCATGGGATGCCAGCACCAGCGCTGTCAGCCGTTCTGCCGATGCCGCAGCAGGCGGTATCGGCAGGGGAGACGGCTGCAGGGCCCAATGCGCGGCACGCCGGCGAGCGCTGCGACCGGGAGCCTGATCGAGGATCGCCTCGTCCAGCAGCCGGACATGCATGAACGCCGCCCGGGTTACGGGCAGGTCGAGCCAGCCGTCCGCAACCAGCTCCTGCCACACCTCCGCACGACGGTGCATGCGCATGCTGCGCAGCAGGCCGGCCGGCAGCCGGGCGCAGCCGTCGGTGCCCGCGCGCAGGGCGCATTGCAGGGCGAGCAGCCGGGCGGCGGGGGAGGTGATGCAACCAAGTGCAGAGGCGAGGTAGGTGAGCATCTCCCGCACCCGCCGGGACTCGTCATGGAAATGCCGCGGCGCCGCAGGGGCGGAAGCGGCAGGGCGGCGAGGGGCGAGCAGAGTGTCGGGCACCGCTGCGGTGCGGCTGGTCGCGGCGGCGCAGGCCCCGCAGGCATCGGCCAGCCGCCAGATACGGCCGCTGCGGTCACGCGTCAGCGCGAGCAGCACCGGTCCGGCGCATCCGCGGTGCCGTGGGTGCCACGCACAGCCCCGCTCACTGCACTGACAGATCCGCAGATGCCGGGGGAGAGCGTCAGCACGGGCATGGCGGGCCAGGTGCGCCAGCGCAGCGGAGCGCGCGGAAGCGGCCACGGAAAGGGGAGGACGGGCGGTGCAGTGAGGGCAGACCAGGCGGGGACCGTCCGCCTGTGCACGCAGCTCCACCGTCCAGATACGCCGCACCGCCGGGTGCGCCCCGCCGAGCCTCATGGCCTGTCCGTCTCCCGTCAGTCTTTGCCGCGATGGTGCCGCCCGGCCGAGAGCGGCCGGAGGCCCTGGCACGTCAGTGCAGACCCCCGGACCGCAAAGATCACTCCCGCCCGGGCAGATAGTGCAGAAGTCTGCACTGACAGGGCAGGGGTCTGCACCGTCGGATGGTGGGGTGACGATCTTGCCGCCCGACCCCGACTTCAACGCGCTGCGCACCGAACTCGCGCGCCTGCGGGGCGAGCGCGGCTGGACCTTCGATCAACTCGCGGACCGCAGCGGCCTGGCCCGCCGCACCCTTATCGACCTCGAACACGGCCGCACCACCGGCACTCTCACCACCTGGCACACCCTCGCCCACACCTTCGACGTCTCGCTCGAGCACCTCCTGGGCAGCCTCTGCACCGACCACACCCCACCCGGCACGCAAAGCCCCTGACTCGCCGGGTGGCCCGACGAACACGGCGCCACACATCACCCGAACCGGCGAGCCAGATAGAACACCCAGTCGACAAGTAGACGGCGTGTTCGGCACGGTTGGGCCAGCCGGGCGATACAGCCACGGTCGCATTGCCTGCTCCCGTGCCCCGCCTGGCACGGTCCCCGCATGTGCTCCCACCCCACCCCTGCACACCGTCACTGGGACGGCAGCCTCCGCATCACCCATCCTCGCCGCCCCCTGCGTGTCGCCGCCACGAGTCCCAGCCGCCTGCTGCGCACCGGCCAGAGCGGTCGCTGCCGCCAATGCGGCCACCGGATCGACCGGTACCAGCGCCCCAACCAGCAGCTCATCGCCCTGCACCCGGTGGAACTGGACACCTTCCGGATCCCCGCCTCCTACCGCTGGCACCTGAGTGGCGGCATCGCCCACCCCCACAGCGACGGCAGCGCGTGGTGCCGCATCCCGCACCACGCCCTCTGCCCGAGACACCCCCTCACCGCGCCACCCGGCCCCTACATCGAATCCCTGCGCCGCCAGCTCGCCGTCCGCACCCGCCGCCTGATCGACACAGGCCAGTTCACCCCAGGCCCTCACGCTGTCTGCGAGACAGCCGCCAGCGATGACCGACCCGCCCTGCCCGTCGTGCAGCTGCTGCTGGGCCGCTACCTCGCCGACACCCCCCTCGACGCCATCCGGTGCGTGGCCCAGACCCGCCACCGCCACCGCTGCCCCCAGCCCGTGCTCGACGCCAGCCGCCCCCGCGGCATGTGGGTCCTGCTGCCCGCCACCCCGCAGTGCGGCCAACTCGCCTTCCCCGCAACGCCAATGGCCATCTACGACCTGAGCCGCCTGCCCTACAGCGAACAGCTGCGCTGGCGAACCCAGCGCTGCCCCGTCCACGCCGCAACCTCCGGTGCCGCAGACCTCACGCCAACCGGCTGGCAGGTCTTCGACCCCCTCCTGCACACGGCGCACCTGCACACGCGACTGCCCCACACCAGGGCCACTCACGGTGAAGGAACATGACCATGCCGTTCCACGCCCTGGACGTCACGCTGACCAGAGCCCTTACGCCGGCCGAACTCCGCCGGGCCGCCCGCGTGATGCCGCTCGCCGCCGACCACGACACCACCCGCCTCCTGGCCCTTGCCCGCGCCAAAACTCCGCACAAAGCCCTGAAACAGCTGAGCAACCAGCTGGGCGGACGCCTCCCCATCGACGTGATCACCACGCACTACCCCGACCCGAACGGGCAGATCCTCCTCAACCTCGCCTTCTCACCCGCCGCGTACACCGCGCTCGAGGCAGGCGCCGCGCACGTGGAAAGACCGCCGCACCTGTTCGTACAGGAAGCAATCCACCGAGCTCTGGCCCGGCATGCCACCGAGGAAGCCGACCGCCTCGACCGGGCACTCCAGCACCTGCTCGCCGGCACCACCCCACCCCATCTCCTGACAGCTCTCGAACGGGCTCTCACCCACACCCCCGAAGGAGTACCGTGCTGAAGCCCACCGATGAACAGCAAGCCGCCGCCGACGCCTTCCACGACGGCCAGCATCTGGCCCTGCAAGCTGGGGCGGGCACCGGCAAGACCACCACACTCGCCGAACTCGCCCGCGCCACCCGGCGCCGCGGCCGCTACCTCGCCTACAACCGCGCCATCGCCCAGGACGCCCAAACCCGCTTCCCGTCCACGGTCAGCTGCAAAACCGCCCACGCCCTGGCCTACGCCGCCATCGGCCACCGCTACACCGACCGCCTCAACTCCCCACGACGCCCCGCCTGGCAGACGGGCCACGCCCTCGGCATCACCAAAGCCATCCGCATCGGCGAACGCGACCTGCCGCAGAAGACCCTCGCCAACGCCACCCTGCGCACCGTGGCCCGCTTCTGCCACACCGCCGACACGGACGTAGCCCGCCACCACGTCCCGCGCCTGCGCGGCCTCGAAGACACGAAACTGCATGCTCAACTCGCCGACCACATCGTGCCGTTCGCCCGCAAAGCCTGGACTGACCTGCAACACCCAGACGACGGCACCGTCCGCTTCGAACACGACCACTACCTGAAGATCTGGGCCCTCACCCAACCCAGGATCGACGCCGACTTCCTGCTCCTGGACGAAGCCCAGGACACCAACCCCGTCGTCGAACAGATCTTCCTCGCCCAACGCGACCACGCCCAACTCGTCATGGTCGGCGACTCAGCCCAGGCCATCTACGACTGGCGCGGCGCCAAAGACGTCATGACCGGCTTCGACGGCACCCAACTCGCCCTCTCCCAGTCCTTCCGCTTCGGCCCCCACCTCGCAGAAGAGGCCAACCGGTGGCTCGCCATCGCCGACGCCCCGATCCGCCTCACCGGCACCGACACCCTGCCCACCGACCTGGGACCCGTCACCCGGCCCGACGCAGTGCTGTGCCGCACCAACGTCGGCGCCATGGCCCAAGCGATGAACCTCCTCGCCGCCGGCCACAAGGTCGCACTGGTCGGCGGAGGCGACAGCCTGCGCGCCCTGGCACTGGCCGCCCAGGACCTCAAAGACGGCCGCCGCACCAGCCACCCGGAACTCGTCCTCTTCGCCACCTGGGGAGAACTACAGGACTACGCCTCCCACGACCCGGCGGGACGCGACCTGCAACCGCTGGTCGACCTCGTCGACACCCACGGCACCGAAACCATCCTCGACGCCGTAGCCCAGTTCGTCCCCGAACAGTCGGCCGAAGTCACGGTCTCGACCGCCCACAAAGCCAAAGGCCGCGAATGGGCCTGCGTGAGGATCGCCGACGACTTCACCCCGCCCAAAGACAGCGACCAAAAAGATGACAGCGGGCGGGCCATCCCAGGCCCGATCGAAAACAGCGAAGCCCGCCTCGCCTACGTGGCCGTCACCCGCACTCGCCAGCGCCTCGACATGAGCGGCCTCTCCTGGATCGACGATCACCCAGAGGGCAGACCCGCCAGGTGACCGTCGGCCGCCGACAGGTTTGTCCGAGTAGGAATCCAGGCGACGCCCCCGTCCTGACTGTGTTCGGGGACGTCGCCCGCTCTTCTACCGGTACCAGTACTTCACGCCACGGTGGTGGGGGCAGGTGCCCCGGAAGCTGACGCTGTAGGAGTAGGTTCCGCCTTCGCCAGCACGTGGCAGGGCGCCCGCTACAGCGGCGGCCCGTTCAGCCGCCGGATGATCAACGCCACGCAGAACACGGATGCGGGACGGGCACTCAACGGCTTCTACACCTACAACCGCGTCCTCGACGGGGCCCGGTTCCTGGTATGGATCAGGTAGACCCCAGGCGGACGAGACCGGAAGACGAAACCCCGTGAACGATGAGCCGGTCCGAGCAACAGCCCTGGTACGCGCCGAGTACCACCTCTTCCAGATCATGGACCCGCAAGGGCCCGTGGCCGACGACCTCGACGCAACCCACAGCGGGCTCGTATCCGCTGTCGGCGGCGTCATCGAGGTGGCAACCGGGATCCATACCGGCAACGTCCGTGTCACGGTCGAACCGCACTCACAGCGACCCGACCCTGCTCCGGGCTGGGAAGAGATCGCTGAGATGTCATGCCATTCCCCCTCCGGGGAAGTGCTGGTGACGCCGATGATGGACGATCCCGCTGATCTTCCCTCGCTGGCGTCCCAGGGCCCGGGTCCCTACCGGTTGCGCGTCCACGCGCTCGGCAGGGACACGGCTGTCGACGAGAGCACGGACGACGTCGTGGAGTCCTACCTGATCCAAAGCTGGCGCGCCGCCCGCCAGGACGTCCTCCTGGTGAAAGCGACCGACGACTACGGGGCCCAGGTACGAGCCCGACCGGCCGGCGACACCATCGTCATCGACCACGAGGGCTCACCCGACACTCAGACAGGCCGGGAACGCGACATCTTGCGCCGGGCCGGACACGGCGACTACTCCTAACCCGCTTCTAGGGACGTTCGGTTGGGGCGGCCTCATACGGCTGCTCCAACCGAGGCCAACCACGCCCGACAGCAAGTGACGTGGCAGCCGTCTGACGCGCCCGCAACGATTGTCGGCTGCATCGGGTTGCAGCTCCCACCGCGCCGAGGGATAGAGGATGAAGCTGGAGCAGTCGGACGGCCTGCTCTATGTCCGCTTTGACGGTCCTGCCCAGCTGGGTCGGCTCAGAGTACGACTCACGATCCGTGACGACTTCGACCGTTCCCTGGTGCCACCGGACGAGCACAGGTCATCTGGGGCCCTTACCGGTTCAAGTCTGGACTCGACGGTGCCGACCCCACTCGGCCGGAGCATCCCACCGTTCCCGTGGGAGGCAGGCGATCGGATCAGGCTGGGCTCTGGACCCTTCTGTAATGACGACTTGGTACGAAGAAGCTGATGGTGAACAGCGCTGGCGGCGGCAATATCGGAACGCGACGATCAGGCTGTGGGCGGACTGCGAAGCCGAGGGCACAAGCCATGGCGGCTCGGTTTCCGAGTTACTCCGGACAGCCGGCGGGCGCAGACGGGCCGCACCGTCGGCAGCTGAGACTGCCCCACGCGTCATTGGGCGCAACGGATTATCCGCCAACGTGGCAGCTCCGTCTCGCTGTCGCTCGATCTCCTCACGCGCGTGAGACCCAGGCATGACCATGAGTGCATGCCTTCTCGACGCCCTGCTCAGATGCTCGCGGCCCACATTCGGTCTGTCCTGGGTGAGGACCCGTTCCACCCGCCCGGAGGCTGGATACACATGGGGGCCGTTATCTGCGACGCCAGCTTCCACGCGCGGCGCAAGTACCAGTCGACTGTCCTGCCGCGGCTTCTGCGGCTGCAAAGGATGTGGCCCGATGCCGTCACGGTCCGCGGCTTTCGGGCACGGATCGCCGCAGAAGACCTTGCCGTCGCTATGAACTTCAACGCCCCCAGCAGGGTCGCGACGGCCCACGCCATCACCGAACTGTTGATCGCTCGAGGTGTCGACACTCGTGATGACCTCCATACGTGGCTTGACCACCGGGACCATCGTGCCGCTCTGCGCATGGT
This sequence comes from Streptomyces sp. NPDC048643, assembly GCF_040650615.1. Classification (NCBI taxonomy): domain Bacteria; kingdom Bacillati; phylum Actinomycetota; class Actinomycetes; order Kitasatosporales; family Streptomycetaceae; genus Streptomyces; species Streptomyces sp. NPDC048643. Next base: position 22,776 of record NZ_JBEZHO010000062.1, read on the forward strand.
GAAAGGAGTGGGCCCGAAAAGCGTGGACTACATCGGCAACCTCGTCGGCCGTTCGCAAGTCGCGGTAGACGTACACCTGCGTGCTTTCGCGGTCGATGCTGGTGTCGGGCTCCTCGGGTACGAAGAGCTGCGCACCGCATACGAAGAAGCAGCCGCTGCGCTCGGGTGCGAACCGGGCGGACTGGAGCACGCCGTATGGAGGTTCAAGTCACGGGCCGGCAAGTAGAACTCCGCGACAGGCCACCCACTCGACAGATGTCCTCAGCATCTGTCTGCCGTCCAGGAGTACCGGGCAGCCTTGGCTCGGTCGGCTCGGCCCCACGGGGCGAGGCCGTGGTAACCCCAACGAGGTCGGTTCTCTGCCGCCTCCCTGCCTACAGCCTCGTCGTTGACAGGCGTATCCAGGAGTGAACCGCCTCCGGCGCCCCTCACGCGGCAGTTCTGTGCAGGGACGTCCCGTGGTGTTCTGCGCGTCCGCCCAGCTAATGCGCCCTCCTCAAAGCTGGGAACAAAGTCGGAAGCTAAATAGGTCCTAAATTATGAGCCCGAATTATCCTTCCGAATAGTGGAGGCGGACGGACAGTACGGAATATTTGCCGGAACGAGCCGTCAGGTGCCAGTATTTCCACGCCGTCCCGGACTCTCGTAGCGCAGGCGTTGTTTCCTGACGGTGGCCGCGAGGTGCGTTCGACAACAAGGAGGATCTGTGGACATTCATTACGCCGTCGGGTCACAGAAGACCGGGAATGGAGCAGAGAGCCTGCCCGCTCATGCGCTGCGGCGGCAGGAAGCCCGTTCGCTGGTCAATGCTGGAGCGATGAAGCGGATCGCGTTGCAGGAAGCCATCTCCATGGTCCGGCTGGGGGTGGCCGACCATGTGTGCATCGCACGCGAGGAGCATCTGAAAGACCCCAGGACCCGGGCTGTCGCCTGCGCGGAAGCTCTGGCCTCGGGGGCTTCGGTCGCCATCGGGGGAGAGCCGGTCACGGCTGATCGTGGGCCGGCCGGTGTACACGCTCGGGACTGGGAAACGGCCTGGGATGCGACCCGTGAACGGCACCGGCTGCTTCCCTCGGCCACAGGCGGCCCGGAGAAGGGCCGCGCATATATCTCGCCCGACTGGCCAACTGTTGAAGAATACGCGCGTCTGGCACACAAGCTCATGAACGAGATGGGATATTCCCTGGCGAAGGTTGCGGGCATCCTGGAAAATGTCGACCAATACGACCGTCCTGCGGCGTGGTCGAAGCAGGGGATCGATAGAATTCTCTGGGAAAAATGCGACGGTGAGCGGTATCCCCGCTACTACTACCCTGAGAAGTCCGGCGCCACCTCACGCCAAGCGGGACGCCTGCACCTACCCGGAGCCAGCCTTCATGTGATGGCGGTACTGGGCGATGAAGGCGCGGAAGCAGAAGCAAGGAGGTTCGACGCCGACCTCGCCGAGCCGCACCACCTCGTTTTCCCAATCGACCCCGGACACCCGGAACGAGGCATGCCCAAGATGATGCAGAACGTCATGGATTACGGCATTTTCCGCACGCTCTACGTTGCCAGGCCCGACGCGGTCTTCTCCTCACGGATGCAGCGCAACGCGGTATACGACCTGGCCCTCTTCCGCGGTGCGCAAGTAGTGGAGAACGGCACCCGGATCGATCCCGGGAAATGCCACCGGCTTCTACGTGAGGGAACCGAACTGTTCGCAGCCCTCCGGATCCGAGACAACAACACCGTCGTGGAGGAAACCCGTTCGCTTGCCCACGCCCGGAAGGCAGCGACCGAACTGCGCAGCCAGGGCTACTCAGTCCGGGAGATTGCCGCCGAGCTCGACGAAGAAGCGATCCCAACCTCGAGTGGCCGGGGAAAATGGAGTCCCAGCACAATCTCGGACTTGCTGAGCTCCAAGCAGTAGGCCGACCCGTGAGGAACCGAGGCCACCGAGGCCGTCCCGAACGCCAACGCCGAGCGCTGGAACGGCTCCGCCGTCAGGCAGGCGTCGTTCTAACTCTTCATGCACAACACCGAGCCCGCGAGCTGGGCTTCCATGAAAGCGACGTCCTTCGGTGCGTGATCGCACCCGAGCAGACCTACAGCAGCGGCCCCCGCTATCCCCCCGGGCGGCGCACTTACCAACGACTCGACTGCGCCTGCATCGTCGACACCACGGTCGGCGTAGTCATCACCGTGTTGCTCCGCCAGCCGCAGCTGTGGCACCACGGAGTCCATACCCGCAACACCGTGCAAATCCTTTCCCCGGCGACAGTCTCACGAGCTGCAGCAAGTTCTTCGCCGCCACCCCTGCGCAACGACGGTGCCGCCCAGCATTCTCACCAATGCCCGCAGACAGCGCGGACCTACGCAAAGGGATCTTGAGGCACGCACAACCGTTGTCCGGCACACGGCCGGGCCAGTGAGGCTGGCGGTGAGCACGTTCAGGCGCTGCGCCGCGGCTTCCGCCCTGTCGTCTTCTTGGCTGATTTCTTGGCGGGCTGCTTCTTCGCCGTCTTTGCGGTCGTCGTCTTTTTGGCTGCGATCTTCTTCTTGGGCAGGTCGTGGACTGTGGCGTCTTCGCCTCGGGACTTGCGGGCCTTGGCCACGGACTCCTTGAGCGCGGCCATCAGGTTGACGACTTGTGCCAGCGCCTCGGGCTCCTCGGTCGTGGGCGGTTCGCGGTTCTCCCGTTTGGCGTCGATGAGCTGCTCCACCGCTTCCGTGTACCGGTCGGTGAACTCCTCGCCCTGAAGGTCGTCGCGGGTCAGCCGGTCGATGAGCTGTTCCGCCTGGGCGATCTCGTCATCGGTGAGGTCCACCTCGTCCGGTTTCAGCTCGGCGGGGTCGCGGATCTCGTCGGACCAGCGCATCGCGTGCAGAACGATGACGTTGTCGCGGGCCCGCAGCAGACCCAGCCGCTCGCGACCGCTCCAGGCGTACTTCGTCACGGCCACCTTCGACGAGCGCTCCAGGGCCTGCCTCAGGAGTGTGTAGGGCTTGGCCGCCACCTGACCGTCGGGCTCCAGGTAGTAGCCCTCGCCGATCTGGATCGGGTCGATGGAGTCCAGGGGCACGAACGCCTCGATCTCGATGGCCTTCGCCGTGGGCAGCGGTATCTCCCGCAGCTCCTCGTCGAGCACCGGAATGATCGTGTCCTTGCCCCACTGATAGCCCTTGCCGATCTCCGACTGCGCTACCTCGCGGTCCTCGAGCTCGCAGATCTTGCGGCTCCGCACCCGGCCCATGTCCTCCAGATGCACCTGGTCACGGTGACCAGGCCGAATGAGATGGCGCCGGACCAGATGGGCCGGGGCATGGGAGACCCTCTGCGACAAGCCCCGAGGCCTTCAGCCTAGAAGCAGTCGCAGGTCAGGGCGTGACGGCGACGGCGGCCTCTCCCACCCGTGGATCGTCGTCCTCGCAGAAGGGTGCGACGTGCGAGTGGAGCGCCGCTCGCGCTGCCCGCGCTGCGGCCAGGTCCTGCGGTGCCCCGAGCTGCTCTGTGGCGTCGTCCAGGCGGGCGACCGAAGGGTTGGTAGAAGCGGAACAGCTGTGGCACGCCGAGCGAGAGAGCGGCCAGGCCCACCCAGATCAGCGCGGTGAGCTCGCCGAACAGCAGCCGCGAACGCGGCCACCCAGTTCAGGAGTTCGGCGCGCAGTGGTCGCTCGCCCTCTCTGCGCTCCCACCGGGCCACGGCGAGGGTGCGTGGATCGTTGAGCAGGGTGGCGATGATCAGGGCGGCTGGGGCGGTCGCGGGGAACACGCGCCTTCGATGGAGGAGCAGCTGGTACAGGTTTCCCACTGCCCTCACCCGATCTCCTGGGTCGGCAGCGAGCATCGCGGCGAGAACGCCCGACGTGTCGGGCACGCTGTGCCGACCCGTGCAGACGTGCGGTAGCTCTTCCCCGTCGGTACCGGTGAGTGCTGCGCGCGCTCTGGGCGGCAGGGTGCCGGCGGAAGCATTCCGAGGTCGCGCGGGGGTCTCGTGATTCACGTCCGCAGTGTTCCAGCCGGGTCCGACATCTGCGGGCGGCGCCTTGGAGACGACCGCAGTCCAACGCTGCTCCTGCTGACGATCGCAAGACAGCCATCCGCTCTCTCCGCAAGCGGACCGGCTAGCTCGGGAGATCGCCGCTCGGATCCCGTCAGAGAACTGACCGCTGTGCCGCCTGGTTTGAGGCCTTGCACACTGGGCCCCGGGCCGGCAGCAAGCGCGGAGCGCCAGCGAACCAAATACCCGAGGGCACGGTCAAGAGCAGGCTGCACACGGCGGTCCGCGCGCTGCGCGTCCGCCTGCACGAGGCAGGATGGCGGGCGTAGCCCGAGCTGCCCAAGCTCGCCGCTGGTCTGGAGATGACCGGCATGCTCAGATCCGGAGCATGCACGTGGCCGGGATTTGCCCGCCCCGCCCCGCACCACACGCCACACGGAGCTGGCGCCAGAGGAGGGCTTTGAGCTGAGGCTTGTAGGGTCTGGGCATGTCATTGGTGAGTGCTCAGGGCGAGTTGATTCGCCTGTGTGGGAGGGCGGGGCTCAGCGGAGGTCAACGGACTTTGCTGGAAGCCGTGTTGGTGGCTGGTGATCCTGTGTCGGTTCTGACTCGGCACGTCGGCTGTGAGCTGACGGGGGTGGTGACGCTTGCTCGGGCGCACTCTGCTTTGGAGTCGCGGGCTCGGCCGGGCCGGGTGAAGGCGCAACCCTTCGCGAGCCTCGCGTTCGGTCTGGTCGAGGCCGCACTCGAAGAACTGGAGCGGGTCCGTCTGCATGTGCCGGCGGGCCGCCTCGATGCAGCGGTGGCTGCGCTCAACTCGATTGCAGCAGGCGGCGTGGGCGGCGTGGAAAGTGTGGCGGACTGCCGGGCGAAGGCCACGCTCGTCCAGTCTGCCCGAGCGGACCTGCGAGCCGCGGTTATTGCAGGGCTTGCGGAGGTGTGGCGAGGAGGCGTGACACCGGATGCCGGGCAGAGCCTTGCGCGTGAGATGGCGGCCCTGTGCGTGATCGAAGGCCGCCAGCACCACTTGCTCGACGCCGAGGTGCGCGCAGCGTTGAGCAGGGGGCGTCTCGACGCCGATCAACTGTCTGGGGTGTTGCTCCCTGCGAAGCGCGAAGTGCGCGTGGCCGTGGTGGTCGAAGGGACCTCCAGGCTGGAGGGGCTGGGCGCTCTGATGGATCCGACCTGCGTGCCTTCGGTGGTCTTGCCGGGTGATCCCGTGGTCGGATGGGGCCGGGGCGCGTTCGACCTGAAGGCGCTGGTCGAGATGGCCAGACACGCGTCCGACGCGCGCCGCGCTTGGTCCCGGGAGCAGGCGGGCGGCCAGGTCGTGCTGACCTTCACTGTTTGTGCCCGGGACGTGGGTGGTGCCGCGCTCCTGGGTCGGCAACGAGCCTCGGAACTGCTCGACCAGTATGTGGCGGGCCAGCGGACGTCGGAGATCCGGCTGCGTCCTGAGACGCTTGCATTCGACCCGGTCGCGCGCCGAATCCTGCGGCTTTCCGTGCCCGTTCTGGGGGCGCGGCCGGTGCGGCCTCTGACCATGGGCTGGCCGTCCGCACTGCGGGAAAGCCTGCGCACCGCGCACATCGCACGGGTGACGGAGGCGCCCACCACGGCCGCAGGGTTGTGCTGGGCCGCGCTGGAAGCACTGGAGGTGAAGGTGAAGCCCGACAGCGTGAGCAAGTTGGCGCGGGCTCTGAGTCTCCAGGCCGTCCGTCAGCAGGTCGTCGACCTTCATCAGCGGACGCGTACTGCCGTGGCGGCAGAGGTGGCGGCCGTGCGCGCGGCACACCGTGACGCTCGGGCCATTGCTGACAGGCTGGAAGCTGTTGCCCGCGAGGCGTCGGGCGAGCACGCCGTGACCGTGGCGAGGAAGGCGGCTGCGGCACGGGCCGCCGCAGCCGAATGCAGTGTCGCGCTCGACGGGGCACGAAGGGCTGAGGCACAACTCAAAGTGCTGGACGCACGGACCGGGGTCGGCAGCGACGGTGTGCTGCGCAGGCCCGACGACTGGCTGGACGCGCTGTCGCCACCCGCCGATGCGGATCCGGCAGTGCAGACAGCCGCCGACGCTCTTGCCGACCTCCTCGACTTCCTCAAGGGGGAGACTGCGGTCCGGCTGCACGAATGGCGTGCCATGCTGGCCGATCCCGTCTCCCTTGCCGCGTGGATCGAGAAGATCGCGAAGCAGTTCAAGACGAGCCTCGACTGGCTGTACGTCATCCGGAACACAGCCTTGCACGACGGTCAGTTCGTGTCCGCTTCCGATCTCCTGGACGTCCACTCGGGTCGTGCTCTGGTGGACATGACACTGGAGTTCCTCGGCAACTGGTTCCAGCACGAGGACAAGGCCGCCCCGGAACACGTCGCTTTGCCGGCGATCCGCGTCATCGGTCACCTGGCGCAGCGTCAGGAAGAGGTCCTGAGTAGGCTGCGCGGCGGTAGCCGGGAGGGGTGGACTGTGGCCCGGCTCACGAGTCCCACTTCCACGGGATGGGACCGGACTCGAGCGGCGTGATGCGGCCGAGCGGGAGGGGAAAGTGTCCTCCGTCCCGTTGCCGGATCGTTGATCCGGCAACGGGACGGAGAACGGGAGTGCCCTAACCAATTGGACGAGACGCCCTAAGGCGCTGGGGACTTGAACCCCAACTTCTCCCTGTGGGCCGACGCGATGGCGAATCGCCGCACCTGTCGTGCTTCGGCCCTGATCGCTACATCATACGTTCGCGTCCCCGTGCGGCAAGCGCATGGCTGACGGTGCACTCGGAAGCCGGGATCGGCGCGGAATCGCAGGTCTACGTTGGTCTCGTGGGCGCGATGAGCGTGAACCTGCACCTCGGCGAGATCGGTGGCTGCCGACAGGCTTGGGCGACGGCTGAGGGCCGCGCTGAGTGCAGACGGCCGGCACACCGTACGGGCCTACCAGTTGGTCAGATCGACGAGGAGATCGCAGTGCGGGTCGTCGTCCGGCGCCAGCTGCCGGTACTGCTCTTCCTCGACGAGGGAGGATATTGAAGCGATGAGCGCGGTGGCGGGGGTCTCGGTGAGGCGGATGTCGGCGCCGATGATGCCGGGCCGGTCGGTGCGCTGTACGTACAGGCGCAGCAGCCCGTCGCCGTGCATCAGGAAGCCGATCAGGAAGGGGTTTTCGTCGTTGCCAGGGCCCGACAGTGCCTGCACGACGGTGAGCGCTCGGCCCTGTTCGGGTTCCGGGTCCGGCGTGATGTCCTCCGGGCGGAGGCGAATGAGCGTCATCCCCATGACCTCATTCACATCGCTGCTGCTGTAGAGCTGAGGTCCGCTCAGGACCGTACGCAGCAGGCCAGGAACGTTGTACGGGGTGACTATGTCGTTGGGGATCTCGTAGAGGAAGCCCCGGGCGTTCTCATCGTCCCCGGCACGGATGGCGATGCGTACGGCGCCGGGTGCGGGCAGCACGCCGCGCAGGCGGCAATACTCGGCCACCGGAGCGTTCAGGAAGTACAGCAAGCGGCGCGTGACGTCCGCCTGCTGCTCGCGGTCTTCAGGGTCGATCACGGATGCATCCATGCGGGGCATGTGTTGTTTCGTTGGTTGTGGCAGAAAGCGTTGATGACGCCGATCTTCTGTCCCCTGCTGGCGTCGTACAGCCCGTCTTTTAGCAGGGCCAGCAGGCTGCCGCCCAGCGCGGCGAGAACGGAGATGCAGGGTCACGCGGCGATGCGGTGCTGGGCGAGCTTGGCCAGCATGACGTGGTTGGCTTCCCAGCCGTCGGGGAACTTGGCTGGCACGGACAGATGGACGGGGTCGGTGGAGGGGTGGCTGTCGAGGAGATCGGCGATGCCTTCACGGGCGACGACGATGCATGCCTGACGGTGGCGGGAGGCGAGGACACACAGCCGTCCGGCCTCGAGATGGAACGCGGTGGCGTCGCGGCGGCCGGACAGCGGGTGGACGACGATGACGACTTCGAACTCGCGGCCCTGTAGTCGGTTTGCGGTGTCGACCGCCACGCCCGTCGCGCTGGGGTTGCCGGTGCGGACGAGGGCTGCGCGGACTAGATCGGCCTGATCGCGGTGGACAACGCCGATGGCGATGTCCCCGGCGGACAGGTCATGGCCGTCGGGGTTGCGTTCGCAGGTACCGACCGCGCCTCGGGATAGCAGCCGGTCGGCGAGGTCCGCGGCTGTCTGGATGGTTTCGGTGTCAGTGCGCGGGACATGGCGGCGGGGCAGTTCGTGCAGGGCCCAGCCCGTGCTGAAGGCTGTGGCGAGGGTCTCGTCGAGGCGGGTGCTGCCGAATCTTGTGGTGCTGAACTCCAGGGAGCGGGTGCCGGCATCGGTGCCGGCGGTGAAGTTGGTGAAGGGGTAGAAGGCCTCGGCGATCGTGGGGGCGGCGGAGGCCGGCAGGCGCCAGGACACCGGCAGCCGGTGCACGGGGATGTGGGGATTGTGCTCCAGCATGACGCTGACACCGTTTTGCGTCGGGTCGTGCGGCAGCCCAATCCAGCGTTCCGTGCCGACGATCGTGAACGGGTCCAGCTGGCCCGGATCGCCGACGAACAGGCCGTGGTCGAAGCGCTCGACGATCTGCAGCAGCATGTCCGAACGCATCTGGTAGGCCTCGTCCAGGATTGCCCAGCCGAACGTGCTGTCACGGATGGTGGCCCACTTAGCGGCGGTGCCGACGATGATCTGGCAGCCGGTCAGGTCGTCCAGGGTGCGTCCGATGGTGGTGTTCGTCAGTGCGCTCAGGGCTGTGGGCGGGCTGTAATCGCCAGCGCTCAGGCGGCCGAGGGAGATGCCGGGATGGGTGTTGGCGAGTCGCTCGATCAGATCGTCGACCTGGTTGTTGGTCTGGGCGACGATGATCGGGCGCTCGCCGCCTGCAGTGAGCTCCTGGGCGGCGCGGACCACGAGGGTGCTCTTCCCGGCGCCGGGCGGGGAGTCGACGACGACGGCTTGGTGACGGGTCTCGGCCAGGTCGGCCAGGATTGCCGCGGTGGCGGCGCTCGCCGCGGCTGGGGCGGTGGTGCTGTCAGTCCTCATGTCCCCACTCCTCTGCGGCGGCGTTCTCGGGTACGGCTGGGGCGTCAGGTCCGTCCGGGGCGGCGCTGTGCGTCCACGGGGTGTGATCGGGGTCCGGGAAGTTCGGCTTCGGGCGCCAGCCCGGATCGGGAAGGTAGGCGATGTCCTGGTCCAAGACCGGTACGGATCCTGACTTGGGGGTGCGGGCGCGTCCCATGCCAGCGGTGACCTCCACCGTGACGAGGGTCGTGTCGCCGTCGGGAAGGACGGAGACGATGACGGCCTTGTGGCCTTTCGGCATGGACGGACTGATCAACTTGGTACCGGCGGCCAGACGCAGGGGGTCGCTCGTGCGGACCGTGACGTGCGGACGTGGCACCGGCCTGTTCTTGACCACGACCCGGTCGGGCTCGCTCGCCACGACCGTTCCGGCGAAGGCCTCCCCACCGCTGCGCCGGTCGGCGAGCACGAACGGGTCATCGAACGCTACGGCGGCCTCGAAGTCGGCCAGTGCACTCTCCAGTTGGCTCAGGCGCCGTGCCGCGCTGATCGCGGTGTCCCGCTTGCGTTGCGGGAGGCCGCCGTCGTCCCGGTAGTCGGAGTAGCTGGTGAAGAGTCGGCAATCGCGGTCGACGCGCGCGGCGTTCTGGGGTGCGTCGGGAACGGACCGCAGTATCGAGACGGCCTTCCATATCAGGCGCCAGGTGGGCTTGGTCTGTTCGGCGATCAGCTCGGTCAGCTCGGTTTGGGCGGCGGCCAGCGCGTGCGGATCGCCGAGTGCGTGGGCGGTGTCGAACCGCTTGATCGCGGGCGCCAGGTCGCGGTTGTCGAACTCCGGGGAGGTCGTCGGCCCCGCCGGCGGGCAGACGTCCGGGTTCTCCGCCTCTTCCAGAGCCTGGGCGACGCTCACTCCGGGCGGAGGGGCGATCCACGCCATGAGTGAGGCCAGGTTCTGGTCCTCCAGCGAGCTTTGACCGGTTGCCCAGTGTTCGGTGAGCATCGCGGTGAGAGGCAACAGCATGGAGCTGCCAGCGATCTCGGCCGTGTCGACCAGGAAGGTCAGCCACATGCCGAACTCGGGGACGACGTCCGGCACGGCGTAGGTGCCGGACGTCGAGCGGAAACGGCACATGCGCCCGAGGTCGGCGAGAGCCTTGATGCCGCCGTGGTTGGGGACGAGGATCTGCGGCACGTCGGTGTACCGGGACCGATCGCCTTCGCCGCGGCGGTCCTGGCGGTAGGAGTCGATATAGTCCATCACGGCCCGGCCCAGCTCGGCGGCGAACGCGAACCTCTGGTCCCGGTTGCGGGGCTGGGGCACAACCAGCAGGGTCATGTCCCTCTTGGCGGTGCCGACCATGGCCGCCAGCGGGGCCCCGGCCTCCCCGGCCATCGTCAGCGGAATGATGACCAGCGGACGGTCCGACAGGCGGTGGTGGCGGAATACGGTCCGGGGCACCGCCGCCATGGAGTCCATCGCCTCCACGTGCGCCATAGCCGACAGCATGCTCATGCGGCACCCCCGTACATTGCGGTCAACTCAGCACGCAGCCGGGCGGCGTGCCGCAGCGCGGCGGCCGTGTCGCTCTGGTCCGCGGTCGGCGTCAGCTGCCCCCGGGCCAGTCCCAGGGCCATCGTCGTGGTGTCGATCCCGCCGAGCTGCTCGCGTACCGCAGGGCCGAGTACGTCAAGGGAGGCATCCGCCCGGGCGCGGGCGCGGCAGAAGAAGGCCATCTCGCAGTGGTTGAGGCAGTCCGGGCGGTACGTCGCGGGCACCTTCTCCACGGCCGCGACCAGTTCTTCGGTCGGGCGTTGGGGCCGCCGGTCCTTGTCAAGATCGAGGTCGAAGGTCAGACCCTCGGGCAGCAGGTCCACGAGGTCGCTGACACGCTCGATGCGGGCCAGCTGGCGGGTCAGGGCGGCGACCTGCTTGCGAGCGTCCACGAACGCCGCGGTCGGCCGGTTGGTGAAGTCCTTCGGCGCGACCAGCACGACAGTCCCGGCTACGGCCTCCGGGCCGATCCCCTCCTTCGCGAGGAGAGCACGCAACGCGATGATGTACGCGCACGCCTGCGTCGTCGCCGCCCGCACCTGCATCGGGGCGGCCTGCCCGTCGATGATCGGGAAGCTCTTGATCTCGACGACGTAGAAACGGCCGTCGATACGGAAGGCGACCAGGTCCGGCTCCAGGAACGCGTCCTCGCCGCCGACCTGGAGGTGCAGCATCGGGTGGTCAAACAGGGTGCCGTCACCGGTTCCCCGGGCCGCCTGCAGCAGGACCTGGGCGGTGTGATTCCTACGGGTTTTGTTGTCGCCGGCGCCGCCGACCTCGTTCAGGTCCAGGTACGCCACCTCGGGCAAGGTCAGGCCCAGGGTCTCGCGCAGGACACGCAGGAGTTCCGCGCACCCGTTGTCCTTCACCATCGCCTCGAAAGCATTGCCGCGGGCGAAGGCGAAGGAGGATTGGCCGAAGGGGGACGAGTAGCCGGTGCGCGCGGCGATCGCGGCCTTGTCGGACCCGGAGGCGTCCAGCAGGGCGCGCAGCGTGCAGCGCGGGTTGTTCTCCAGGGCGGCCAGCGACCGGGCGCTATAGGGCCGCCGTGGTCCGGATCCGCGCAGCCCGTTCAGACGGTCGTCGACGTGTGCTTTCACGTGGTAGAGATCCTTGCGGGGGAGGGGACGGGGTATCAGGCCCGAGCCCGCAGCAATGTGACGTTCTGCGGGGGTGCGCCGAACAGTTGCTGGGCCTCGCCCAGCGATGTGCGGGCCTGCCGTGAGGCCTCGGCCCGGGTGGCCCGGTCGGCGGCGAGGTGCACGTCCAGCTCGGCTTGGGCGGCGGCGATCACCTGCTGCGGGTCCAAGGCGCTCTCGTTCTCGGGGACGCCCCTCGGAATTGCGTCGGGGATGTTCGTTGCGAAGCGCCACAACAGCCGCAGCGCCGCCGGGCGGGGCTCGCTTCCCGTGGACGTCGCGGAGGTGTGGACCGCCTCAGCGATGCGGATGGCGCCAGTGAGGAAGTCGACACGCGGGGACAGCGGGCCGATGATGCGCTGTTCCAGCGTCCAGGTACTGATGGTGACGAGCGCTCGCACCGGCGTCAGCAGGTCGTGTGCCAGCGCCGGGCAGAGATAGTACGGGCGCGCCCCGGGGCTGGACTCGTAGGAACGCATCTCATCTCGGCGCAGGCTGGACAGTTTGGACGCCGACAACTCACCCAGGAAGAACGCCTCGTGCACACCCACGATCAGCTTGGGAGCGGCCGGCGTCCCGAGCAGCACCAGGGCCCGGTGGACGTGCTCACGTGCCGGAAGCTGCGATCCGAACGCCGCCGGCGGTACTCCTGCCACAGTGCGCATCGGGGGCGCGGGTACCGGGTCCCCGATGTCGATCAGGGCGTCCCAGGCCCGCTCGGTACGGCGGAGCTGCGCCCGTAGGTCGCTGGCGCGCTCGCTGTCGCCTGCGGCAGAAGCGGCGCGGATCGCACGGCGCAGGCTGCTGATGCTCTTCTCCAGGGCGTCCAGAGGATCACTCATGCCACAGACGTTACCAGAGTTCCAGAGTTTCCAGTCTTCTTCCTGTGTTCCCGTGTACAGTCGGCGCCATCGAAGCCCACCCGGCCCTCCTGGAGACACCCGTGACGGGACGCATCTTCCACACCTCCGACTGGCACCTGGGAAAACCGCTCGGCCGCCATCGACGCGACACTGAAGTCGACGCCGTCCTGGATGAGATCATCGACATCGCCGACGACTTCGCCCCCGACCTGATCGTGCACAGCGGCGACCTGTTCGATTCCTCCCGGCCGGGACTGGACGACCTCCGCCGCGCCGCACAGGCCCTGCGCCGCCTCGGTGAGATCGCTCCCGTTGTCGTCGTCGCAGGCAACCACGACACCCGCAACGTCCTGGCATTCCTGGAATTCATCCTGAACGGCACAGACGTCGGCACATGCGAACAGGCCCGGGTCCGCTTCGCCACCGACGCCCGCCCCGGCGGCCTGCTGGTGGCCGACTACCCAGCCCAGGAAGGGGAGTTGACGCTGCGCATCGGCGCGCTGCCGTACCTGCACCCAAACCGGTTCGCCTACGACTTCACCGACCCCGCCCTGACAACCGCGACCTACGCCGAGCGACTGCGCACCGTTCAGGCCGACGTCTACCGCCGCCTCGCCGCAGGACGCGACGCCCGCGACGTCCTGGTCTTCGCCGCCCACCTGTTCGTCGAAGGAGCCCTTCCCTCCTACTCGGAACGAAAGATCTCCATCGCCAGCGAATACGCGACGGCCGCCGCCGACCTGCCCAACGTCGCCTACGGCGCCCTCGGCCACATCCACAAACCCCAGCGTGTCCAGCGCGCCGGATACCCGGCCCACTACGCCGGCAGCCCACTGCAGATGGACTTCGGCGAAAGCAGCGACACCAAGAGCGTGGTGCTGGCCGAGGTCGGCCCCAACGCCACGCCCCGCATTGATCCCGTTCCCCTGACCTCCGGCCGCCGCCTGGTCCGCCTGGAAGGCACCCTGGAAGAGATCGCGCAACGCGCCGCGAGGGTCAACGACGCCTGGGTGAAGGCGGTAGTGGACGTCGAGATTCCCGACCCGTACCTGCCGGACACCCTGGCAAAAATGCTGCCGCGGGCAACCCTGGTCGCCGTCGACGAACGCCGCGCCGGAGCCGCCGAGAGCGTGCCAGGCCAGCAGGAGGCTCCCACCGAATTGCCCGGCATCGAGGAGTTGCTGCGCGACTACCTGCGCGGCCACGGAACCACCGGACCGGCCCTGGACCGTGCCATGAACGCCCTCGCACATCTGCAGGCCGAACCCGACCTCGACGACCCGGCACCGTGCTGCGAGGAAATCCTGCTGACCGCGGCCATCGACGGTCGGCCGCTCGACGGCCTAGACCGCTCCGGCCTACTGCCCGGCACCGACATCACCGCAGCGGAGACGACGCGATGAAGCCCCTGACGCTCACCCTCACCGGATTCCGCAGCTACCCCGGCCAGGTCACCGTCGACTTCACCGGAACAGGCCTGGTCGGCGTCGTCGGTGACACCGGAGCCGGCAAAAGCAGTCTCCTCGACGGCATCAGCTATGCCCTGTTCCGCAAGAGTTCCTGGAGCGCCACAAAGCCCGGACAGCTCATCGCCGACGGTGCCCAAACCATGAGCGTGGACCTCACCTTCCTGCACGAAGGACAACGCTGGCACGTCCACCGCACCATGCACGCCACCAGCCCGAACGCCGGCCGGCACCACCTGAGGAACCTTGACACCGGCGAGGAGACCGACAACGCCGGTCCCGTCGACAACCGCCTCGAAGCGGTGCTGCAGATGAGCTACGAGACGTTCCTGCGCGTGGGGCTGTTGCCGCAGGGCAAGTTCGACCAGCTCCTCATCGCGGCCCCCAAAGAACGCGCCAAACTGCTGCGGGAACTGTTCGGCGCCGAGTCACTGGAAGCCATCCAGCGGACCGCTGCCCGCCAGCGCGAGACGCTCAACGGCCTCCTGGCGGTCGCCAAGACCAAGCGCGAGGCCATGCCGGACGACCCCGAGCAGGCCGCCGATCAAGCCGGGGCGGCCGCCGTACAGGCCGAAAACCGCGCCGAGCGCCTCAACGCGGCCATCGGCCGCATCACCCAGCTCCAGAAAGAAGCCTCCACGGCCCAGGCCGCCACCGCAGGGGCCACCGCCGCTGCGCGCACGCTCTCCGCGCGCGCCGTGTCCGACGCGGTCACCCTCCTCGAGGCCCTCGAACCGGTCGCCGCCGACATCGCCGCACGAGGTGAGACCCTGAACCTCCAGGCATCCCGGGCTGCGGAGCAGGAAAGCGACCTGACGGATGCGATTGCCACCGTGGACGCGAAAGGCGAAGGCCAAGACGCACTCAGCAAGGCCGCAGTGATCCTGGAAACCCTCGCGGCGGATGCCGAGGAGCACCGCGGCGAACGCGACCGGCTCGCCCAGCAGAGCGAACAACTCGCCAGCGAAGACGCGGCCATCGCCCGTACCGAAGAAGAACTCGCCGAACGCGCCGCACAAATGGAACCGTCGGCGCACAAGGCACGTGCCGCCGCCCAAACGGCCAAGAAAGTGCGCCAGCAGGCCGCCGATGCCCGCACCTATCTGGCTGCGGCCCTCGCTGCAGCCAGCCGACTTGCCGACGCTGTCCGCGGCCAGAGCACCGCGACGAGCCGGCATCAGGCCGCTCTCGAACGGTGCGGCGAGCTGCAAGAGGCATACGCCGAAGCCGAAAGGAACCGAGACGCCGCTCAGGAGGGCGTGGAAACGCTGCAGCAACGCGACCAGGCCGCCGCGATCGGCGCCGACCTGCACGGCGGCGACGACTGCCCCGTCTGCCTGCGGCGACTCCCGGACGGCTTCGTACCGGCACCCGGGACAGATTCCGCCGAACTGACCGAGGCAAGAAACCGACTTACCCACGCGAACCGTGCCCAGAAGAACGCCACCAACCAGCTCGCCCGGGCCCACGCCGACACGGCGGCGGCCGAAACAGCCATCCGCGACCGGGACACGGAGCACGACACGGCGCACCAGGCTGCACGCGAGACCGCGGCGACGGCCAGGAGCGCCTTCAGTGATCTCGCGACCACGGCCCCCGCCGGCCACTTCGACGACGCGGCGGCGGTGGCGACACTGACCACCGTCACCGCTGCCCGGGTCACTCCTGCCGCCGACGGCTCCGCACACCACGAGGAGCTCCTCGAGCGGGACATCGCACCGATCACCGACGCGCTCACCGCATGCGAAGACGCGGCCGAAGCCGAAGCCGAGAAACTGCGAACCGACGTGCACCGCCGCACCGCCCGGATCGACATGGACCGCGCGACGCTCAACGAGCGCAAGAAATCCCACCGACGCGCCGTCGACGGCCACCAGACCGCTCTTTCGGCACACACCCGCGCCGCGGCCAAGACCACCCTCGCCCTGGCCGCGCTGCCCCTGCGGATCCGGGCCATGCTGCCCCATGATGCGATCGAGGTGACTGCCGATGCGGCGGCCACCGCACTCGAGGCCGTGGCCGCCCGGCAGACCGCACTCCAGGAGCTGTCCGACCAGCGGGAAGCCGCACGGCAGGAGAAGAACGCCGTGCTCGGCCGGCAGCGCGCCCTGGACGAGGAGGCCCGCACCGACGTAGACCGCCCGCTGAACGAGCTGCGCGGCAACCTGGACGCCTGGGCCCAAGCCGTCGCCGACGCGGTCACCCACCTCGATGCAGCCGAGGCATGCCCCGCGCCGCAGGCCCCCGCCACACCCGGGATTCCCGCCATCCGACGGTTTGCCGCCGAACTGGCCATGGTCACTGCGTCGTTGACCGACAGGCTCGCCGAGCACGCTGACGCCGCCGCCCAGCACGCAGCGGCTGCGACGGCAAGCCTGCGAGAACAGACGTCCGCACTCGACGACGTCGATGGGTTTGACGCCGCCACCGACCTGACGGCAGCAGATGCCCTGCACCCCCTCGTCGCGGCCGCTGCCCAGGCGGGCATGGAGGCCACGGACCAGCGGTACAAGCAACGAACCGCACAAGACATGATCAAACCGGCCGCCGACCTCGACCTCGCCGTCACCGTCGGCACCGCCCGGGCCCAAGCGTTGGACGTACTGCGCCGGGAACTGGTCGACGCCAAGTTCCTGGCCCATCTCACGACGCTGCGCACCAGCGCACTGCGTGACGTCGCCAGTGACCTGCTCGGCCAGATGTCCGACGACCGGTTCGGCTTCGCCGACAACTTCGACATCATCAGCCGCACTTCAGGGGTCAACCACCCCCCGAACCGGCTGTCCGGAGGAGAGAAATTCCAGGCCTCGCTCGCCCTGGCGCTGGCGCTGGCCGAACTGCACTCCCGCAGCGGCTCGAGCCTGGGCTCGCTGTTCCTCGACGAAGGCTTCGCAGCACTGGACTCGGCCGCACTGGACTCGGCCCTGGAGGTGCTGCGCGCCCGGGCCGGCGGCGACCGCCTCGTCATGGTGATCAGCCATCTGCACGCCGTCGCCGAGGCCGTCGATGCGGTGCTGTGGGTGGAACGAGGGACCACCGGGTCCAGCACGCGCTGGCTGACCCCGGCCGAGCGCGACGACCTCGTGCAAGCCGACCTGGCCAGCGGCCTGCAGACCCTGACGCAGTAGCGGTGCCGGACGGGCCGGGGCGCGTGAACCCACGCAAAGGCCCTCTAGCCCGCGGACACCCCGACACGCCACCCTCAAATTTGATCGTCGTGACGGCAGTTCAAGGGGCGGGAAGGGAACTGGATGTCTGAAGCGGGATTTCGCGGCCGAGACACGCTGGGACTGGCAACCCGGGTGAAGGCACTCGCGGTGGCCGACCCAGTCCTCGACCTCGAACGCCGCAAGCCACTGCTCACCTCACGGGAGTGGACCGGCTACCAGATGGAAGAGCTGGCGCTCACCGCCATCGACACCGTCACCCTGAAGATGGACTTCGACGACGGCGCACGACACGAGGACATCGTGACCGCCGTGGCCCGTGTCGCTGGCCTGCAGATGCCGCACAGCGACCGTGACGAACACACAGCCGTGGCCCGCTGGGTCCTCGACAGCCTGCTGAACGTCGGCACCGTCGACCGCGACTTCAGCCACGTCTACGGCATAGCCTCCAACGGCACCTACACCTCGCACCGCTTCTCCTTCAAACTGCTGCGCGAAGTCCCGGGACCCGACGGGCGGCCACGGCTGCGCGCCTCCAACGAAGCGATCGCCGTGCTCGTCGGAGCGGTGGACCTCGACATCGCCTCCGAACAGGTCGCCGCCGACGCCAAGCTGGAAGCCCTGGTCCGACGGGGACGGCTCACCGACGCCCACCGTGCCGCAGAGATGGCGCTGCGCCGCACCGTTCAATACACCGAACACATTCGCACCCGCCTGGAAGGAATGCGCCGTGACATCCGCTCCGTGGACTGGAGCCGTGACGTGCAGCGCATGCAGGCCGAAGCACTCGAACACATTGAAGACCGTATCAACGCAGAGAACACCATCAAGGACAACCTCGTGCGGATGATGGAGAACAGCACCGAGGACACCACCCCGGCCCAGGCCGCCGAGCTGATCGCGATCCTCCAGGAATGCCTGCGCCGACACGCCTCACTGCAGGCGAACCTGCAGGAGATCGGCGATCGATTCCGCGCCGAACAAGAACGCCAGAGCTTCGTACCACCCCCCAGCCGGATCCACATCAACCTCGAACGCCAACTGCTCCAGCCAGCCCTGGAACTGCCGGTACGGCAGGCGTATCCGCTGCTGGATCAGTTCGCGGCGGCCGCGACACCGCCGCACCGCCCTGCGACCATTTACCTCCCGGACCTGATCAGCAGCCTCATGATGCCGCCGGCGGAGCCCGACGGTGACGACGGCCTGATCATCGAACCGGAATTCGGCGACGCGCACGACACCAGCGTCTTCTGCGACGAGCAGTACACAGCCGTCGAAGCCTTGCTGGAACAGGCAGACACGGACGGGGTGCGCCTGTCCGAACTCCTGAACGCAGCGCGCCGTCTCGCCGCGGCGGCCGGGCAGCCAGACTTCGATCACCTGCTCGCCCTGCACGTGCTGGGCCTGTTCGGCGCGCCACGCTACGCCCCCGACCGCGGCTCGGTACTGGCGGCGCTGGCCGACGACAGCGAACTGGACGACGCCCTGTTCGCCGGCCACGACCTGCTGGTGGTCCAGGGCCCCGCCGCCACCGCCCTGACCACCGGCACCGACTTCGAGGAGGGCGCGGCGTGAACACCATCGACGACACGGCCGCCGTCACCAGACTGCTCGCCTTCGGCTTCCAGCCCGGACTGACTCCCCGGCGCAATGCCGAGTACGCCACGCTGATCGGCCGCTGTCGCACCGATCCGCAGTTCGTGCAGCAACTACACGCCGCCGCCCGCGGATTCGACCTGACCGTGATCGCCCTCGACGCGCGGGCCGGATTGGTGCTCGGGGCGACCGCCGAAACACAGTTCGCGGTCAGCGTCACCGACCACATCAGCAAGCCCGCCGACCGGCCGATCGCAGCACTGGCCCACCTGGCCATCGCCGCGCTCGCCTACTACCGCCCCGAGGACCTGGACGACGAATCCCACGTCGGCCGCGTCACCGTCCGCCATATCGACACGATGGTGGAGCAGGCCACCAAAGAACTGGAACGCCAGGCCACCGAAGCCGACACTGACGACGGAGTCCCGGTCGACCACCCGGACTTAGTCCACCTGTGGCGCTACTACCAGCGACGCAACCCCGTAGCCTCCACCGGCGACGACCGGGCCCACTCCAAGAGCAGGCACGCCATCATCAAGCGCGTGGCCGAGTACCTCGCGGACAACGGGATGCTGCGGCGCGCAGGTAAAGAGAACGCCGGCACCTACACCACCACCGCCCGCTACCAGATCCAGGTACGGGAGTTGGCCGGCCAGCAGATGCTCGGCCACCTGGCCGAACTCGGGATCACCGTCGGGCTCGACGGCGAACCCTCGTTCCACAGTCCGCACACCGCATCCGCTGACACGGCGGACACCGCAACACCCGCCTCCCTGCCCGCAGCCGAGCCAGGAGCCTGAACCCAGCGATGTACGAACTCAACCGCGTGCGCCTGTACAACATCGGCCCGGCGGGGGCCCGGTACGACGACGTCCCGCTCGATCTGTCCGACGGCGGTCTGCCGATCCCGGTCCACACCCTGATTCCCGCGGCCGGGCAGCTGTTCCGCCGTCCCGCCCCCGCGACACTGCTGGTCCTGGAGAACGGCGGCGGGAAGTCCGTGTTTATCCGCATGCTGCTGTCCACGGTGCTGCCCGAACGGCAGTCCCGCAAAGGACGTGAGGCGCTGCGCGCCTACGTGGTGTCCGCGGCGGCTCCCTCCCATGTGGCCCTGGAATGGGTCAATGTCCGCACCGGTGAAACGCTGCTGACCGGGCAGGTGCTGGCCCCGACCGCGGACGACAAGATCGACCGGATGTTCTACTCGCTGCATCCGAACGCAGTAACGACCCTGGCCACACTGCCGTTTGCCGAAGGACGGCGGCGCCTGCGGATGAACGCATTCCACGATGCGCTCAAGCGGTTGGACGCCGATGACAAGACGCTGCACGTGGAGATAGAGAAACGGCAGGGGGAGTGGGAGAAGCACCTGCGCCGGCTCGGCCTGGAGCCGGACCTGTTCGCTGTCCAGCAGGCGATGAACGTGGACGAGGGAGACGCGGCCGAAGCATTCAAGACCACCACCGGCCGGCAGTTCGTGCAATGGATGCTGAGCAAAGCGCTGGACGCCGACGACTTCACCGAGCTGGGGGACGCCTTCGGCGCATACGCCAAGAATATCGGCCGGCGCGAGCAACTGCTGCTGGACCGCGACTTCTCCACGGCCACCGGGGCAGCCGCCGAGCAACTGTCCCGGCGCAAGGAAGCACACACCGCAGCGTCCACCTCCGCCCGCAACGCCGCGGCCTCCTTAGGACAACTCGCGGCGGAAATCCGCGAGTTCGTTCACCGCTCGGAAGGAACCGTGCGGGAACAGCGCGCGGGCCACGAGGCCGCCCAGGCGCACACCAAGGAACGACAACAGGCCCGTGACCGCGCCGACCTGCTCTACAAGGAAGTACGACGCAGCACCCTGCTCCTGCGTCTCGAAGCCGCACGTACCCAAGCCGGACACATCCAAGAACAGCTCACCGCCGAACGCGATGAGCTCGCCGCCTGGACGCTGGTCCCCACCGTGCTCAAAGCTGCCGCCGCACACGAGAAGTACCGTCTGGCCAGCGAACTGCTGGACGCCGCGGAACGCGCCGCGGGCACCGCCCGCCTCCACCGCGACCAAGCCGGGGCCCAATACGCCGGAAGCCTGCGCGCCAGAGCACAGCAGTGTGCGACGCAGGCCGACGGGCTCGACCTCAAAAGCGCCACGAGCACGACACAGGCCCGCAAGGCCGAGGAGCGTGCCGTCGAGGACGAAGGACTGGCCGCCTCGCACACGGCCCGGGCCGAGCTGCTCACCCAACAGGTAACGAGGGTGGACCACCGCCTCGAACAGGCACGGCAGACCGGGCTCCTCGAGGAGAACGAATCCGTTGCGGAAGCCGACGCCCGTCATACGGCCGAGGCAGCCCGCTGCAACACCAGAGCGACGGAAGAACGCGCCGCCCACCAGCAGCTCGAGCAGGACATCCGCCGACTCGAGACGCGGACGAGCCAGCTGATTGAACCCGAGGTGACCGCCCGACAGGCAGCCGAGGCCGCAGACCGGGCGGTCGCAGACACCAACAGCGCCGCAGCCGAACTCGCCTCCCACACGCTGCTGCGGGAACTCGCCGAACTCGATGACGGCGAGGACGTACCCGGCGGCGACCCCGCACTGTGGCTGGAGCACAACGCCTTCCCGCTGCGTCACCTGGCCGCTGCGGTCCAAGCGTCGGCAGCGGAGCAGCTGGACGCGCTGCGAGCCGACGACCGGGCGGACCAGCGACTGATCGCCGCCCTCACCGTCGAAGACGACGCCCTCATGCCACCGAGGCAAGCAGTCGAGGACCTCCTCGAACTCCTAGCTGGCCACGGCATTGACGCTATGGCCGGCTGGAGGGCTCTGGAACAACTGGTAAACCCACGCCTTCACGCCGCAGCCATCCAGGCCCACCCCGCGCTGGTCGACGGCATCGTGGTCACCGACCAGGAAACCCTCTGCAAAGCACAGGCCGTACTGACGCAGAACCCGCTGCTGCCAGCCGCAGCGGTACTCGTCTCCACCCCCGAACCATTGAACGAGAGGCCGGCCGCGCCGAACAGTGGCTTCGTCGTCGAGCCGACCCCCGCCCTGCACGACTGTGACGCCGCCGCCGCACTGCGGGAACAGGCCGAAACCCGCATCGCCGGCCGCCGTCGGACCCTGGAGAACCTTTCCGCACGCCAGACGGCGGCCTTCCAACTGGAAAGCCGGCTCGACACCTGGCATCGCCACCACCCGCCGGGGAATGCCGAGCAGACCCGCTCGGCGGCACAGGCCCTGGCCGCCGCAGCACGAGAGGCCCGGGCCTCGCTGGAAGCCGCCCGCACCGCACACAGCCTGGCCCTGGAGAACCTCGACGCACACCGCACGGCCGTGTCAGATGCCGAACAGGCCGCACTCGAGGCAGCACGGAACAGCGACGCCTGCGGCCGACTCGCACAGGAAGCCGCCGAAGCCGACACCCACCGTACCGAGATCGGTGAACTGCGCACCCAGGCCGAAGAGCATCGAGCAACGGCCCAGGACCACCGCGACGACGCTGCCCGCCTGCGTGGTCAGGTCACCGAATACGCCGTGCAGGCCGAGTCGCTGCGGCGCGATGCCACCTCGTACACCATCCGGCTGGACAAGGTCGCCTACGGCAACCAGCCCCTGAACCGTCCCGCGGGTGAACCGGACCTGGCCGCACTGGAGATCGCATACGAGGAAGCGGTGTCGAGCCTGGGCGCCGTAGAGGTCGGCGAGGACCTGCTGCGGCGCGTCGAGGATGCACAACAGGAAGCATCCAACCGTGACGGCGAACTCCGTGGCCAACCGGCCGACGTCACGGCCCGCGCCGAGACGCTGGCCGCCTCCGCCCAAGCCGGCAGCACCGAAACCCTGGAAGCCACGAAACGGCGCCTGGCCCGCACGATCGAGACGCTGGCAGGCGAATACCAATCGCTCAGTGAGCGCACCGGCCAACTCCAGGCAGAAGCGAAGGCGGCAGGCCAGCCCGGTGGCCTGCCCTGGACCAGTCTCGACAGCGAATGGACCCCGTCGAACCTCGCCGAAGGCACCCGCCTCACCGAACGAGCCGGTGCCGAGCTGAAGGACACCGACACCCAGCTCCACGAATCCCTCCACACCGAACGCGCCACCGAGCGCACGCTCCGCAAGACCGAAGCCGCAGCACGCGAGATGACCGTCGTGCACCGCGGCCTGGCGTCCGCCGTCCGCCGACTGGAACTCCCCTTCGCAGCCGCACCGTTCGCCAAAACCGCCGACGAGGCGCAACAGGATGCCGATGAGGCGACCAAGGCGCACAGCGATGCCGTGGACCAGCTGCGCGACGCGAGCCAGGCCCTGGACGAGGCGATCCTGGAATTCCGTGACACGGCCAACCAGAACCGATTCGGCGCTCTTAAGGCGCCGATCTACCACCAGCTCACCGACATCGACAAAACGTCGCTGGTCGAACGTGCCGCGCAGTGGGCAGTCCAACTGACCGACCGGGCCGCGAGCCTGACCACCGACCTGGAGAGCTCAGAACGCCACCGCAGTCTGCTCATCGACCAGCTCAAGCACCGCGCCGGCCACGCGCTGAGCCTGCTGGAGAAGGCCGAACGGCTCTCCTGCCTGCCCGAAGGCGCCGGAGTCTGGGCCAGACAGAAGATCCTCAAGATCGGCTTCAGCAAGCCCGAAGCCCAGGTCCTGGCCGTACGCATTGCCGAGACCCTGGACGAGACCGCCCGCACACAGCCCAGCCTGTCCGGCCGTGACCTCGTACTGCGCTGTGTCGGGGCCGCAGTGCCACGCGACTTCAATGTCGAGATCCTCAAGCCCGACGCCGCTGGCCGCGCCGACTACGCCTCCATCAGCGACATGAGCAAGGTGTTCTCCGGAGGCCAAGAACTCACCGGCGCGATCATGTTGTACTGCACCCTCGCAGCACTCCGCAGCAGCACCCGGACAGGAACCCGCAGTACCACCCGCCTCGGCGGCATGCTGATCCTGGACAACCCGATCGGCAAGGCGAACGCCGACTACCTGCTGACCCTGCAGATGAACATGGCCGCCGCCCTCGGCGTCCAACTCATCTACACCACCGGAAACATGGAGGACCGCGTGCTGGCCACGTTCCCGCTGTGCATCCGACTGCGCAACGACGCCGATCAGCGCACCGGGACACGGCACCTGCATGTCACCGACCGCGTCACCCGCCCCACGCAGCCGGACGAGGATGGCGTCACCGGCCGACTTTCCGCAGCGCGGCTGCTGGTGAAACCACGCGATGCCCACACACCGCCCCACCCCGCCGAGGTGACCCGGGCAGACAGCCCCTCCAGCGAGACGGCCTCCGACCGATGAACGACAGCCAAGGCGGCAACGACGCCGAGCGGCAACCACTGTCCTCGTCGGCGTCCTGCCTGGCCGCGACCCTCAACGCGACTAGCCACCACCGTGTCGAACAGGCCACGATCCTTACGGCCTTCGGCCGGGCCTGCCCCGGCACGGCTGGCACCACACAAGGCCGCCCCGTCCTGTCCGCCCTGCTCGACGAACTCGCCGACCACCACCTCATAGAACTGCCGCGCAGCCGTGACGGATGGGACACCACCCAGCCGCCGCTGCCACGCTGGTTCCGTCTGCCCAAGGCGACAGAGAGCAGACCCCCGCGCACGACGGCACCCGTTCTATGGCGCCGCGAGCTCACCTGGGCGAACACCGCCACACTGACCACATCACAGACCGAAACCCTCAAGACCATCAACCGGTGGCTACGCGACACCGACGGGGACGACCGACAACGGACCGTCGTCCCTATGCGGGAACGCTCACTGGAGATCTTCGGTGACGAAAAGCGCTTGGACGCACTCACCTCCAGCACGCTTTTCGCAGCTGGCCGCCTCACCCTGGCCATCCTGGCCGCCCGGCGGATTCCGCCACCCCTGGCGTACAACCGCGTCGGTGTCGGAGGCACCGTCCTGGTGATCGAGAACAGCGACACTTTCGAAACCCTCAGCACACTCCTGGCCGACAACTGCGGTCGAGTGGGCCACATCGCGTTCGGCGGAGGCCACGCCTTCGAGGCCTCCATCACCCGCATAGCCCAACTGGAAGGCGTCACGGACATCGCCTACTACGGCGATCTCGACGACGACGGCCTCACCATCCCCCAAAGAGCCAACGTGTCGGGCACCGCAGTACAGCTTCCGCCGATCCGGCCTGCCTGCGGCCTCTACCGGCTCCTACTGAGCGAGAACCGCCAAGGACCGGCCCCAAAACGAGTCGAACCACTGACCGCCGAACGACGCGTGTCCTGGCTGCCCGCCCCTCTGCGGCGCCCCGTGGCCGACATCCTCACCGCCGGGAACCGGCTCGCCCAAGAAGCCACAGGAACACTGGCCCTGCGACACGACAACTCCTGGCGCGACGACCTGTGAACGCCCTCATGACCTATAAGACACCGTCGCCACCGATGGCCGACGTCACGTGCTGAACCGCCCGTCTCCGCTCTCACACAACTGACCGAAGGCGCCGAACACCCGCCAGAGCGGGTGCCACAATTGCCCCCACTGCGCCCCGCCACAACCGAAAGCCACCACGCTATGGCCACCGCCGAGCTCCATCTGCGCCCGCATCAAAAGGACGCCGTCGCGGCCGCCACCCGCACCCTGCAAACCCACTCGCGGGCCAGCGTCATCGCCGCTTGCGGCACCGGCAAGACCCTGATCGCCGCCCGCACCGCCGCGCGCACCGCTCCCCGCGGCCGTGTCCTGGTGCTGCTGCCGACACTGGACCTGCTGTCCCAGACGATCCGCTCCTGGCGGCTGGCCGGACGCAAAGGCACCGCCGTCGCGGTCTGCTCCGCCCGCCAGGCACTCGACCACGAACCAGTCGGCGCCGACGTCCCCATGACCACCGACCCCGGCGAACTGGCCGCCCACATCCGCCAGACGGGACCGGGCCCGGTCACCGTCTACGCCACCTACGCCTCCCTGACCGCAGTGGTCACCGCGCACCGCGACCACCAACTGCCCCCCTGGGACCTGATCGTCATCGACGAGGCGCACCGCACGGCCGGCCGTCTCGGCAAAGCGTGGGCCGCCGTCCACCACGACGACCAGATCCCCGCCGCCCGCCGCCTCTACCTCACCGCCACCCCCCGCATCTGGGACCCCGACGACGCCTCGGACGACGACGGAGCAGAGGCAGTGGCCTCCATGGACGACGAAGACCTCTTCGGCCCCGTCGCCTACCACCTCAACCTCTCCGACGCCATCGACCTCGGGCTGCTCGCCGACTATCAGATCCTCGTCCCCGTAGTCACCGACACGGACCTGCGCGACTGGCTCGCCACCGGAGCCGGAGCCGGCGTCGACGGACTACGCCTGGCCGGCCGCCAGGTCGCCGCCCTGCGCGCCATCCACGACCACAGCCTTCGCCGCATCCTCACCTTCCACCACCGCGTCGCCGACGCCCGCGCCTTCGCCACCACCCTGACCGACACCGCCGCCACCCTCCCCGCCGAACTGCGGCCCGAAGGACTGTGGGCGGACTGGATCAGCGGCAGCCACGCCCCCCAGGTCCGCCGCCGCCTCCTCCTCGAATTCACCTCCCACACCAGCCCCGACACCCCCGCCGTCCTGTCGAACGCCCGCGTCCTGGGGGAGGGCATCGACGTCCCCGACATCGACGCCGTCGTCTTCGCCGACCCCAAGAACAGCCCCGTCGACACCGTCCAGGCCGTCGGCCGCGCCCTGCGCCAAAAACCCGGCGCCGGCAAGAAGGCCACCCTCGTCGTCCCCGTCTACCTCACCCCCGACGAAGACCCCGACGACCTCCTTGGCGCCGACGCCTACACCCCGCTGTGGCGCACCATCCAAGCCCTGCGCGCCCACGACGACCGCCTCGACGCCCGCCTGTCAGACCCCCGCACCCACCGCCCCACCGTGCCCGGCGAAGACCCCGAAGCCTGGCTCCGCTTCGACCGCCCCACCCAGACGGAAGAAGTCGCCCTCGCCCTCTCCCTGCGCGTCCTCGCCCCCAAGAGCGCCGAATGGCGCCGCGGCCTGACCTCAGCCCGCAGCTACCGCCACACCCACCACCACCTCGACGTCCCCCAGACCTACCAAGACCCCACCGGCTACCCCCTGGGCCGCTGGCTCACCTGGCAACGCCACCTCCACGCCAAGGGCACCCTCGACGCCGTACGCGTCCACGCCCTCGAACGCCTCGGCATCATCTGGGACCCCCGTCAGCAGGCTTTCGACCGCGCCCTGGCCCACGCCGCCGCCTACGTGGCCCGCCACGGCCACCTCGCCGCACCTGTCGAGGAAATCCATGACGGCTTCCCCCTCGGCCGCTGGCTCGCCACCCAGCGCACCCGCGCCGAGTTGCTCACCGACCAGCGTGCCGCCGCCCTCACCGCTCTGGACCGCTGGTGGAACCCGCCCTGGCCGATCACCTGGCAGCGGACCTACCACGCCGCCCGCCAGAGCCTGCAACACAATGGGACGACGGCTGCCGAAGAAGGGAAGTGGCTTGAGGCCCACCGCACCCGCTCCGACCGCCTCCACCCCGACCAGAAGAGTCTGCTGAAGGAGCTGGGACTCGCCGATCTGCCCGCCACATCCGCCACCCAAGCCGAGGAAAGCCACCTGCCAGCACGGGAGCGTGCCTTCCAGCGCGGACTGGCCGCCGCACAGGCATTCCATGCGAGAGAAGGCCATCTCAATGTCCCCCAGCGCCACATCGAGAAGATCGAAGGCGACCCCGTGCGCCTAGGCCAGTGGCTGAGCAACCTGCGCCGGCGCCGCTCCGGCCTCAGCCAGCACAAGCAGGCAGCACTGGCCGAACTCGGCCTGTAAGCAGGCGAGCCCGGCGCCTTGAACGGGGACCGGATGACGCCCAGCGTCTGCAAGGGGCAAGAAGTTTAAGCCACTGGCCGGAACTGTGGCCTGGTGGAGCCGCTCGGCATGCCCATGTCCGGGGTCGGCTCCCTGGCAGCAGTCTGTCTGCCCGGACTCCTAGAACGCGGGTGACGACGTCCGGGCTTTCCGGCCTGTGCTCGGCGATCTGCCGAGACGCCCACGCTGGATTGGGCAGGTGAACGGTCTTGGGGTGCGGAGCACATCGCTGGGGCAGAAGCCGCACCGGCCGACGTCCTCACCAGTCATGGGCGGGAGGTCAGAGACCGTCATGTTCACGGTGCGGGTCATCGCCCGTTGCGCGAGGTCCTCGAACCAGGTCCCCGGGCTCGAGGGCCGGGATCCCGACGGCGAAGAGCCGTACGACAGGACCATCAGGCCGAGGACGGTGTCGTCGTCGATGCTCGCGAGAGCGGGGCGCAGGGGGCAGGCGAGGGCCGCAGCGAGCTCGGCGAGCTGCCCCGTGCGCAGAAGCCAGTCGGGGACGGCGGTCGTTCGCATGCACAGGCCGGAGTCGACGACGTTCCGGGCGCGGACGGCGAGAGCGGCGAACCGGGTGCGGGGTGATGCGGCAGTCGTGACCATGGCTGCGGACCGTACGAATTGGCGCGGCTAGCGTCGCGCGCTGCGCCAAAGCAGAAAATTCGTGCGGTAAATCTGGTCGTACTGATTGCGTACACCGACGCGGCCGGCACCGAGTTTTTGCGGCAGGACCTGCCAGGATCGGGCGAGGAAAGATGCCAGGAACCGTCTCCGAAAAGTGGTAGGCCCTGCCGCCCCCAGGGTGGGCGCGTTGCGCGTGGTCGCCTCGCCGACGTTCCGCGCCGCAGCATTTCCCGCAGGATTCCTGTGCGGAAACGTCCGCGGATTCTACGGTCTGGCAACACGCGGCCAACGCGTAGACAGAAGCGCGCTGACCAGGGAGGACGGCCGTTGAACCGGGCCCGTAAGGGTGTCAATGTGCTGCTCGCTGAGCGCATCCGGCGCTCTCACGAAGGGGGCACAGTGAACGGCATCATCGCGGTCATCATCGGCGCCAGCATCACGGGTGGGGCCACCGT
The DNA here is from genome assembly GCF_040650615.1 of Streptomyces sp. NPDC048643. Classification (NCBI taxonomy): domain Bacteria; kingdom Bacillati; phylum Actinomycetota; class Actinomycetes; order Kitasatosporales; family Streptomycetaceae; genus Streptomyces; species Streptomyces sp. NPDC048643. Next base: position 51,483 of record NZ_JBEZHO010000062.1, read on the forward strand.
CATCGCGGCGTTCATCACCACGCGGCGCCGCCGCGAGGGGTGAGCCGCCGTGAGGTGACGTGACGCGGAAACCCTGCTCGGGCCGCGTCACGTCACCTCGTGGCAAGGCTGTCGCCCCGGCCGCAGGGCGCAGTTCTTCTTCGGGCAGGTGATGTGACGCGGCAATCTGAGCCGTCTTCGCGTCGCCTCGTCCGGGTCAGGCCGTGGTGCGCCGGACGGTCGAACACGGAAGGTGCCCGGCTGGCCGTCCTGGTGCTGGACACGTGCCCGCCCGAGCAGGCCGCCGACCTCAACCAGTGGACGCGTGCGGCGCTCGCCCCGGCCCCTCCGCAGCCGACATCGAGAAGGTCCTGTCCACCGCAGTCGACCAGGCCGACGGCACGGCGGAGCCGCTCGCCTCCTGGATGCGGGTGTGGACCTGGTCGCCGGTCCTTGCCCTCGCACTCCTCACGGACTTCGTCCCGCTGCTTACCGCGCTGCGCGAGCGGAAGCCGACCGGGCCACCCGACCCGCGTGCCGCCGCCCTCGCCCCGGACGCGGGCGCCGACGGCTACGCCCTCGGGCTGCAACGCTTCGTGGCGGCCGATCCGGCCGCCTGGACCGCCGACGTGCCCGGGGTGCTTGCAGCCGTGGCACGGACGGAGTTCGGCGCGTTCTACCTCGCCGTAGCCGCGATCGCCGTGCACAACCCCGACGCTTTCCCCACCGGCCCGGCTGGCAAGCCGCCGCAGCGCTGCCCGAGGCAGAGCGCCCCGCAGAGGTGGAACAGCTGCGCCGGCCCTGGTTGAAGCCGACGAGGTGGACCTCGCCCAGACGACGACGGCTGGCTGACGGGCCCGGGCTCGGGTTCGCCGGTTCGGGCACCCGAACCGGCGCCGCGTGATTGCCGCGCAGGCAGTACCGGCTGGTCAGGGGACGCGAATCCGTTCTCCCACCTGCGAGCGACTGCCATTCCCCTTTGGGGGCGGTCCGGATGCGATGGCGGCCGCAGAGAGTGCTGGCCAGCCCCGGTGGGTGTTGTGGCTGGCTACTGAGAGGACCGGTGCGTGCGGCGGCGACGGGGGAGGGCCGGGCCGGTTGCGGTGGCTTGTGATCTCGTAGACGGCGGTGCCGTCTGCGGTGGTGCAGGTGAGGACGTTGTTGCCCTTGTCGTCGGTGCGCATGGTGAAGGCGCGGTCGGCAAGGGCGCGGCTGATCCGGTCGCGGATGAAGGGCACGGACGCGTTCCAGTCGGGTCCGGTGGTTCCGTTTCGGTGCGCTTGCCTTTTGGCCGACCGGTACGCGGTGGCGAGGGCTTCGCCGAGCATCGGGAGAGCTGCGGCCAGTTCGGCGAGGGCGTGGGTGCCTGTTCCGTTGCGGGCCAGGGGTACCGGGTGGGTGCGGCGGATCAGCTGCGTGCGCGGGGGAAGGCGGCGTGTGCCGTACTGGGCGATGACGTGGTTGTAGGCGTCGAGGTACGGGCGTTGCGCGGCGGGGTGGTGGATACCGCAGACGGTCAGGAACGTGATCAGCTGCTCGTGGCTGGCCGGCAGGCCCTTGCGGTTGACGATTCGCCACGCGGTGGTGCGCGGCAGCGGTTTGCGTCCGGGGGAGAGGCGGGTGTCCGTGAGGGAGGGAGCACCGGCCCGTTCGTACGCCAGGGCCAAGGCGAGGCCAAGCTCGCGCTTGGTGCTGATGAAGTCGGGGGCCGGTGCCTTGAGCCCAGGGAGGTTGCCGCGCTGTGCAGTGCGGCCGCGGACGAACAGGAGACGGGCTCGCTTCCGGGCGGCCTCGTCGGCCCCGCAGGCGCGCAGGTAGGCGTCCAGGACGGCCTGGGTGGGCGGGGCGGTGCCGGACTCGGCGCGCTGGACGGCGCCGCGGGAGACGTTGGCGGCTTCAGCCAGTCCGCGCTGGGGCAGCCGCGAAGCCTGGCGCAGTGAGATCAGGTGCTCAGCAAGGTGGGCGAAGGGGCGCTGCGGGGCACTGTCGGCAGGGGAACGGGTCATGGCCGGTGCCTACCTGCCCGCGCCGGAGCGCACGGCGGTCTCGATGAGGACCGCCATCAGGCGGCGGCCGCCACCGGCTGCGGTGAGCGTGGCCGCGCCGATCGTCCCGCAGCCGCCCAGCAGCGCAAAGACGGTCTGAAGCTCGGTACCGGCGAGGAACAAGCTGCAGCCCAGGCCCAGGAAGGCGATCAGCAGGATCAGCGCGTGGGTGGGTCCGAACCGCCCGGCAGCGCCATCCGGTTCGCAGCCGCGGGCCGTCGGCGGCGCGGCGGCAGAGGGACAAGCGCAGGCCGGGGTGGGGCTGGCCGGGCGAGGGAGGGGGGCATGGCTCATGGTGCGCAGGACTCCGTCCTGACGGGGGTCGCCGACGATGTGCCGGGACTCGGGGTCTGGTCGCAAAGTGACGCGTTCCGCAAGGCAGTTGGCCCTGCCGTACAGCGGGGTGCGTGGCACACAGCCTTCCACGCTCCCGCACACTACCGCTCTGCCCTGTCACACCCTTTGTCGGATATGTGGCTTTCTGGCCTCGCGGATGTTCCCCGCTCCGGCATGGAATCCGCCGCCCGGCCAGCCCGCGCCCACCGCGCTGGAGGCGCTGTCATCCGCGCGTTCCGTGCCCTGGGCGGCTCACCATTTGTTCCAGCCGACTTGCGGTCCAGGCTCCATCAGAAAGACGGTGGTCCCAGCACAACGCCGACGGTCAAGCCGCCGGTGTTCTCCTGACGGCCCTGGTCGCAAGCCCGAACCCGTTTCAGGACTCTCTGGCAGGCGCGTTGGCCCGCGCCCGCCTATCCGCCGAGCCGGCACCATGCCCGGTGCTGGCTCGGCCCACTTCCCCCCGGTTCCAGACAAGGGGGGAGCCGCGTGTCGAGGGCTCGGCGCAATACGCACGCCGAGACCGGCATCCGCCGTGCGCCGGCCCGCCGCGCCAGGGCCTCGAAGGTGAGTTGCCCCTTCGCCGTGCGCAGCCAACTCCACTGCTGCCAGCCCGACCGGCCGGCGGCTCACCCGCAGCCGATGGCGCTGGCGGCGAGTGCGGAGATGGCGGCCAGGAGCCAGCCTGCGCGGCGCTAAGCGAGCAGCACAACCACCTGTTGGCCCGTCAGGGCCGAAGCCCACCAGACTGGGTGGGCCAGAGAGGGAGAGCAACCGGATAACTGTCTAAAAAACCCTTACGACATCACGGCGCCGTAGGCGTCGAGCCGTACTGTCCCCGAACCTGCCCGGCAGGGCAGGAACCGAACTCATCCGGCACCCCACCGTCATGCCGCCAGGCATGACACCTGAACACCGCCGTGCGGGCCATGGTGGAACTCGGCGCCGATCCGGACCGGATCGTCGCCCGCACCGGCCCCGCGGTGTGCGGCCGGTGCTACGAAGTAC
>NZ_JBEZHO010000063.1:0-50569 GCF_040650615.1 Streptomyces sp. NPDC048643
GGCAGCATCGGCAAGGTCGACAAGCACTCGGACGACGTCGACTCCTCCTACCTCGTCGTCGACACCGGCGTATGGATCTTCGGCAAGCACGTCCTCCTGCCCGCCGGGACGGTGCAGTCCGTCGACCTGGACGAGCACAGGATCCACGTCGCCCTCACCAAGGCCCAGATCAAGGACTCTCCCGAGTTCGACAAGGACAAGCACGTCGGCGACGCCGGCTACCACGAGCAGGTCGGCGGCTACTACCAGACGCAGCGCGGCATCTGACCGCAGCAGCAGCCCGGAACGGGGGCCCGCCGGAGACATTCCGGCGGGGCCCCCGTTCGGTTGCGCCCGGAGGCACGGACTCGACTCTCACCCGCTTAGGTACGGCCGAACCGGCCGGAGTGCGCCAGTTCGTGGGGATTGCGACGCCGATCCGGGGCAGACGATCCATGATGAATGATCAGCCGACCCCAACCAGAGCGATGGCGTTCTTCGCGATATCCAGGTCCGATCCCCTGCGCCTGCTGTCCACCACGGACCTGGTGCGGGAGAACGACAAGCTCAACGAGGAGCGCACCCACCTGCACCGTGCCGTGTCGTCGCACGCCACGGTGGATCAGGCCATCGGTGCCCTGCTGGTCCTCGGCCGGATCGGCCCGGAGGACAGCTGGGACGTGCTCCGCGAGACCTCACAGCACACCAACCGCAAGCTGCACGTCATCGCGGACGAGGTCCTCGCCTTCGGCCGGGGCGGCACGCTCCCGGACGACATACGCGTCGCCCTGGAGGCCGCGCTGTCGAAGCGGCAGTCGGGGAAGGCGGACGCCCCGTCAGTCGAGTCCGAGAAAAAGAGGGACCCGGACGAGGCCGGCAGGGGTGGTCCGGACCCCGACGGGACAACGGACGGCGCGCGCCGCCATGAGCCGTCCCCCACCTGAACAGGCCGAGCCCGGACCACTACGGCGTCGCGACCGTCGGAGACGAGCTGACCGTGCCGTCCGAGCCGGGCCGAGGCGTCTCCGCGGAGCTGCTGTCGGGTGAGAACCAGGCCACGCCCACGAGCACCGCGAGGACGAAGACCACCGCTCCCGCGGCGGCGCCCACCGCTCGCGGCCGCTGGGTGAGGAGTTCACCGACGCCGGGACGTCTGCGTCTGCGTGAGCGACGGGCACCCGCCGCGTCCCGGGTGACGGTCGCCCCGTGGGACGGCGCGGCCGACGGCAGGGCGTACGTGGTCGCGGGGCCCACGACTCCGAGGTCGGGCCTGCTCCGGCGTTGCGCCGGCCGTACGGCCGGGAGCGGTTCCGGACGCCCTTGCCAGGCGCCGGTGCTGTACCAGGACGCCGCCTGCTGCGCGGTGGGCCGGTCGTCGGGCTGCTTGGCGAGGAGGCCGAGAAGGTAGTTCTCGAACGCGGGCGGCAGCTCGGCGCCGAGCTCGCGGGGCGGGGTCGGCGCGGTGTCGAGGTGGTGGTGGAGGATCGCGACGGCGCTGGCGGCCTGGAAGGGCGGCCGTCCGGTGAGGAGTTGATAGAGGACGCAGCCGAGCGAGTACATGTCGGACGGCGGCCCCGCCGTCTTCCCGAGGGCCCGCTCCGGGGCCAGGTAGAGGCTGGTACCGACGATCTGTCCGGTCGCGGTGAGGCCGCCGGCCGGGTCGTCCATGAACCGCGCGATCCCGAAGTCGCCGATCTTGACGCTCCCGTCGGCGTCCAGCATCAGATTGCCCGGCTTGATGTCCCGGTGCACGATGCCCTGTTGATGCGCGGCGGCGAGCCCGGCGGCGGCCTGCGCGGCGATCCGCGCCACCCGCTCGGCGGGAAGGGTGCCCGTGGTGGCGAGGACGTGGGAGAGGCTGTCGCCCTCGATCAGCTCCATCACCAGGAAGAGCCGGTCCTCGAACGACCCGAAATCCAGGACCCCCACCACATGAGGATGGTTCAGCCGTCCCGCGGTCTGCGCCTCCAGGCGGAACCGGGCCGCGGCGGTCGGGTCGGCGTCCTGGGAGAGCAGCAGCTTGACGGCGACGGGCCGTCCGATCATCTCGTCCTGGGCCCGCCACACCTCCCCCATCGCGCCCCGCCCGAGAGTGGTGTGCAGCCGATACCGCCCCGCTATCAGCACGTGTACTTCATCCTCACGCCGTAGAGATCCGTCCGTCGCCGCGAGCCGTCGAAGGGCCGGTCGGAACAGGTGACCGGGACGCCGCAGCAGGGTGAGCCTACTGCCAACGCGGCCGTGGTCAGGCGGTGTTCGGCCGTGACCGCGTACTGCCGCCCAAGATCGCGGAGAACCGGTCCCCGAGGAGTCCGAATCCGATCGGGTGTGACGCAGGACGTCCGGCCGGGGCGCCCGGCCGAATGATCGTTCTCGTGCCGCCGAAGCGTGATCCCAAAGAGTGGTCATGCATTGGCATGGACCTGCCCAACCTCATTGACTATTCTCGACCACGCAACTCTGAGAGCGCTCTCTCCTGCCCTTCGCCCCACTCACCGACCATCGGATCGACGAAAGGCAACTCCCTTGAGACGCACAACAGTTCTGCGCACCGCCGTGTCCGCGGGCCTGCTCGTCAGCGCCGCCACCGTCGGACTCACCCAGGCCGCCGCCGACGACGCCCCCCTCACCACCCCCACAGCATCCCGGGCCCCCGCCTCCTCGGCGCTGATCTCGGCGATGCAGCGCGACCTCGGGCTCACCGAGAAGCAGGCCACCACCCGGCTCTCCCAGGAGACCACCGCACGCGCCGTCGAGCGCACCGCCCGGACCAAGGCAGGCACCACGTACGGGGGCTCGTGGTTCGACGTGAAGAGCGGCCGGCTGGTCGTCGCGCTGACCACGGCGGCCTCCCGCGAAGCCGTCGAGTCGACCGGTGCGCGGGTCACCCTCGTCAAGCACAGCGAGCGCCAGCTCGACGCCACGATGAAACGCCTCGACAAACTCGACGCACCGGCCGGCGTGAGCAGTTGGCACGTCGACCCCAGGTCCAGCGCCGTCGTCGTGAACGTGGTCTCCCCTCACAAGGATGACAACGATGTCCGGTCCTTCGTGGCCCGGGCCCGCAAAGCAGGTCCCGTGACCGTCCGGCAGACCGCCACGGCGCCGAGCACCTTCGCCGCGGGCACGGTCGGCGGCGACCCGTACTACACGGGCAACGTCCGCTGCTCCATAGGCTTCTCCGTGTACGGCGGCTTCGTCACCGCCGGACACTGCGGCCAGGCCGGCGCGGGTGTCAGCGGCTGGGACCACAGCTACATCGGCAACTTCCAGGGCTCCTCGTTCCCGGACAACGACTACGCCTGGGTGAACGTGGGCAGCGGCTGGTGGACGGTTCCCGTCGTCCTCGGCTGGGGCACCGTCTCCGACCAACTCGTCCGCGGCTCCGGTGAGGCTCCCATCGGCGCGTCGATCTGCCGCTCCGGCTCCACCTCGCACTGGCACTGCGGCAACGTCCTCGCCAAGAACGAGACGGTCAACTACAGCCAGGGCGCCGTGCACCAGATGACCAAGACGAGCGTCTGCGCCGAGCCCGGCGACTCGGGCGGCTCGTTCATCAGCGGCGACCAGGCACAGGGCGTCACCTCCGGCGGCTGGGGCAACTGCAGCAGCGGCGGCGAGACCTGGTACCAGCCCATCAACGAGATCCTGAACCGCTACGGGCTCACGCTCCACACGGCCTGATCCCTCCACACCGGGCCTGCCCCGGCCGGTCCGCCTCTCACCGGGCGGGCCGGTTCGGGTGCCGTTTCGGCGGGGTCGGCGCACGGGTCGGAAGGCTGACCGAGACCGACGCACCGAGAGCCCGCGTCGCCTCGACAACGGCACCCGTGCACGATGGGTACGTACCCGTCGTCGACTCGAAAGGCTCCCCGTGACCAGCATTCCGGCCCTCACCGCCCATGACGGAACGACGATCCCGGCCGTCGGTCTGGGCACCTGGCCGATGGACGACACACAGGCCGAGCAAGCCGTGAGCAGCGCCCTCGGTGTCGGCTACCGCCTCATCGACACGGCGACGAACTACCGCAACGAGACCGGCACCGGCCGGGGCATCGCCCGTGGCGGCGTCCCGCGCGAAGAGGTCGTCGTCACCACGAAACTCCCGGGCCGGCATCACGGCTACGACGAGACGCTCGCCTCCTTCGAGGAGTCCCGGAGCCGTCTCGGACTCGACTACGTCGACCTGTACCTCATCCACTGGCCGCTGCCGCGCGTGGACAAGTACGTCGACTCCTGGAAGGCCATGATCAAGCTGCGGGAGCAGGGCCTCGTGCGGTCGATCGGCGTCTCGAACTTCACGACGGAACACCTCACCCGGCTGGAGGCCGAGACCGGGGTCCTCCCGGCGGTGAACCAGATCGAGCTTCACCCCTACCTCCCGCAGGACGAACTGCGCGCCTTCCACGCCGACAAGGGCATCATCACCGAGAGCTGGAGCCCCCTGGGCCGCGGCTCCAGCCTGCTGGACGAGCCGGCGCTCGGAAAGATCGCCGAGACGCACGGGGTGACACCCGGACAGGTGGTGCTGCGCTGGCACACCCAACTCGGGGCCGTTCCCATCCCCAAGTCCGCCGACCCCGGCCGCCAGCGGGCGAACCTCGACATCTTCGGCTTCGAGCTGACCCTCGACGAACTGGCCGCCGTCTCCGACCATCCGCACCGTCGTCTCGGCGGAGACCCGGACACCCACGAGGAGTTCTGACGCACCCATCACGGCGGCACTCACTGTTGGCGTACGCCCTGTCGGCCCCATGCGTCGGTGCCATCCGCTCATTGCATGACTTCGGTACCGGTCGGGGTCCCGGGCGGTGGCATGGACGGCGCAACGCCCCATGGTGGAAGGGGCGTTGCGACCGATGGGGGAACTGCCATGCCGATGTTGCTGATCAAGGGTGCGTACCGGATCGTCGGAGCGAGTCCCGACGGGGACTCCGTGCGGTTCGTGCCGGACGATCCCGGCGAGTGGGATCTGGTGCCGGGACGGAAGGTGCGCCGTAACCGGTCCGGCGGTGCACAGTTGCGGCTGGACGGGATCGACACCCTGGAGACCCACTACCGTCCGCCGCACGGGCCCGAACTGCACCAGCCCGCCCCGTTCGCCGGCCGGGCCGCGGAGGCACTGCTCGACTGGCTGGGGTTCGAGGAGGTGGAGCGTGCCGCGAGTGGGATCGTGAAGCGGAGCGTTCCCGAGTCCGTGCCCGGCTACGTGCTGACGCGTAACGCGGACGTGCACGGACGCTGTGTGGCGCTCGCGGGCCGTGGGGCCGATGCTCCCGGTGCCAGCGGTGAACTCCTCACCGTCGACGTCGAGCAGCTGCGGCGGACGGCCAACCACCATCAGCTCGGTGAGGGGCTCGCCTACCCGACCTTCTACCGGAATCTCTTCGTCGACCTGCGGCAGGAGATGTCCCTGGCGGCGGAACAGGCCCGGCAGGACGGGCGCGGGCTCTGGCCGGCCGACCAGACACAGAGCGGGGCGAAGGTGGAGGGGCAGTCGACACTGACGGACACGGCGGTGCTGCTGCCCAAGCTGTTCCGACGGCTGGCCGACTATCTGCAACTGAACGACGGTGATCCGTCGTTGGACGGCTTCCGTCCCTATCTGGAGCAGCGCGAGGACCGGCTGTTCATCCTCTCCAGCGGGCAGTGGACCGGGTTCGACACGGTCGTTGAGGTCACGAACGGCAACACGGTCCGGCTGAACCGGCCTGCGGAGGATCTCGTCTTCGACGAGAAGTAGGAGCTGTCTGTCGTCCGACGACCCGGGGCCGGCGGTGGGGCGCCGGGTCCGGTCGGCTGGAGGGGACGGGGAGAGGCGGTCGACTGTTCCGGGTCCGGTGTTCAGTCGTCCTCCGGGCAGAGGAAGGTTCCGTTGGGGCCCCAGCGTGTGATCACGTCGGCTTTAGCGGTGACCGCTCCGCAGGTCAGGTCGGTGAGCTTGCGGCCGTCCGCGGTGATCTCGCGGATGTCGATCTCCTTGTCCGCGGGGTACTTGTGGCCCTTGCCGATGGTCATGATCCCTGACTCCCCGACGTAGTCGGCGACTCCGGTGGACTGGAGGAAGGTGACGACGGCACTGGGTGTGAACTCGGGGTCGGTGACGGAGATCTCGTTCATGACCTTGAAGTAGACCTTTACGGCGTCGTATCCGGCGGCCGCGTCGCTGTCCGAGGAGAGGTTGAAGGACTGCCGGAAGCTGCCGGCGAACGAGCCCTGCGGGTCGGGCACGCTGAACTGGCTGTAGAACAGGCTCAGGGAGCCGTAGTTCCGGGGCATCAGTTCCGGGTGCAGGACGAGGTCCGGAGCGGGGCTCTCCGCGAGGACGGCGACCCGGCCCTGGTGGGTGCGGCATTCCTTGTCGCCCTGGAGGTAGTAGAAGAGGTCGTGCATGACGCCGGACCGTCCGGCGTAGAGGACGAAGCCGTCCGTCTTCCGGATCAGGGTGCAGATGTTCGCCGCCACGGCCGGGGTCTGACTGTCGTTGCCCGACTCGCTGTACGGCACCGGGTACACCGCCCCGTCGTGGCCGTAGGCGTCGGTGAACCTCTTCTTGAAGTCGGCGCTGAAGTAGTGGTCTCGGGGGTCGAAGACCACGACGGCGGCCGGGGCGGTGTGCCCGGGGTCGATCTTCGTGAGGGCGGCCAGCTGGGGCGAGTGCCGGGCGAAGGCGGCCATGACGCGGGCGATCCGAGCGTCGGGGGGCGAGAGCTGGAAGTACGACACCGGGGAGTTGCCCTCCACCATGGGCTGGCCGGAGACGCCGGTGCCGATGACGGTGACGCCCTTGGCGTCGAGTTCGGCTGCTGCCTGGAGGGACTCCGGGCGGCTCTGGGTGAGGCCGATGACACCTGCGATGTGGTCCCTGTGGATCCGGTCGACGATCATGTCGGCCACGTCGACACCGCTGTGGTTCGTCGTGTTGAGGCCGCCGTGCGAGCCGAAGGCGAAGTACTCCCCCGCGTTGGCCACGAGCAGCCGGATCGGCATCTGCGACTTGAGGATCAGGTCGTTGACCTGCTTCTGCGCGAACAGTGCCCCGCGCAGCATCTGGAAGCCCGTGGGAACGGTGCGGCGGGACGTGGAGCCGACACTCAGCGGGGCGAAGAACACCAGGGTGCGGTAGGGCTTGGTCCGGTCGACCTGCGCGTTCTGCTCGCCCAACGTGTGTTCCAGGGAGCGCAGTTCGGGTGCGTAGAGGCCGTGGGCGAGGTCGCAGTGGTCGGCTCCGTCGCTGATGCCGACGCGTTCGCCGGTGCTGACGTGCCGGCACGAGGGGTTGGCCGTGGGGGGCTTGGTGCGGGGGTGTGTCTCGTCGGGGCGCAGCACCTGGAACAGTCCGGTGGCGAGCAGTGCCGTCACGGCCACGGCGGCCACGACCGGGCGCAGCCAGTCGGTGGCCCGCCGGTCGCGGGAGCGCACGGTCCGTTGGACCGCGAGCCGTTCGGCCGTCGTTCCGTTGTCGGGGACGCGGGACAGGGGCACCAGTCGTACGGCTTCGACGGGGCGTCCGGCGGCGCCGGCCGCGAGCAGGGACGCCACCGCCTGGGCGGTCGAGCCGGTGTCGAGGTGCCGGGTGCCCTGGACGGGGATGGTGTGCCGGGGCAGGGGGACGGCGTACGGCGGGAGGTCCGCCGTGGCGGCGCCCAGGACGAGCAGTGGGCATGTCCCGAGGTCCTCGGCCACCGCGGCGAAGGAGTTGAGGAGCTTGCGGCTCGGGGAGTCGTCGCCGCCGACCGTCGGCAGCAGCAGGACGAAGGGCCAGCGTCGCCGTGGTCTGCGGGCACTCCACACCGGGGGGCGGGCGGCGCGGGCGAGGTCGTGGACGAGGGCGGTGAGCAGTACCTGTCGGACCACGGCCTCGTCGCGGGCCGACACGGCGGACGCCGCGTACAGCGCGGAGGCCGCCGCCGGGGTGGCGTCGTCGGGTGCTTCCCGGCCGGCGCGTTCCTGTGCTCTGGAGCGCAGGTGGGCGTCGCGCAGGGACATCGCGGAGTTGAGGAAGCTGCGGCCTGGTTCGTCGAGCATCGCCCCGACCCAGCGGAAGCGGGCTCCTCGATCGACGCGCAGTCCGTACGACCACCGCCACAGCCAGGCCAGGGGTGTCGTGACCACCTTCGTGATCGCGGACCATTGTCGTGGTCCGAGTTCCTCGCCGAGGCGCGTGACCTCGGCGGCGAAGCCGAACTTCCAGGCGTACTTGTCGTAGATCCGGTCTCGCAGTGCCCGTCGTTCGTCCGTCACGTCGCCGGGGGCGATGTCGGCGCGCAGGACTGAGAGGCAGGCGTCGAACTCGGGGAGCCGGAGGGTGCCGGAGCCGTCGGGCATGGAGGCGCGGAACTGTCGCGCCACCCGGTCCAGCAGTCGTACGTGGGGGCCGTCGCTGCCTTGGTCGTCCTCCCCGGGGCGTTCGCAGGCGAGCAGTTCCTCGTCGACCAGAGCATGGGGGGCGAGGCTCGCGAGGTGGCCCGTCTCGCCCGAGCCGAGGCGCACCAGGCGGTGCTGGTAGGCGTGGACCAGGGCCGACAGCTCCGGGTCGGCGGCGCCTCGACCGGTGTCGTCGGTCGTGACGGCGGCCGCGGTCGTCGCCGTGATGCCCGGGTCGACCGCCGCTTCGCGGGCCAGCAGCAGGGCGGGGAAGCGGTGACTCGACGCGCGCCGCCCCGTCGGTGTCCCGGCCCGCCGGTCGGCGACATGGCGGTCGATCACGCGGACGATGTCGTCGAAACCGCTGGGAAGGACGAGATCACGCTCGTCCGTCCGGTGGGATTGCGGCACGTGGGGCCTCCCCGTTCCTGAGAAACAGGAGGCGAGCCTAGAAACAGTCGGCCGAATTCAAGGCGCTTTTGCCTAAATGGGCACGCGTTGAGCGAATACGTCCGCTTGTCTTTCGGATCGGGCGCACCGGGGCGGAGGGGCAGGGCCCGTTCGGCGGGGCTTCCGAGTCGCCGCACCACCCTTCGCCGTGCGCCCGAGGCCGTCAGCCCCGGGGCGGTCACTTCCAGTCGTACGCGTAGGCGGCGACCCAGGTCACGTCGAGTTCGGCGCTGCTGCCGGGGGCCGCGCCGGGGCCTTCGAGGGCGCTCTCGTTCTGCATCACCCAGGAGAGGGGGCCGGAGGGGACTCCTCGGGTGTCCTCGCCGATCCGGCGGCCGTCGACGAAGAAGCGCACGTGTCCGGGTGTCCACTCCGTCGACACGGTGTGCCACTCGGTCCAGTCGGCGTCGCTCGGGAAGTAGCCCTGCTCTCCCCCGCCGCAGGGGTGGTGGAAGGCGGTGATGCCGCCCGTCCACTCCCCCTCGGGATGGTCCATTTCGCAGCCGTCGCCGTAGTGCAGCCAGGCCGACTTGTATCCGGGAGCCACCTTCGTCACCTTGATGCGGGCGCTGTACTTGCCGTACGCCATCTGCATCACGGCACGCGGCACGAGCGCCGCAGCGTGTACGGGGCCGCCGTCCTCGGGGCGCCACATGCGGATGTGCATCATCCCGTCGCCGTGTTCGCCGGGGCCCACGCTCACCGTGTCCTCCGGGTGGTAGGTGCCGACGACCTTCCTGTCCCGGTCGTTCGCCGTGTCCTGCCAACCGGTCGGGTAGGCCCACCAGTTGTCGCGGTAGGCGCCCTTGAGTCCACCGCAGTACGCGGCGGAGGTGTCGGCGTGGTGGTCGCAGTCGCTGAAGGAGCCCAGCGGCACCCGGTCGCCGTTGAAGTCCTCCGCGAGGACCTGCCAGAACGGGCCGCAGTCGCCGCGCGGCAGGGCGTTGCCGGTGCTGCGACAGGCGTCCGCGGGACGGGGCGCTCCGTCGGCGCTCGGGACCCAGAAGAGCGCGCCGGCCAGGAGGACGAGACCGAGCGGCATCAGCAGGGCGCGCCTGCGCCGGCCGGGCGCCGCGTGTGAACCCATCGGATGTCCCCTTCGCTCCTCGGCGTGCGGACGTCGCCGTCCCTCCCGGGCCGTCGTCCACGAGGGCGACTGCGGGAGCGGGCCGCTGCGAGCGCCGCGCGAAGGAGCATCCTCGCCTCATCGCAGGGGCGGCACCACCCCGTGAACCGGCCGCGATGCGGATGTCCGCGCTCCGCCGCGGCGGTCGGATACGGCGCGTTCCGACAGCCCGAGGACCCCGGCGGCTCGACGCTCGCCGGGGTCCAGGGGCGTACCGGTCAGGGTTGCAGGGGCATCGACCAGCAGTTGGAGGTGGCGCGCTTGCCCGAGAGGCGGTCGGTGAGCCAGGAGATGGCGTCGCCCTGGTCGGTGAGGAGGGGCACGAGGTGGTTGGTGAGCAGTCCGTCGCCGAGGTTGGGCAGGATCACGGCGTCGTACGTGATGTCGGCGCCCTTGCGGCACCAGTCGACGGCGAGTTGGCGGGCCTGGGCGTGGGGCACGATGTCGTCCTGGACGCCGGTGGCCACGCGCACCGGGCTGGTCGGCTTCAGCTTGCCGATGCGCTGTTCGTCGAGGACGGTCTGGAGCGCCGGGGTGGTGGCGACGATGCTGCTGATGGACTTCCCGTCGGTCGTCCACGACGTGCTCTTCTTGAACGCGTATCCGAAGATCGAGTCGCCGACGCACATGGTGGACAGGTCGGAGAGCGCGGCCTTCCCGGCGGCGTTGAGGTGGGCGTCGGCGAAGGCCCGCAGTTCGGGGTCCGACTGGAGGAAGCCGTTGAGGGACCAGCCCAGGGCGCCGGCGAGGGCGCTGCCGTCGATGCCCTTGATCACTTCGGTGAGGTTGGCCGGCGGCGCCCCCGAGTACGTGCCGGCGAGGGTGATGTCGGGGGCGTAGGAGGGCTGGAGTTCGGCCGCCGAGGCGCTGGCGCCGCCGCCCTGGCTGTAGCCGAAGAGGCCGACGGGTGAGGCGGAGGTGACGGACGCCCCGGTCAGGTTGCGTGCGGCGCGGACGGCGTCGAGCAGCGCGTGGCCGCCGTCGAGTCGGTTGACGTACGTGTGGAGCCGGTCGGTCGCGCCGAGTCCGACGTAGTCGGTGACGACCACCGCCGTGCCGGAGGCGAGGAGGCGGTAGATCGACAGGTCCTCGTAACCGACCGACACGGTCTCGCCGTTGAGGGTGATCGGGTGCTGGAGCCCCAGGGAGGCCGCGCACTGGTCGCCCTGTCCCATGGTGCCGGGCGCGACGGCCACCACCGGTCGTGGGCCGCCGCCCTTCCAGGCGGCCGAGGGTTCGATGTAGGCGCCGGTCACCGCGACGGGCTCGCCGTTCGAGTCGGTGGACTTGTACATCAGGCGGGTCGCCGTGCCGGGCAAGGGGCCGTTGAGGCCGGGCAGGCTGAGGGCGAGCGGGAGGGGTTCGCTGCGGACGATCGCGCCGTTGGCCGCCGGCAGAGTGGTGGGCGGGTCGTAGAACGCGGGGATCGGCACCCCGCGGGACACGGTGCCGGCCGCTCCGGTGGCGGCTGTGGCGGGCAGGGCCTGGACGGCGAGGCAGGCGCAGACGGCGAGGGCCGTCGCGAGGAGCCGGCCGCCCCGGGGCGCGGTGGTTCCGGGACGGGCCCCGGGCAACGACCGCTCTGCGCGGGGCCGTCGGGCGGACCTGGGATGGGGTGCGTTTTCGGGGCCGTGGGGTCGGTGGGGTCGTTCCATGCGGCTCACTCCCTGCTTCCTCGAAGGGGGTCGGTGGTGCGGGCGTCCGGCGTCAACGGCTCGACGGGCGGACCCGGTTGGGGAGCCGACCGGGCCGCCACCGCGGGGAATACGGCGTGCGGCACCGGTCGGGGTGGAGCGGGGCAGCCCCGTCACGGGGACGGCGCAGCAGGGCAGCCCCCATCACGGGGACGGCGTCAGGTGGTGAAGGAGGGCCGCGTACGCCCTGGACCCGGGCGTGGGGTGCGCCTTGACCCAGGACGTGCGCCACCGCGCACGCGTCGTCGGCCGGCGACGCGTGCGGGGGCGCCCGTCCGCACGTGGTGCGGTGCCGGGCGAGACATGTGCTGAGGAGCTGTGCACGGCGGAGCCCCGGTGCTCGTGGCTGCGGCTGCGCCGTCCCGTGCTGTGTCTGGTGGTCCGGTGGTGCGCTGTTCGGGTGCCTGTGACCGGGGTGACGGACGTCGAAGTCCCGTGCGAAGCCCGTTAGTTACTCCCGAGTCACATCAGGAGAGTAGGAGCGGGTGTCACTCAGTGACAAGATGTCTGCGCACGGGATTTCCGAGCGGGACGTGGGACCGCCAACCACCTCGCAAGTCGGACACCCGCAACTCGGCCCGCCTGCGCCCGCATTGACCTCATGCGCACCACAAAGAGCGGAGCACGCCCGGCCCTTGGGTAAAGAGATTGCATGGTCTAGTCCAAAGACCTATCTGGTCTAGTCCAACTCATTGACGTGATCGCGACAGTGGCCGGAAGCTATGGCCACTCCCCCACCCCCTCTGGAGGCACCGTGAGACGTCTTCGCGCATGTCTGGGCGCGGCAGCAGCCGTCAGCCTGGCCGCAGTCGGCACGACCGCGCTGGTCGCGGGCAACGCCTCGGGCGCGACCACCGCGCTCAGCAACCGCTGGTACGCCGCCGCCCCCTACCTGATGCCGACGGACAACGAACCGCCGGACGCGGGCGCCATCATGGACGCCACAGGCCTCAAGGCGTTCCAGCTCGCCTTCATCCTCGCTCCCAACGGTGGCGGCTGCTCGCCCACGTGGGGCGGCACGTCGGCGGTCTCCTCGGACACCGCCGTCCAGTCGGTCATCAACGGCATCCGCGCCAAGGGCGGTGACGTCTCCGTCTCCATCGGCGGGTACGGCGGCACCAAGCTCGGGCAGGCCTGCTCGGACGCGGCCTCCACCGCGGCGGCGTACCAGCAGGTCATCACCAAGTACGGCCTGCACGCGATCGACTTCGACCTGGAGGAGCCGGAGTACGAGAACACGGCGGCCATCAAGAACGAGATCGGCGCTGCCAAGATCCTCCAGCAGAACAACCCCGGCCTGTACGTCTCGGTCACCACGGCCGGCACGGCGGACGGCACCGGCTGGTTCGGCAAGCAGATGCTGCTGGAGGCGAAGTCGCAGGGCTTCACGCCGAACAACTTCTCCATCATGCCGTTCGACGGCGGGTTCAACGGCGCCGCGTCGCAGACCAGCGCGCTCGCCAACTTCAACACGATCCTCCAGTCCACCTTCGGCTGGGACCAGTCGACCGCGTACGCCCACGAGGGCTTCTCGGGCATGAACGGCCGCAGCGACACCGGCGAGTACTTCTCGCAGGCCGACTTCCAGACCGTGCTGGACTTCGCCACCAGTCACAACATGGACCGCTTCACCTTCTGGTCCCTCAACCGCGACCGCCAGTGCTCGCCCGCCGACAACGGCGGCCGTACGTCGGGCACCTGCTCCAGCGTGGCCCAGAACTCGTGGGACTTCGCCAAGTACTCGGTGAAGTTCGCGGGAGCGACCCCGCCCACCGGCACGCCCACCCCGACGCCCACTCCGACCCCGACGCCCACGCCTCCGAGCGGGGCGTGCAAGACGGCGTGGAGTTCGTCCGCGGTGTACACCGCCGGCAACGAGGCCTCGTACAACCATCACAACTGGAAAGCCAAGTGGTGGACCCAGAACGAGGCACCGAGTGCCTCCGACTGGGGTCCGTGGCAGGACGAGGGCGCCTGCTGACCCGTCACGTCCGGTCCGGCTCCGGACGGGGTGCCCGTCTCCATCGGGCCCCGCGTCCGGAGCGGCCCGGTCCAGGCCTCCCCGCCTGAGCGCACCGACGCGTGCACAGCGGAAGGGACGGCGTCACCCGTGGTTCGGGGGACGCCGTCCCTTCCGTCGTACCGGCTCCCAGCTCCCAGCTCCCAGCTCCCAGCTCAACGCCGACCGCATCCGACGGAAGCGCCCCCGCAGTGACCGCGCCCCGCGGCCTGACACCTACTCGGCCGGCAGCGCCTCGCGCATCGCCTTGGCCGTGACCGCCGGGTCGTATCCCTCGGGGACACCCGGGACGAGGATGATGTCCCCCTCGATGTGCCGCGAGCGCAGCGGAGCGATCTCCCGGTACGCGGGGGACTCCCACCAGGCGCGCGCCTCGGGGATGCCGGGGAAGCCGATCACCACGACGTGGCCCGGCCAGCCGCCCTCCACGACCTCGTGCTGCACGCCGTGCACGAGGAAGCGGCCGTCGTAGGGCTCGAAGGTGGCGCCGATCCGCTCGATGTAGGCGGCGATCTCGGGGTGCGGGGCGGCTTCCCGCAGGTGGGCTATGGCGTAGGCGGTCATGGCGTTCCTTCCGGCCGATCGGTCTCCGTCGGGAACGACGTTGCCAGCCAAGCCGGTCGGGGTCGATTACCCGAGAGGTAAGGCCCGAGGGACAAGGGGCGACGGAATCCGCAGGGCAGGCCGGCTTCCGGCAGCGCCGGCGTTCGGTGGGCCCGGGAACACGGACCCCCGCCGAACGCGGGCGTGATCCCGGTTCAGACCTGGCGGGCCGGGCAGCCGTGGAAGCCCCTCACCCACCAGGCGCCGTCCGACTCCGAGAGCACCCAGCTGTCCAGGGCCCGCGACTCCTCACGCGGCTCGTCCTCCCCCGCGAGGACGACGGACCTCTCGCAGATCACGAGCGCGGTGCCCTCACCGGGGAAGCGGACGCTCCGCACCTCGTTGAGCGCCCGGGAGCCCTTGAGCGGGCCGGCGAACGCGGCCGCCATGGCGGTGCGGAGCTCCTCCCGGTCGTGCCGGAACGTGCCGGGAAGCAGGACGGTCGCGTCAGGGGCGTACCGCTCCACGAACGCGTCCGCGTCGTTCGCCGCCCAGGCGGTGTAGATGTCGCCGATGACGCCCCGAACAGCCCGCTCGGCCTCGGGGGCGGCCGACGGAACGGTGAGTGCCTCGGTGCTGGTCATGATCTTCCCTTTCGCCGTGAACGTGTTCGGCCATACAGACCGGGCACGGCGGCGAAAGGAATCGGGGCACGGGGATCATGTCGGTCGGCGAGCGCGCCCCGGATCATGAGGGCACTCACACGGACGGTCGCGTATCGGCGTGAACGTACACGTCGCCCTCGGCGACGTCGTCGACCTCCTCGGCCCGCGCCACGGAGAAACCTGCCAGCCGCAGGATCCCGATCATCGCCGTCTGCACGAGGAGGACGACCTCGGTGCAGACCTTCCACTCCGGTGCTGCCCGGTCAGTCCGTTCTGCCTGCACTGCCCGCAGACAGGGCGGGAGTGAAGGCCTGGGGCGGGCAGTACTCCGATGGCCGGCTGGCCGAAACCAGCGCCGAGAACGGCTGCGACTCCCCCACGCTCCACGCCCGTCGTACCGCCGCTCCCGGCCTGCAAGTCAGCCCGATTCCGGGGCAATCGACGTCCCAACTCTTGACAGGAACCTTCACGCGTCACACTCTTTGGCAACGTTGTCATTCGCCCTGACAACGTTGCCATACTCCCCAGCCGCCCTTCCTGTGCTCCTCAAGCACCACCTGTGTGATTGGACAACCCGCTGATGGCCCAGCCGAATCCGCCGCACTCCCCCTCCCGACGATCGATCGTGCTCACCGGCTCGACGCTGCTGGCCGGATTCGGTCTGGGCACCGCGCTGCCCGGTTCCGCCGTGGCCGCCGAGCGCCAGGGCCCCGTCGTCGCGCAGGGATCCGAGGACGAACTCGCCGTCTACCGGCCGGTGACCGTGTCGTCCACCGACTACGCCCCCACGCCGGGGGAGTTCGTGGTCGACCGGGTCGCCTCCCCCGGCGTGCGGGGCACCGGATGGCGGGCAGGAGGCGGCGATCCGCAGTGGATCTCGGTCGATCTCCAGGCGGACTGCCGGGTCACCTGGATCCGGCTCACCTTCGAAGCGGACGCGAGCGACCCGGTGTTCACGCCTCCGGCGACCGGGAACTGGGCGGACGGCACCACGGGCAAGGAGATCCTCTCCAGCTACGCGGTCGACTTCGTGGTCGAGACGTCCCGCGATCACACCTCGTGGACGAGCGTGTACCGCACGACGGCCGGCACCGGTGGCGTCGTCGACATCCAGCTGCCGAAGCCGACCACGGCACGCTGGGTGCGGCTGACCTCGCGCAAGCGGTCCAGCCCCAACCCCCTGGGCGTCAACGGTTTCGAGGTGTTCGGCTCCGCGCAGGGACGCCGCCCCTCGGCCACCGGGTGGACGGACTGGGGCACGCACGACGGGCACGCCCCTGCGCTGAGGCCGGCCGGCGACGGCACGGTGCCGCTGGAGTCCGGCTGGACGCTGACCATGGACGACTGGGCCAAGGGTGACGGCGCGTCGCTGTCGAAGACCGACGTGGACACCCGGACCTGGCTGCCGGCCACGGTGCCCGGTACCGTCCTCGCGTCCCTGGTCGACCAGGGCAAGCTGCCGGACCCGGTCTCCGGCCTGAACAACCTGCACATCCCCGAGGCCCTCTCCCGCCACTCCTGGTGGTACAAGCGGGACTTCGAGCTGCCGCGTGGTCTGCGGACGGGTGCCGGGCGGCGGATCTGGTTGGAGTTCGACGGCATCAACCACCGGGCCGACATCTGGCTCAACGGCAAGCAGGTGGGCGACCTGTTGTACCCGTTCGCCCGCTCGGCCCACGACGTGACGAACCTCCTGGACACCCGGGGCGAGAACGCGCTGGCGGTGAAGATCACGCCGATGCCCGTGCCCGGCAGCCCCGGCGACAAGGGCCCCGCCGGTGAGGCCTGGGTCGACGCCGGCGCCAACCAGATGAACCTCAACTCCCCCACTTACCTGGCCTCTTCGGGCTGGGACTGGATGCCGGCCGTCCGTGACCGGGTCGCCGGTATCTGGAACCACGTGCGCCTGAGATCGACCGGGCAGGTCGTGATCGGCGATCCCCGGGTGGACACCGTGCTGCCCGACCTCCCCGACACCTCGACGGCCGAACTGACCATCGTCGTCCCGGTCCGCAACGCCGACTCCGCCGACCACAAGGCGACCGTCACCGCGTCGTTCGGCACCGTACGCGTATCGCGCACCGTCACGGTCCCGGCCGGCCGGAGCGTCGACGTCGTCTTCGCCCCCGACGCCTTCAGCAGGCTGCGGCTGCGGAACCCCGAGCTGTGGTGGCCCAACGGGCTCGGCAGCGCGCGTCTGCACGACCTGACGCTGGTCGCCCTGGTGGACGGTTCAGAGAGCGACCGGCGCGAAACCCGCTTCGGCATACGCCAGTTCGGCTACGAGTACGACGTGCCGCTCCCCTTCGTCGCCTCCGGTGACGCGTACACCCAGTCCGTGGACGTGGGCGCGCAGCAGGCCCGGCACGTCCGCGTCCGCTGCCTGACCCGGGCGACCGACTGGGGCAGTTCGCTGTGGACGCTGTCCGTGTTCGACAGCGCCCGGCCGGGCACCGACCTCGCGCTGCACGCCGACGCCTCCGCGTCGACGACGGACGAGGACGGCCACGCGGCCGGCAACGTCACGGACGGCGACCCGGCCACCCGCTGGTCCTCGGCCTACCAGGACGACGAGTGGATCCGGGTCGACCTGGGTTCCACACAGTCCTTCGACCGGGTCGACCTGGTGTGGGAGCAGGCGTACGCCCGCACCTACGTGGTGCAGGTGTCCGCGGACGGCGATGAGTGGCGGGACGTGAAGTCCGTCGACAACACCGCGGTGCCGCTGCCCTTCAACAGCGGCGACGCCAGCCTCCAGGTGGAGGACTTCACTCCGCGCACGGCACGCTACGTACGCATCAACTGCGGTCTGCGCAATACGAGTTGGGGCAACTCGTTGTGGTCCCTCTCGGTGATCGACAGTGCCGAGCCGGGAACCGACCTCGCGTTGCGCAGGACGGCCACCGCCTCGACCCAGGAGTCCGATCACCCGGCCTCAGCCGCCACGGACGGCGACCCCGGCACGCGCTGGTCCTCGGAGTACGCGGACCACCAGTGGCTCCGGGTCGACCTCGGCGGCGCACGGCGCTTCGACCGGGTCGCCATCGTGTGGGAGGCCGCCTATCCGAAGACCTATGCGATCCAGGTGTCGGACGACGGTGACGCGTGGACCGACGTCACCTCGGTGACCAACACCCCCGAGCCGCTGAAGATCAGCGTGAACGGCGTACGGGTCCTGGTGCGCGGCGGCAACTGGGGCTGGGACGAACTGCTGCGCAGGATGCCCGCCGAGCGGATGGACGCGGCGGTGCGCATGCACCGCGACATGAACTTCACCATGATCCGCAACTGGGTCGGGAGCAGCAACCGCGAGGAGTTCTTCGCCAGTTGCGACGAGCACGGGATCCTGGTGTGGAACGACTTCCCCAACGCCTGGGGTATGGACCCGCCGGACCACGACGCCTTCAACGCGACGGCGCGGGACACCGTGCTGCGCTATCGCGTCCACCCCAGTGTGGTGGTCTGGTGCGGGGCCAACGAGGGCAATCCCCCGGCCGCCATCGACAAGGGCATGCGGGAGGCGGTCGAGCAGCAGGCGCCCGGCATCCTCTATCAGAACAACTCGGCCGGCGGCATCATCACGGGCGGCGGCCCCTACGGCTGGGTCGAGCCGGAGAAGTACTACGAGCCGTCGACGTACGGCAGCAACAGTTTCGGCTTCCACACCGAGATCGGCATGCCGGTCGTCTCCACCGCGGCGAGTCTGCGCAACATGACGGGCGACGAGCCGGAGTGGCCGATCCGCGGTGCGTGGTACTACCACGACTGGAGCGAGCGCGGGAACCAGGCGCCGCAGAACTACAAGGCGGCCATCGAGACCCGGCTCGGCACGGCGACCGACCTCGACGACTTCGCGCGCAAGGCCCAGTTCGTCAACTACGAGAACACGCGCGCCATGTTCGAGGCGTGGAACGCGCACCTGTGGGAGGACGCCAGTGGTCTCATGCTGTGGATGTCCCACCCCGCGTGGCACAGCACGGTGTGGCAGACCTACGACTACGACTTCGACGTCAACGGCACCTACTACGGCGCCCGTTCGGCCTGTGAGCCCCTGCATGTGCAAGCGGATCCGCGGACCGGGCAGGTGATCGCGGTCAACCACACCAGCCGGGCGCTCAAGGGGGCGAAGGTCACCGCCCGCCTGTACGACCTGTCGGGCCGGCAGCACGGGGCCACCCGCACGGCGGGCGTCGAGGTGGCCGCCGCGACCACCACCCGGGCCCTGACCGTCGGCTGGACCGACGACCTGCCCGACCTGCATCTACTGCGGCTGGCCCTGGAGGACTCCGCGGGCCGCCCGCTGTCCAGCAACACGTACTGGCGTCAGCGGACCCCGGCCGCGCTGAAGGCACTCAACTCGGCGCGGAAGGTCAAGCTGTCCGCTTCGGTCTCCCGTCTGTCGCAGGCCGGGGCGCGCCACGAGCTGACCGCCACCGTCCGCAACCGGGGCACGGCCGTCGCCGCGATGGTCCGGCTCTCGCTGCTGGACCGGGACGGCCGGGAGCGCGTCCTGCCGACGCTGTACAGCGACAACTACCTGTGGCTCCTGCCGGGAGAGTCCCGTCAGGTGACGCTGTCCTGGCCGGCGTCGGCACTGGCGTCCGGCCGTCCGTCCCTGCAGGTGGAGGCCTACAACAGCGATCCGGTCCTGGCCCGTTCCTGACCCCTGTGTCCGCTTTGCCCGCCCTGCGGCTGCCTCGACGTGCGTCGTCGCCGCTCAGGGGGTTGTCGTCACGGCGGTTGCCTGGTCTTCTGTACGCCCGGTGATCGGCAGCGCGTCGCCTTCTCCTCGGCTGTTCAGGTCGGGGGGAAGGCCACGCGGCAGGAAGGGTGCGACGTGGACTCGGTGGCGGGGCGGGACGTGCGGAGACCGCTGCCCGACGGGCTCGGCACGGCGATACGCGGGACCGCCGAGGGGATCGCCGCGCTGCTCGGTCCGGGGGCTGCCATGGGGCGGCGGATCCCGGGGGCGGAGTGGACCGTCGGTGAGGCTGCCGCGCATCTGGCGCTGGCCAACGCGTTGATGGCGGAGCTGGCGGCAGGGCATGAGCGTCCCTACGGGGACGGCACGCCGCAGAGTCTCGCCGAGGCCAACGAGCGGTCCCTCGCGGACTTCGGGGAGCGGGAGCCCGTACCGCTGGCCGCCATGATCGTCGAGCAGGCGGAGAACTGCCTGCGGGCGTTGGAGGAAGGGGCCGTCGAAGGGCCTCTGGTCACCCCGCTCGGCCCGATGAACGCCCAGGAGCTGGGCTCGTACCTGCTCACGCACATGCTCGGGCACGGCTACGACCTCGCCCGCGCCCTCGGCCGGCCGCACATGGTCGACCGCGTCCGGGTCGGCCTGGCCATGCCGTTCATGCTCCGGGTGATGCCGCGGGTCGCCAACGCCTCCCGCCTCGCCGGGATGAACGCCCGCTACGCCGTGCGGCTCCGGGGCGGCGGCGGGTTCGGGGTGGCCGTGTCCGACGGCGTGCTGTCCGTCGAGGAACGACCGTCGGCCCGGCCGGACTGCACGATCCACATCGAGCCGGTCACGTTCCTCCTGATGGCGCTGGGCCGCCAGGGGCAGGCCGGCTCCCTCGCGCGTGGCCGCATCCTCGTGAGGGGCCGCAGACCGTGGCTCGCTCCCCGCTTCCCCGGCCTGTTCACCGCACCCTGAGGGCACGAGCCGTCGCTCCGGCTGTCAGCCGAGCTTGCGGTCCAGGTTGAAGGCGGCGCTGATCAGGGCGAGATGGGTGAAGGCCTGGGGAAAGTTCCCGCTCTGCTCCCCGGTGTGGCCGATCTCCTCGGCGTACAGGCCGAGGTGGTTGGCGTACGTGAGCATCTTCTCGAAGGCGAGCCGGGCCTCGTCGACGCGGCCCGCGCGGGTGAGTGCCTCGACGTACCAGAAGGAGCAGATCGAGAACGTGCCCTCCTCGCCCTGGAGGCCGTCGGGGCTCGCCTGCGGGTCGTAGCGGTAGACGAGGGAGTCGGAGACCAGGTCCTCGCCCAGCGCGTCGAGGGTGGCCAGCCACTTCGGATCGGTCGGGGAGACGAACTTGGCGAGCGGCATCATCAGCAGGGACGCGTCGAGGATGTCGCTGTCCTCGTACTGGGTGAAGGCGCGGCGCGTGCCGGACCAGCCGCGGCTCATGATGCGCCGGTAGATGTCGTCGCGGGCGGTTCCCCAGCGGAGGGTGTCGGCGGGCAGTCCGCGGTGCTGGGCCAGCCGCATGGCTCGTTCGATGGCCACCCAGCACATCAGCCGGGAGTACAGGAACGCCTTGCGGCCGCCGCGGGTCTCCCACACGCCCTCGTCCGGCTGGTCCCAGTTGTCGCACACCCAGTCGACGAGCGCGCTGATGCCGTCCCAGTGCGCGCTGGAGAGCGGCTGGCCCCACTTGTCGTAGAGGTAGAGGGAGTCGACCAGGGCGCCGTAGATGTCGAGTTGGAGCTGGCCGACGGCGGCGTTGCCGACGCGCACCGGTGCGGATCCCCGATAGCCCTCCAGGTGCGGCAGTTCACGCTCGGGCAGGTCACGGCGCCCGTCGATGCCGTACATGATCTGCAGCGGACCGCCCGGCGCCGTGATGTCGGGATCGTCGAGCCGTACGTGTTCGGAGAGGAAGGTCATGAACGCCTCGGCCTCCTCGGTGAAGCCGAGGCGCAGCATGGCGTACACGCAGAAGGCGGCGTCGCGGATCCACACGTAGCGGTAGTCCCAGTTGCGCTCGCCGCCGATCTGTTCGGGCAGGCTGGTGGTGGGCGCGGCGATGATGGCGCCGGTGGGTGCGTACGTGAGCAGTTTCAGGGTCAGGGCGGACCGGTGCACCATCTCCCGCCAGCGCCCCTTGTACCGCGACCGGGACAGCCAGCGCCGCCAGTAGGCCACGGTCGCGTTGAACTCCCGCTCGGCCTCGGCCACGGCGCAGAAGCGCGGCGGCACGTCGTCGTCGATCCGGTCGATGGCGAAGACGGCGGCCTCCCCCTCGCTCAGCTTGAACAGCGACCACACGTCCTGCCCGTCGGCCTCCAGGGGCACGGTGGAGGTGAGCGCGAGCTTGAGCGCGGACGAGTCGAAGACCGCTTGGCCGTCGTCCAGGTGCAGGGTGTGCGGGACGGTCCCGTACTCGAAGCGGGGGGCGATCCGGGCGCGGAAGGGCAGGGTTCCGCGGACGCACACCACGCGGCGGATCAGACGGTGCCGGTCGGCCTCGCGCGAGCCGTCCACGACGGGCATGAAGTCCTGGATCTCGCCCACCCCGCCGTCCGCGAAGAACCGGGTGATCAGGACGTTGGTGTCGGGAAAGTAGAACTGCTTCGTGCGCGCCGGGACGTCGGCGGCGAGCTCGAAGCTTCCGCCGCGGTCGGCGTCCAGGATCGACGCGAAGACACTGGGCGCGTCGAAGCGGCCGCAGCAGTACCAGTCGATGGTGCCGTCCGTGCCGACCAGGGCGGCGCTGCGCAGGTCGCCGATGAGTCCGTGTTCCGCGATGGGCAGATACCGGGGCGCGTCGGCGGGGCGCCCGCCAGGTGCGCTGCGCGCCTCTTCTCCCGTACGGGCTCCAGGAGTCTCGTCCGCCATGCCGGCCTCCCTAGGGGGTTGTGGACCGTGTGGTGCGGGTGGTCCTTCGCCGGAGCCGCGCGGTCAGTGCTTGAGGACGACCTTGGCGCCCACGATGATCAGGCCGAGCGCCAGGTTGACGAAGCCCTCGGCGAAAACCTGGCCCCGGGAGGCCCCGGCGCGGACGGCTCCCAGGCACGCCCACACGACCTGCTGGGTGACGGCCACGCCCAGGGCGAGCCACAGCCCCGTGTTGACGCTCATCCCGAACCAGCTGACGGCGACGGCCGCGGCGGGAAGGGTGGCGGCCTCGACGATGGCCCACTCGTGCAGGCCGCTGCGGCGGATCTCCCGCCAGGACCAGGGCTGGCCGACGATCCGATCCCCGGCCAGATGGGCGTAGACGTGCGTGGCCCAGAAGACCAGACCGGTCACGATCAGCAGGAGAATGATCTCCAGCCGGGGGTGAACTCCACCGGATCCCGCCGTCGCCACCACGGAGGCCGCCAGGATCGAGCCGTAGATGGCGCCCGCGTAGTCGGTTCGTCGGCTTGTCGACGTCGCCGGGGACCTCGACGGGTCGGTACGGTCCCCACCCTCGGGCGGGACGCTGGAGCGGCTCACTCTCTCAAGATATGGCCGGGGCTGCGGCCCTGCCCGACGAGCGCGACGGGCGGACGAGCGCGCCGAGGCCGGGCGCGCGGGGCTCGCCCCGCAGCGGGTTCTCGGGGCCGGTTCACCTGGCCGGCCTCAGGGGCGCGCCGGAGACTCGTTCGTGCCGGCGGGTTCGTCGATCACGTCGAGGGACGCGGCGCGGGCGCAGCGGCGGGCCAGCCGGCCGAAGGCGTCGGCGAGCTCGGGCGGGCCCACGACCTGGATCTCGGTGTCGAACCTGGCGACGGTCGCGGCCAGACCGGCCCACGACCACGAGCCGAGGAGGAGACGGCATCGGCCGGGTCCCAGTTCTTCGACGACGCCGTCACTCGCGTACCCGGAGACGACGGCGGCGGGCAGGTCGAGGATCACCTCGCCGCGGCAGGGCCAGTCGACGAACGGGACCGGATCGCCGGAGTCGTGCGGGCCACGGGGTTTCGGGGAGCGGCGGGACCCGTTCGAGCTGCCCGTCCCCGCACCCTCAGGTGCACCCGGGCGAGGCTCCGAACCCCGGAATCTGCCGGCGACGAACGCGGCGGCGTCTCCTCCGGGCACCTCGCGCGGTGTGAAGCGGGGCCCTGTCGGCGTGCGGGGGGCGATCCTGTCGACGCGGAAGGTGCGCCAGTCCTCGCGGTCGAGGTCCCAGGCGACGAGGTACCAGCGTGCACCCCACGTGACGAGGTGGTGAGGCTGCACGCGGCGCGGAGGATCCGGGACGAGGGCGCCCTTCGAGCGCGGCGACGCGGGGTCCGCGACCGGGGTGGGCGGCCAGGCCGGGGTGTAGTCGAAGCGGAGGACCTCGCGGGCGCGGACGGCCGCGCTAAGTGTCAGGAGGACGCCGGGGTTGGCCTGCGTCCTCGGCGCCGGCCCGGCTCGATCCACGGCGGTGATCTGGAGGGCGTCGACGCGATGACGGAGCCGTGCGGGCATCACCTGCCGGACGGTGCCGAGGGCCCGTACCGCTCCTTCCTCGATGCCCGCGCCCGTGACCGCCGCGGTCCGCAGGGCCACGGCGAGGGCCACGGCCTGCTCGTCGTCGAACAGGAGCGGCGGAAGTTCGGTACCGGCGCCGAGCCGGTAGCCGCCGTCGGGGCCTTTCGCGGTCCGGATCGGATAGCCGAGTTCGCGCAGGCGGTCGATGTCCCGCCGCACGGTGCGCGGGCTGACCTCCAGGCGCTCGGCCAGCAGCTGCCCCGGCCAGTCCCGGCGTGCCTGAAGGAGCGAGAGCAGGGACAGCAGTCGCGCGGATGTCTTCGGCATGACATCGATGGTCTACCAGGTAGCGGACACATCCTGTCCGCTACTCCTGAGACGGTGGTCTCGTTCGCCACCACCGGACCGACCCGAAGGACCTGATCACATGATGACGCCTCCCTCATCCCCCTCCTCCCCCACCGTGCCCGACGGCGAGCGGGCCGACCTCCTCGCGGAGCTGGCGACCGCCCGGTCCGCCCTCACCCGCACGGTGCACGGACTCAGCGACGAGCAGGCCGGGCAGAACCCGACGGTCAGCGCCCTGAGCCTGGGCGGTCTGATCAAACACGTCGCCTCCATCGAGGAGGGCTGGCTCCGGTTCGCCCTGGAGGGCCCGTCCGCGCTGCGCTACGACCTGCCCGCCGGAGTCACCTGGGCGGACATGGCGGCCGGCACGGCGAGCGAGTTCCCGCAGTGGGCGATCGACCACCAGAACAACTTCCGGATGCTGCCCGGCGAGACGCTGGCGGACATCGTCAAGCACTACGAGGAGGTGGCGGCCCGCACCGAGGAGGTCGTCGCGAGCATTCCCGACCTCTCGGCGACGCACCCGCTCCCCGAGTCACCCTGGCACGAGCCCGGCGCCGTCCAGAGCGTACGCAGGGTCCTGATGCACGTCATCGCCGAGACGGCACAGCACGCCGGGCACGCGGACATCCTGCGCGAGAGCCTCGACGGCCAGACGTCGACCTGACCGACTACTGACTACCAGCTGCCGCCTGCCACCAGGTCGGAGCGGTACCGAAAGGGAACAGCGTGCCCACGAAGCCCACCGAACACGCCACGGCACCAGACCGTGCAGCCGCGGAGAACCGCAGCCGGGCCCGGCGATGACGACCGTTCTCGACAACCGGTCGCTCAATCGCGCGACGCTCGCCCGCCAGTTGCTGCTCGACCGCTCCGACATGCCGGTGCACGAAGCGGTCGCGCACCTCTGCGGTCTCCAGGCCCAGGAACCCCAGGAGCCGTACACCGGACTCTGGTCACGGTTGCGGGCGTTCCAACCGGCGGCGCTGTCCGACCTGTTGACCGGGCGGAGTGTGGTGCGGGCGCATCTCATGCGGCGCACGGTGCACCTGATGACGGCGGAGGACGTCCTCGCGTGGCGGTCCCGGCACGACGCCATGCTGCGCCAACGGGTGCTCGGGGTCTACCGACGCGAACTCGACGGAGTCGACCTCGCCGAACTTGCCTCGGCAGCAACGGAGTCGATGGCGGACGGCGAGCCGCTGCCGACGTCCGAGGTGGTGCGCGTACTGGCTGCCCGCTGGCCGGAGCCCGGGCGGCGGGCCCTGGGCGAGATGGTGATGGCCGCACTCGTCCCGGTGGCACAGGCACCGCCCCGGGGGCTGTGGCGGACGAAGGCGGGGGTGCGGAACGTCCCGTTGGCTTCATGGCTGGGCCGGGAAGTGGACCCTCCGCCGGTCGAGGGTACGGACCCCGTGGGCGAGGCGATGGTGCGGCGCTACCTGGCCGCGTTCGGACCGGCCTCGTCGGCGGATCTCCGTGCCTGGTGCGGGCTCGCAGGTCTGCCGGCCGCGGTGGCCGCCGTACGGGAGGAGTTGGTCTCCTTTCGCGACGAGCGGGGCCGGGAACTCCTGGACCTGCCCGACGCTCCGCGCCCCGACCCCGACACCCCCGCACCGGTGCGGTTCCTGCCGGCGTTCGACAACGCGATCCTCGGCTACCAGGACCGCGGCCGGATCATCGACGACGCCCACCGCGGCCTCTCGGTGGCCGGCGAGCGCGTGGTCCTGATCGACGGCCGCGTCGCAGGGACCTGGGGCGTCGCCGAGCACACGGTGACGGTCACGCCGCTGCACACCCTGCCCAACGCAACCCGGGACGCCGTGCGGGAGGAGGCACGGGAGCTGGCGGTGTTCCTCTCGGACGGGGACAGCGATCGGGTGTACATCGCCCGGGACTGAGCCCGCCTCCGCGACGGAAGGGATCCGTGGGCCGTGTCCATCGACGACAGCTTCGACGCGGTGTCCCTCAGCGTCGGGTACGAAGGCTCCACCCCTACTCGGTGCCGTCCGCCGGCAGACGCTCCGGCAGCCCGAGCCGCGGGAACCGGTCGCCGTGGAACGTGACGATCTCGGTGATCGCCCCGCCGGTGACACGCAGGACGTCGATCGTCAGCGGCACGTACGCGTCCTCCCGCTTCCGCCACAGGTAGAAGGCGACGGCGGGCTGCCGGTTCACGGCGGTGGGGACGGCGCGCAGGCCCTTCATCCTCTCGAAGCCGCTGTCGATCCAGTCGTCGACCACCGCGTCGCGGCCGACGTGCAGGCCGGGTGTGGGCGGCATCGAGCAGCGGACGTCGTCCCGCAGCAGTGCGGCGAGCCCGTCGACGTCCGTGGCCACGCTGGCGTCGGTGTAGCGGCGCACCAGCTCACGCGTCCCGGCGTCCTGTTCGCCGCCCGTCCAGTCCTGCCGCTCGGCGGGCAGGTGCTCGCGCATACCGGCGCGGGCCCGCTGCAGGGCGCTGTTGACCGAGTTGACCGAGTCCCCGAGGAGCTCGGCGACGTCCTTCGCCGGCCAGCCGACCACGTCCCGCAGGATCAGCACGGCCCGCGGGCGCGGCGCGAGGTGCTGGACCGCGACCAGGTATGCGAGCTCGATCGTCTCCCGCGCGACAGCGAGGGTCTCCGGCTCGTCCGCGTCACCCGCGGGCAGTTCGTCGAGCAGCCGGTCCGGGTAGGGCTGCAGCCACAGCACCTCGCCGCCGGAGGCGGGCTCCGGGCGACATCTGGCGAGCAGGTCCAGGCAGGCGTTGGTGGCGATCCGGTACAGCCAGGCCCGGAACGTCGAGCGACCCTCGAAGGTCTCCCGCCGACGCCAGGCGCGCAGGAACGTCTCCTGCACGGTGTCCTCGGCGTCCTCGAACGACCCGAGCATCCGGTAGCAGTGCACGTGCAGCTCCCGCCGGTGCCGCTCCGCCAGCCCCGAGAACGCCGACTCGTCGACCTCGCCCAGCCCGCTCACACCCAGCTCCTCCAGCCGTGTGTCCGCACTCATCACATCGCCTCTCGCCTCGTCGTGTCCCGTCGTAGGTGTGACGGGTACGAGCGCGAAAACTCATCACCGGGGTCGTTCGACACGGCTGCGGCAACGCGCCTCATCCTCGGCAGATCGGCTTCCGCCCGTGCACGCGGCCACCGGGATCAGGGTGCCGTCGAGGCGGATCCCCCGAGCCCCCCTGGGCTCACACCCCCGGTGAACGTCTTGCTGTAGACCGTCGAACTACGCTGCACGGTCATGCCGATCCGCTCGTAGAGCGACAGCGCGCCCGTGTCCGAGTGCGTCCACAGTGCACAGGTCTGTTTCCCCCGGCGATGGAAGGCGCGGAACGCCTCCCGCAGAAGCAGGCGCGCGATCCCCCGGTTGCGATGGTCATGTCGTACGGCGACCCGCTCGACGTGACCCTCACTGCTGCCCGGAACGTCCAACGAGAGAACAGCGCCGACCATCTGGTCGCCGGCGAAGGCCACGGGCGAGGCACCGGGTTCGAACGTCGTTCGCTCCACCGTGTGCCGGGCCCATTCGGCATAGGCCTTCCGCCGCTGCTGCCACTCGTCGAACGCGTCCTCGGTGAGCTGGTGGGCCGCTCGCTCGTCGCCGGGACGGAACGGTCGGACCGTGATCCCCGTCGGCGGCTCGGACACCTCCGGTTCGACCGGCAACGCGATCTCCAGCAGCCATTCGGTGACGAGCGGCGCGTACCCGCGGGATCGGAGCAGCGCGATCGCGGCGTGGTCGCTGTCGGAGACGGTCTGGGCAAGGCGATCGCCGCCCGACTGCCGTGCCCGCGCCTCGCTCCAGGCGAGCAGCGCACTACCCAGACCCAGCGCACGGTGGTCGGGGTGTACATGGACCGTGGCCCGTCGACCCTTCACCCGACTCCAGCCGGTCAGTTCTCCGTCGGAGTCGCACACGAGCAAGGTGTCGGACGCCAGGTCCAGTCCGGGCACGCTGAGATCGGCGGCGATGCGATCAAGGTCTGTCGCGGCGGCACCCTGCAGGTCGCTCTCGCAGGCGGTGACGAGACGGTGGACGGCGCCGACATCGGCGACCGTCGCCGACCGCTTTCGCCATCCGGTCGGCAATGGCTTCGGGAAGGGATGGGGCATGGTGTGAACCCTGCGCCATCCGTACGTTCGTGTCGACCCGATGCGACGGAGGCCGGCACTGTACGGCGAGCGGACCGACGCGGCCGGTCGAGTCAACTCATGCACCCGTCGGGCAGGTCGAGAGAACACGCTCGACTCCTCGACCCCCGCGCCGGCATCACCTGAAGCTCGCAGCCACGAAGCGTCACGAGTCCACGTAGGTCTCCGAAGCTCGAACGCCGGTTAACGGAAAGTCATATGCGGCGCGGGCCGGTTCCGTCCTGCCAGCGGTAGAGGTCGCGCAGCAGGGACATCTCGGCGCCGTGATGGATCAGCTCCCTGTTGACGTGCAGGACGATGCCTTCCATGGGAAACCGCTCGGGACCCGCCGTGGGCGGATTCTCCAGGTCGGTGTCCGAGAGTTCGCGGACCCCCGCGTTCCATCTCCCGTACATCTCATCGAGCTGTTTCAGCGCCTCGTCAGCGGTCCCCGCGTAGGCGAACGTCCGGGAGTCGACGTCCTGGCCGCCGAAGTGCCATGCGACCCGATAGCCCAGGCAGGAGACGATGATGTGCGCGAGCCGCCAGGCGATCGTGGTCACCGGCGCCGGCACCGGGTCAGGGGACGCGGAGTCCATCGTCCATTCCCCCGAACCGGCCGACATCGGCGCGGCCGACGTGCCACGTGGGCGGATGCTCCAGCAGCCACGCACCGGCTCCCACAAGTACTCCTCATCGGCAAGCCCGTTCAGCCGCGGCCGCAGGTTCTTGTGCCAATGCCGGTCCAACTGGTCCGCGATGCGCTCGCTTCTTGTCATTTCCGCACACTACATACAGACCTGGCCGCGCCTCTCGCGAACGCCGTCGTCGGCTCTGGTCGCGAGACCGTTCCGCACCGGGAGATGACGCTGCCGCTGATGTGCCCTTCGGGCAGCGCCGCAGCGAGCGGCTCACCTGTAGACGAGCAGCCGGTCACACGTGTTCGTACCGCTCGGAAGGGAACTGTCGCTGTTGAGGACGTAGAAGGATCCCGCGAATCCGGTGGCCGACATCTTCGGCACCACGATCATCATCTGCCCTGCCATGCTGAGCCCGTTCGGCCTGACCACGTACTGGTCGAGCAAGGCGAAGAGGTTCTGGGTGAGGTTGGGCAGCAGGAGGATCCGGTACGTGCGATCCCCCGCCCCGTCGGCACTCGTGATGAGCTCCTGGTTGGCGGCCCACTGCGCGGGGTGGGTGGCCACGCGGCTCATCGATTGCAGTTCCTGAAGACGCCGCTGCACGCTGGCGCGGACCCCGGCCATGTGGATGTGCAATTGGTTGAAGCGCCGGGCGCTCGTCGAATTGATCCCCAATCCGATGTTGGGGAACTGAACGGGGACGCTGCCTCCACTCCTCGCGTTCTCCCAGGCGTCGTTCCAGTAGTTCGCCACTCCGGAGGTGACGAGGAACGGACACTCGATACCCGTGATCCGGCAACTCGGGAGCAGGAGGTAGTTGTGCTGGGTCTCGGGCTTGCCGTGCAGCACGACGTAGTTCGACGTCGTCTTCAGACAGTTGGGCTTGGGTTGGGGCGCCGGAGGGACGATCCCCTGAGTGCAGTACTGGACGTCATGCCACAGCGCGTCATTGTCCGTGGGCTTGCCACAGAGCCCCTGCAACTGAGTCGGAGGGCAGGGGCTCTGGCCCGCCCCGGGAGGCGACGTGGGAGGAGTGGGACACGTACAGGAGTCCTCCCCGTAGCCCGGGCCCGGGTCATCCGCCCTGGCAGTACTCCCGTTCACCCCCGCGCCCGTCAGGAACGTCGCCGCACCGATCGCACCGGAGAGCGCGATGAACTGACGCCGGGGAACCTCGTTCGCCTTCTTGTGCTCTGTCATGCTTGATCTCCGATGGTGACGACCGCAGCGGGATGGGTCGGCCCTGAACGCGAGCGGGCGATTCAACCCACTTTCGACCCTCGCCGATCCGCTCACAGGGTAGGCAGCGGCGGGCCGGATACCCGGCAACCGAACGGGTGAGCGTCACGGGTTCCGCCATTGGGAGGCGATCCCGACCCCGCCCCGAGGACGATGGACGAAGCGGCGGCGACCGGACCGGCCGGCAACCGAGCAACAGTCCTCGGCATACGCCCGCACCGATCATCTCCCCGTCGCGCCGGGCGCGTTGGCGCTAGCCTCTGGGCCATGCCGAGCTTCGAGATCACGTCGATAGGTACCGTCCGGAACGATCGGACGGACGTCCAGCACACGGACAACTGGGGTGCGGTCCGCAGCACCATCACCCTCGACGAACGCTTCGGCGAGGCGTGCCTACAGGGCCTGGAGGGCTTCTCCCACGTGGAGGTCCTCTTCGTCTTCGACCAGCTCGCCGAACTCGACGACTACCGCGAGCCCCGCCCCTACCGCGGCCGCTCCGACCTCCCGCCCGTCGGCGTCTTCGCCGGCCGCGGCCCCCGCAGACCGAACCGCATCGGGGTGACCTGCTGCGCCATCGAGTCCGTCCAGGGCCGCGAACTCACAGTGGTGGGCCTCGACGCCGTGTCGGGCACCCCGGTCATCGACCTGAAGCCGACGATGACGGAGTTCCGCCCACCGGACGTCCATCAGCCTGAGTGGGTCAGCAGCCTGATGTCGGAGTACTTCCAGCCGTAGGCGGGGACCGAGGGAGCGAAGGTCAACGACCCACCCACGACCCCGCGGTGCGCACCGACTCGGCCCGCTCCTCGGACCCTCACGCCGCCCACTGACCCGAACATCCCCCTGCACAACACCTGTACGCCGCCGACCTCCTGAGATACCGTCGCCTCGCCCGTCACGATTGAATCGTTTCAGTCACTGAGGAATGAGGCGCTATGTCGTCGCACAGCACTCCAGACAGCACCCCGGGGACCGGTCCCTCCCGGCGGGCGGTCGTCGTTGCCGGGGCCGGAGCTCTGGCCGTGACGGCCGCCGGGCTCCCCTTCGCGGGGGCCGCGTCCGCCGACGGGAGAACGGGCGGCGGAGGCACGCCGTCAGGGCCCATCCCCCGCGCGGGAAAGGGGTGGCAGGGATACGTGCAGGCCCCGGCGTCCCGGACCGTGCAGCCCGTACGAGTCATCGCCTCCACCGGCGATGTGACCCGCGCCGAGGGTCTGTTGAAGCCGGGCGGCGCGAGGACCGTTCTGCGGCGCCCTGAGCCCACCCCCGCGCCACGCTGGCCCGAGGGCACCGCGGCCGAGGCCTCGTCGGCGCACGCGGGGAACAACGGCAACGACGGGCAGCCGCGAACGTACGACGCGAAGAACGCGATCGACGGCGACCCGGGGACCTTCTGGAACGACGACACGATCGGCGCCTTCCCGGACACCCTCACCATCACGGTGCCGGCGGCGCGAGAGATGTCAGGTATCACGCTGGTCTCCAACAGCGACGGCGTTCCGACCGACTTCACGGTGGACGCCTGGAAGGACGACGCCTGGCAGACCGTCGCCACGGTGAAAGACAACGATGTCACCCAGCGGGCGGTGCCCTTCGCGTCCCAGGTGACCACCACCCGGATCCGCATCACCGTCACGGGCGTCCAGGACACCTCGAAGGGTGCCTTCACCCGGGTCAACGAGGTGTGGCCTGAGCCCGTCGCCCCGGTGGCGGCGCCCAGCGTCACGGTGGACTTCGGCAAGGTCGTCGTCGGGTTCCCGCGGGTCCGGTTCGCCTCGGCGTCGGACAACTCACCCGGCGTGCGGCTCGCGTTCTCCGAGACGAAGCAGTTCCTGACCGACCGTTCCGACTTCACCCGCTCCGACCAGTCCGGCGGCGCGGGTCAGGGGACGGACCAGTTCGCCGTACCGGCCAGGGGCGCCGACTGGACCGATCACAAGGGGTTCCAGTCCGACGGCAAGGTCTACGCGGACGGGCTGCACGGCTTCCGGTACCTCAAGATCACCCTCGACGCACTGGTCGGCGACGCGCCCGTCGCACAGCCGTGGGGAACCGTCGAGATCGACTCCGTCAGCCTCGACTTCACCGCGTACCTCGGCACGCCGAGCACGTACCGGGGCTGGTTCCTCTGCTCCGACGAGGACCTCAACCGGTACTGGTACGGCGCCTCCTACACCAACGAGCTGGTCACGGACACCTTCCGCGAGGACGACGTCGACCCGCGCAACGCGTGGAGCCCCTCGCTCGAAGGCAAGCTCGTGCTGCACGACGGGCCGAAGCGCGACCGCGACCCGTACGTCGGTGACCTGGCCGTGTCGGCGCGGACCCTCTATCTGACGCACGACGACGCGGCAGCCGCCGCACGCAACGTGCTGGCCGACCTCGCCGAACACCAGCGGGCCGACGGATGGATCCCGCCGGCCTCCATCTCGGGTTACGCCCTGCCCCTGTTCGACTATCCGTTGTGGTGGGTGACGTGCAGCTGGGACTACGTCCTCTACACGGGTGACCGTTCCTACGCGAGCCGCTACTACCCGAACCTGCTCAAGGTGCTCGACACCTGGTATCCGAGTGTCACCGACGGCGCGGGCCTGCTCAGCAAGGGGCTCAACAACACCGGCGGGTACGGGGACTACGCCTTCCTGGACCGCACCGGTCGCATCACCTACTACAACGCCAACTACGTGCAGGCTCTCAACGACGCCGCGCGGATGGCACGTTGGCTGGGCCGTGAGGCGGACGCACAGCGCTGGGAACAGCGCGCGGGCGCGGTGAAGGACGCCGTCAACGCCCACCTGTGGGACGCGGAGGCCGGCGCCTACCTCGACTCCGCGACCGGTCCGGTGCGGCACGCGCAGGACGGCAATTCGATCGCCATCACCGCGGGCGTCGCCGACGCCGGGCGCGCGGCTTCGGCCCTCGCCCACCTGGACGCGACCACCCAACGGCCGTACGGCAACGCGTTCATGGACAACGACACCATCTTCGGCGACGCCTCACAGCGTGTGTACGCGTTCACCTCGTACCCCGAGATCGTCGCGCGCTTCGAGAGCGGGCGGGCCGAGTCGGCGGTCGACCAGATCCGGCGCACGTACGGCTGGATGGACAGCCACGACCCCGGTATCACGAACTGGGAGGGCATCGGCCCCGGCGGATCGCTGTACGAGGGTGCCTACACGAGCATGGCGCACGGGTGGTCCACCGGTGTCCTGCCCGCCCTGACCCATCAACTGCTCGGCGCCCGCCCGACCTCCCCCGGCTACGCCACCTGGGAGGTGCGTCCCCAGCCCGCGGGCATCAGCTGGGCGCAGGGGCAACTGCCGACACCGCACGGCCCGTTGCAGGTCAGCTGGGAAGCGGCGCACACGGGGTTCGAAGTGAATGTCCATGTGCCCGGCGGCACCCGCGGAGCGCTCACGCTCCCGATGGACGCTCACGAGGTGACGGTGCGAGCGGGCCGACGCACCCTCTGGGACGGGCGCAGGCGGTCGGACCGCACGGTCCAGGTCGCCGACGGCCGGGTCACCGTCTCCGGTCTCGGAGCGGGCACCCACAGCTTCACGGCCGTTCGGCACAAGTGAGAGCACGTCGGGTGGGGGACCGAGTTGAACTCGGTCCCCCACCCGGCGGATCCATGTGATCGGGTGTCTCAGGGCCTGCCCGTTCGCGCCGGCATCCGGAGAGGGTTCCCCCGCGCGCGAGGGAGCACTCAGCCGTTGTCGCCCTGCCGGTGTGCGCTCTGCGGGCGGAAACAGGCCGTCACCGTCTTCCCGTGGCGCTGGCACTTCATGCCCCAGTCGTCCGCGAGCATCTGCACGATGCCCACACCCCGGCCGGAGACCGCGCCCGGTTCCGGATCGCGCTGGCGGGGCAGGTTCGGGTCCTCGTCGTGGACGCTCACATGAAGGCAGTCGCCGTCCCAGGTGAGGACCAGGGCCGCGTCGCTGCGCGCATGGATGTGCGCGTTGGTGAGGAGTTCGGACACCGTCAGGACGACTGCGTCCACCGTGTCGGGTTCCTGGGCCGTCCAGGGCAGGGACTCCAGGTGCCTGCGGGTCCACTGTCGTCCGGCCCTCACGCCGCCGGAGACCGGGAACGAGTGCGCCCAGCCCATCGCCTTGACTGCCATCTTCCTGTCCTCGCTCCCGTTTCCTTCATCCGTACCGTGCCGTGGAACTCGGGTACCCGAAAGGCGCCCACACACTCGGGCGGGGCCGTCGGCTGCCTCCGGATCAGCTGTGAGGAAGTCAATCCCGCGCCACAAGTCACCCTCTCTTGGGGGCCAACCATGGCGGGACGGGAACAACGGGGGTCACCTGTCCGTACTATCGGTAGGCCGGGGCATGACGCAGCAAGTGCGGCTGCCCGCCCCGTCCCTCCAGCGCGGTCGACAGGACGCGCATCGCCCTCCGGCCGCTCCATGTGTGTTCATGTGGCGGCCGTGCACCGACGAAAGGTCCACACCATGACCGACACCACGTCCTCCACCGAACTGACATCGCAGTACACGGCCCAGGTCATCGGCGACCTGGACCGCAACGCCAAGGAGCAGGAGCGCATCGGTGCGGAGATCGACGCCCTCCAGGAGCAGTTGAACGCCCTGCGCCAGGACCACTCCGTGCTGACGAGCCTCCACCAGGCCCTTGGTGTCACGGACAAGGCCGTCGGCGCCAAGCCCGTTCGGCCGGTGGCGCCGTCCGTGCCCCAGCAGAAGTCCGCGGGCAAGGCGACCAGGGCCGCGAGCCCGGCCAAGGCGGCCAAGGCCACGAAGACCGCTGACGCCAAGGGCACGCGGTCGCGCGCCAAGACGGCCGCGAGCGCGAAGGATGTCGTGGTCAAGGCGGCCGCCGCCAAGGCGTCCGACGCGAAGTCCGGGGACGCCAAGGCGTCCGACTCCAAGGCCGCTCCGGCCAAGAAGCCCGCGGCCAAGGCCGTCTCGGGTCAGCCCACCCTCGTCGAGCTGATCCGCAGCTACCTCACCGCTCAGGGTGAGCCCCGTTCGGCCGCGGAGGTGTCCACGGCGCTGGGCAAGTCCCACCCCGACCGCCGCATCCAGACGAACGTCGTGCGCACCACCCTGGAGAACCTCGTGGCGAAGAGCCACGCCCACCGCGCCAAGCAGGGCACGTCCGTCTTCTACACGGCGACCGACGGCCACAAGGCGGCGGCGACCGCGCCGAGCACCGAGCAGCCCGTGGAGGCCAGCGCCGGCTGACCGTCCGACCCCAGGTACCCGGTCCGCGAGGAACGGGGAACCGTTACGCCTCACCGTGCCCGGACGGGCGCGGCGTGGCGCCTCAGCTCTCCGTCTCCCCGCGTCCGGCGCCTTCCTGAGCTACGGCCCTGGGCAGCCGTGCCTCACTCACGCCGTCACCTTGGCGACGAACGCCGCGAGGTTGGCCACGGTGCGCTGGATCTTCTCCTCCAGGGTCAGCGACTCGTGCATGCGTCCGCCGGCCCCCGCGTCGCGCTTCCCGCGCACATAGAGCGAGCAGGCGAGGTCGCTGCATATGTAGGCGCCGACCGAGTTGCCCTGCTGCCCCGGCTTGCCCGCCTTGGCCGCGACCATCAAGGACACGCCTCCCGTGTGGGTGGTCACACACATCGAGCACATGCTGCGACGCATGTGCCCGGAGGCCTGGGCGGGGCAGCGCAGGGCCAGCGCCCGAAGGCCTCCGTCCAACTCGGCCACCATGTAAGCGCGTTCGGGTGACTGGGGATCGCGCCAGCCGAGGTAGTCGAGGTCGTCCCAGGGCCGGTCGGTCAGGTCGCGGGGGACGGAGAGGCGCTTCGCCTCGCCCTTCGTGCAGTTCACGAACGCGGCACGGATCTCTTGCTCGGTCAACGGCTTCATGACACACACGCTAATTTGCCTAAACCTATTAGGCAAATACATAATCAGTTCTGCCAGAAGAGAGGATCGGTATGGTTCGCGCAGGACTGACCACGGAGCGTCTGACACGGGCGGGTGCCGAGCTGGCCGACGAGGTCGGCTTCGACCAGGTGACCGTCTCGGCGCTGGCCCGGCAGTTCGACGTCAAGGTCGCGAGTCTCTACTCGCATGTGAAGAGCTCGCACGACCTCAAGACGCGGATCGCCCTACTCGCCCTCGACGAACTCGCCGACCGGGGAGCTGCCGCCCTGGCCGGACGGGCCGGCAAGGACGCCCTGACCGCCTTCGCGAACGTCTACCGCGACTACGCGCGCGAACACCCCGGCCGCTATGCCGCGGCGCAGCTCCGGCTCGACCCGCAGACGGCCGCCGCCAGCGCGGGGGTCCGGCACGCGCAGATGACCCGGGCGATCCTGCGGGGCTACGACCTGGTGGAACCCGACCAGACCCATGCGGTCCGCATGCTGGGCAGCGTGTTCCACGGCTACGTCAGTCTGGAGATGTCCGGCGGGTTCAGTCACAGCGCCCCGGACTCGCAGGAGAGCTGGTCACGCGTTCTGGACGCCCTGGACTCCCTGCTCCGCAACTGGCCCGCGCCCTGACCGACGCCGCAGGACCGGCGGGGCCGGCAACCGGCAGCACCGTCGATGTTCCGCGGCGTCCGCACCGTACGACTTCCCCGAACGACAGGCGAGATCATCATGCACAGCGAGCACGACCGGATCACCACACCCGTCACCGCCGACCTGGTGCGGGGTGCCGTCGAGCTGGAGCGCACCGCCCTCGGTGTGCTGCCCCACCGGCTGCCCGCGTGGGCGCGCGCCCAGTGCGCCGACGGTCAGCTGGCCATGGCGGAGGCCCAGCCCTCGGGCGTACGGCTGGTCTTCAGCACCCGCGCCACGAGCGTCGAGCTGGACACCGTCCCAACCAAGCGGGTCTACGTGGGCGCCCCGCCGCGGCCCGACGGGCTGTACGACCTCGTGGTCGACGGGCACCTTCTGGGTCAGGCGGCCGCTCCCGGCGGCAACACCCTCACCCTCGACATGACCACGGGATCGGCGACGACCACGCCCGGTCCGGTCGGCACCGTCCGTTTCACGGACCTGCCCGAGGGTCCGAAGGACGTCGAGATCTGGCTGCCGCACAACGAGAGCGCCGAACTCGTGGCTCTGCGCACCGACGCCCCCGTGGAGCCCACGCCGGACCGGGGGCGCGCGGTGTGGCTGCACCACGGCAGTTCGATCAGCCAGGGCTCCGACGCGGCGAGCCCCAGCACGACCTGGCCCGCGCTGGCCGCCTCGCTGGCCGGGGTGGACCTGATCAATCTGGGGCTGGCCGGCAGCGCCCTGCTGGACCCGTTCACCGCCCGCACCCTGCGCGACACGCCCGCCGACCTGATCAGCGTCAAGCTGGGCATCAACATCGTCAACACCGACCTGATGCGGCTGCGGGCCTTCACTCCCGCCGTGCACGGCTTCCTGGACACCGTCCGCGAGGGCAACCCCACCACGCCGCTGCTGGTCGTCTCCCCCATCCTGTGCCCGATCCACGAGGACACCCCCGGCCCGAGCCTGCCGGACCTCACGGCGCTCGGCAGCGGTCGTCTGCGGTTCCGCGCCGCCGGCGACCCGGCCGAGCGCGCGAGCGGGAAGCTGACGCTCGCGATCATCCGTGCCGAACTCGCCGGGATCGTGGAACAGCGGGCCGCCGAGGACCCGAACCTGTACTACCTCGACGGCCGGGAGCTGTACGGGGAGGCGGACGCCGTCGAGCTGCCGCTGCCCGACGCGCTCCACCCCGACGCCGCCACCCACCGTCGTATCGGCGAACGGTTCGCGAAGCTCGCCTTCGACGGCACCCGTGGCTTCCCCGCCCCTTCCGCCTGAAGATCGAGGCCCGGGGCGGGGCCGAGCGCGTCACACGAGCCGTCTGCCGCCCCCCGTATGCCGGTTGACGTGCGCCGATCCTCTCCTGGACGTCTCGAACGACCGTCCGGGAGGTGGGCGTTCTCCCCAGCAGGGCGCTCGTCCGCATAGGCTGACCTCCGTAGCTGGTTCGCCCCGTCCGCCAGACGGGATGCGTCGTAAGAGGGAACCCGGTGGGAATCCGGGACTGCCCCGCAGCGGTGAGCGGGAACGACCGCCGTCATACGCACTGGGCCCGGTGGGGTCTGGGAAGCGACGGCCAGTAGGTGACCTCCGTCCGGAGGGCGTGCCCGCGAGTCCGAAGACCTGCCCGCTGCCCGTGCGCGACCCATCGCGCGCGGACATCCCGGTGACCTCGTGGGCGGGTTGGCGTACATACCTGGCGGACCTTCGCGCTCCGGCGCGCCACGTACTCCCGCCCGGTGCGTCACCCTTCGCGCTCGCGTGTCCCATCGGGATCCAAGGAGACATCTCGCGAAGGAGATTTCCGTGACAGCCAAGACCGCAGCCGCGGCAGCACGGGCCACCGTGTACGGCTACCCCCGCCAGGGTCCGAACCGCGAACTGAAGAAGGCGATCGAGGGCTACTGGAAGGGCCGCGTCAGCGCGGACGCCCTCCGCGCCACCGCCGCCGAACTGCGCAGCTCCACCTGGCGGCAGCTGGCCGAGGCCGGCATCGACGAAGTGCCGACCGGCGATTTCTCGTACTACGACCATGTGCTGGACACCAGCGTCATGGTCGGCGCCGTCCCCGAGCGCCACCGGGACGCCGTCGCCGCCGACGCCCTCGACGGCTTCTTCGCCATGGCCCGCGGTACCCAGGACGTGGCGCCGCTGGAGATGACCAAGTGGTTCGACACGAACTACCACTATCTCGTCCCCGAGTTGGGCCCCGACACCGCCTTCACCGCCGACTCGTCCAAGCAGGTCGCCGAGCTCAAGGAGGCCTTGGCGCTCGGACTGTCGGCCCGTCCGGTCCTGGTCGGCCCCGTCACCTATCTCCTCCTCGCCAAGCCCGCCCCCGGTGTACCGGCGGACTTCGACCCGCTGACCCTCCTCGACCGGCTGCTGCCGGTCTACACCGAGGTGCTCGCCGACCTGCGCGCGGCCGGTGCCCAGTGGGTCCAGCTCGACGAACCCGCTCTCGTCCAGGACCGCACGAACGCCGAACTGAACGCCGCCGAGCGCGCCTACCGCGTTCTCGGCACGCTCACCGACCGTCCGAAGCTGCTCGTCGCGTCGTACTTCGACCGACTCGGGGAGGCTCTGCCCGTTCTCGCCAAGGCCCCGGTCGACGGACTCGCGCTCGACTTCACCGACGCGGCCGCCGCCAATCTGGACGCGCTCGCGGCCGTCGGCGGTCTGCCGGGCAAGCGGCTCGTCGCCGGCGTCGTCAACGGCCGCAACATCTGGGTCAACGACCTGGAGAAGTCCCTCGCCACGCTGGGCACCCTGCTGGGTCTGGCCGGGCAGGTCGACGTGGCCGCGTCCTGCTCGCTGCTGCACGTGCCCTTGGACGCCGCCGTCGAGCGCGACATCGAACCGCAGGTCCTGCGCTGGCTCGCCTTCGCCCGCCAGAAGACCGCCGAGATCGTCACGCTCGCCCGGGGGCTGTCGCACGGCACGGACACCATCACCACCGAACTCGCCGCCAACCGGGCCGATCTCGCCGCCCGCGCGGGCTCGGCGCTCACCCACGACCCGGCCGTGCGCGCCCGCGCCGCCGCCGTCACCGACGGCGACGCCCGCCGCTCGCAGCCCTACGCCGAGCGGACCGCCGCCCAACGCGCCCACCTCGGCCTGCCACTGCTGCCGACCACCACGATCGGCTCCTTCCCGCAGACCGCCGAACTGCGCGCGGCGCGCGCAGACCTGCGCACCGGACGCACCGACACCGCCGGGTACGAGGAGCGCATCAGGACGGAGATCGGCGAGGTCATCGCCTTCCAGGAGAAGACCGGCCTGGACGTCCTCGTGCACGGCGAACCCGAACGCAACGACATGGTCCAGTACTTCGCCGAGCAGCTCACCGGCTATGTCGCCACGCAGCACGGCTGGGTCCAGTCGTACGGCACGCGGTACGTGCGTCCGCCGGTCCTGGCCGGTGACATCTCCCGCCCGGAGCCGATGACGGTGCGCTGGACGACGTACGCGCAGTCCCTCACCGACCGGCCCGTCAAGGGCATGCTCACCGGGCCGGTCACCATGCTCGCCTGGTCCTTCGTCCGTGACGACCAGCCGCTCGGCGACACCGCCCGGCAGGTCGCTCTGGCCCTGCGCGACGAGGTGAACGACCTGGAGGCGGCCGGGACTTCGGTGATCCAGGTCGACGAGCCCGCGCTGCGCGAGACCCTGCCGCTGCGCGCGACGGACCGCCCCGCCTACCTGGACTGGGCGACCGAGGCCTTCCGCCTCACCACGGCGGGTGTCCGGGCGGACACCCAGATCCACACCCACATGTGCTACGCCGAGTTCGGGGACATCGTCCAGGCGATCGACGACCTCGACGCCGACGTGATCAGCCTGGAGGCCGCGCGGTCCCACATGCAGGTGGCCGGCGAACTCGCCGAGCACGGCTATCCGCGCGAGGCGGGTCCGGGCGTCTACGACATCCACTCACCGCGCGTGCCGAGCGCGGACGAGGCGTCCGCCCTGCTGCGCAAGGGACTTGAGGCCATCCCGGCCGAGCGGTTGTGGGTCAACCCCGACTGCGGGCTGAAGACCCGCGGCTGGCCCGAGACCCGCGCGTCCCTGGAGAACCTGGTCAGCGCGGCCCGCACGGTCCGCGCGGAGCTGTCCGGGTCCTGACCTCCACGTGGAACGCCGGCCGAGGGACGCCCTCCGGCGCCTCTCGGCCGGCGCCCGCATCCGCACCGTGCGCTCCGCGTTCCGCCCGGATCGGGGATCCATGGCCCGAGAGCATCACAACCGGCGCGCCACGGAGCCCCGTTCGCCGGTCTCGTGGATTCCCCGTCTCAAGATCTCACCTGGGACCGGCGTACTAGGGTGATGATCGTGACGACGGAACGATGGGCATTGGGCGGCGACCTGAACGTCGCGCGAATCGGCTACGGAACGATGAAGCTGACCGGCTGGCCGCGGGGCGACCGGCCGGACCGGGAGACCGCGCTCGGCGTGCTGCGCCGCGCCGTGGAGCGGGGGGTGAACCACCTCGACACCTCGCACTACTACGCGCGGGACGGGGTGGCCGCCAACGAGTTGATCCGGGAGGCGCTGCACCCGTACCCGGACGACCTGGTGATCGTGACCAAGGTGGGCGCGCTGGTCGAGGGGTCCGACATCGCGCTGCCCGACGACCGGAAGACCGGCCTCACCCCTGACAACCTGCGGCGTGGTGTCGAGGCCAACCTCCGCTCGCTGGGCCTGGACCGGCTGGACGT
This sequence comes from Streptomyces sp. NPDC048643, assembly GCF_040650615.1. Classification (NCBI taxonomy): domain Bacteria; kingdom Bacillati; phylum Actinomycetota; class Actinomycetes; order Kitasatosporales; family Streptomycetaceae; genus Streptomyces; species Streptomyces sp. NPDC048643. The sequence goes on from NZ_JBEZHO010000063.1 coordinate 41,546, forward strand.
GGTGAACCTGCGGCTGGGCGACGTCGACGGGGCCTCCCTGGCCGAGCCTCTGGAGGCCCTGCTCGCGTTGCGCGACGAGGGCCTGATCCGGCACCTCGGGATCTCCAACGTCACGCTGGAGGAGTTCGAGGCGGCGCGCACGATCGCTCCGATCGCCTGTGTCCAGAACCTCTACAACCTGTCCCGGCGGGACGACGACGCTCTCGTCGACGCGTGCGCGGCGGCCGGTGTCGCGTACGTGCCCTTCTTCCCGGTGGGCGGCTTCCAGCCCGTCACCGCCGAGCGGCTGGACGCCGTCGCCGCCCGTCACGGCGCGACCGTCCCGCAGGTCGCCCTCGCCTGGCTGCTCGCCCGGTCACCGAACATCCTCCTCATCCCCGGCACTGGCTCGCCGGCGCACCTGGACGAGAACATCGACGCGGGCACGCTGAAGCTGACCGCCGAGGACCTCGCGGACCTGGAGGTCGGCCGATGAGCGGCGCAGACGACCCTGGAAGAGACGGCGGCGCCGAACCCGGAGGACGTGCCGGACGCGGGCAGCGGAGGCGTGCGGCGCCGGCCGGTGTACGCGGGCGTCGTGGTTGTCGTCCTCGCTCTGCCGGCGGGTGGGATCGTCTGGCTGTTCCAGGACGAGCTGTTCAGCCCGTTCGGGGACGCACGGGCCTGTGAGGGCAGCACGGCCGAACTGCCGAAGGTGATCTCGGCCGGCGGTGTCCCGCTTCCCGCCGACGCCTCGGACGTCCACTACGCCACCCTCGAGGGCACCGCCCAGGTCTCCTTCCTGAGCGACCGGATGCCGGACTACCTGCACCGCGCGGGACTGCTGCCGCAGGACGCGAAGCCGTTCGACGAGCAGTACGGCAGCGCGTACGCGCTCGCGACGGACGAGGGCGAACTCCCCGAGGGTCTGTGCGGCCCGGCCCTCAAGGGGCCCGTCTGGAGCTACATCAGCAGGGGCCCGGGGTCGGGAGTGAACGTCCTCGTCGAGCGGTCCCCCGTCGCCTCCGACCGGTTCCGCTCACCGGCCCGGGCCGTGGGCACGTTCGACATTCCCTGAGTCGGTCTCCGGGCCGGCCTTCCTTCGCTCGAGGAGGGGCCGGCGCGGTCGGCCGAACGGCTTCGTCCGGGGGCCCGGCGGGGGTAGGGTCCGCGAACTGATCCACTTCTGTGGCCGATTCGGACCAATCCGCGACTGCTTCGGCTACGGATGACTCAGGAGGACTCCGAGGGAGGACGGTCATGGCGGGATCGGCTCGTGCCCGGATCATCGCGCTGGCGGGCAAACGCAGTTGGATCGTGGTGGACGGACGGCTTCCGCGGTCCGCCGCCTCGTATCTCTCCGCGGTGCTGCGGGAGAGGTGCGGGCAGCAGGCCGTGGTCTTCCTCGACCTGCGGCAGGCCCAGCTGTCCGGCGCCGAGGAGGCGCGCGGCGCGTTCCTGCCCGGTGGCCCCCGCGTCTTCCACGTCATGGCCGACGAACCCTGGCGTTCGCTGCTCGCCCGTGACCGCCGTGTGCGGTGGCACAGCTGCGCCGAGGAGGCGTGGCAGGCCTGGTGTTCCGCTTCTTGACGGCTGGAACCGATCCTGCCTGAATCGTGTCTCACAGCACACGGCTGGGAGCGCGTGGGGCCGGAGCGCCTCACGTGTCCCAGGTCTCGGGGGGTTGAGGCATGAGCACGTGGGCGGTACCGGGGTACGCCGAGTCACGAGAACTCGGGTCGGGGGCGAGCGGACGCGTCGCGCTGGCCGTGCACGAGGAGACGGGGCTGCCCGTCGCGGTCAAGTACCTGAGTGAGTCGCTGCGCACTCGCCCGGGTTTCGTGCGGGAGTTCAGGGCGGAGGCCCGGCTGCTCGGTGGCCTGAGCAGTGCGCACGTGGCGGGGCTGTACGAGTACGTGGAGAGCCCGGACGGCGCGGCGATCGTGATGGAACTGGTCGACGGGGTCAGTCTGCGGACCCTGCTCGGCAGGGAGGCGCCCCTCGCCCCCGAGGCCGCCCTCGTCCTGCTCAAGGGCTCCCTGCTCGGCCTCGCGGACGCCCACCGGATCGGTGTGGTGCACCGCGACTACAAGCCGGAGAACGTCCTCGTCCGCCCCGACGGCACCTCCAAGCTCGTGGACTTCGGGATCGCCGCCGCCGACGGCACCACCGCGGGTATCGCGGGCACTCCGTCGTACATGGCCCCGGAACAGTGGACCGGCGCCCCGGCATCGCCTGCCGCCGACGTGTACGCCGCGACCGCGACGTTCTTCGAGTGCCTCACCGGCCGGAAGCCGTACACGGGCGAGAACCTGGCCGAACTGGCGCTCCAGCACGTGGACGGCCCCATTCCCGCCGACGAGGCGCCCGAGCCCGTCCGGGCCCTCGTGCGCCGCGGTCTGGCGAAGACTCCCGAGCAACGGCCCGCCGACGCCGAGGACTTCGTGGCGGAGCTGGAGGCCACCGCGGGCGGCGCGTACGGGCCGGACTGGGAGGAGCGCGGACGCGGACGCCTCGCGGCACTGGCCGCGCTCTCGCTGCTGCTTCTGCCCCATGCCCCCGTCAAACCGCGCAACAGCGTCACGGACACCGCGCGCACGGTCCTCGGCCGAACCCCGGACGTGCTGCGCGCCTGGCGTCCCGGCGGCCGTTCGCTGCTCGTCTCGGCGGCCGCGATCATCGCGGCGCTGCTGCTGACGTACGGCATCGACCGGCAGGCGCCCGGCTTCGGCGACCCGGGACAGGCGGCACAGGCACTGGCCACCACGAGCGCCCATCCGGGCGCGACCGGCGGCGTCCCCGTGACGGCGGACCCGGATTCCCCGACACCGTCGACGTCGACGTCCGACTCGGCCACGCCGACGGCGACCGCGTCGGCCACCTCGACCGACGACGCGACGGCGTCGACGCCTTCTTCGGACTCGACGACCGCCACCGTCGAGCCGCCGACCACCTCTCCGCCCACGACGGCCGCACCCACGACAACCTCCCCGTCGCCCGAAGTCGGCGTCAAGTCGGTGGTGTTCGGCGGCTTCCGGCAGACGGGCACCGCGACCGCCACGGCGTCGGTCACCGTCACCACGGACGGAACCGGACCCGTCGACATCACGGTCACCTGGTCCACCGGCGACGCCAGTGGGCAGGCCGGCGCCCAGGACGGGGCGGCCGACTCCTACCGGCGCAGCGGCTCGACCGAGTACACCATCGCCCTCGACCACACCTTCCAAGGTGCGGGCTGCTACTGGGGTGTCCGCGCCGGGACACAGCCCGTCTCCGCGGACGGTGGCGCCTCGCAGCAGCTCCTGACGAGGCGGTGCACGCTCCGATGAACGAACACCCCGGCGCTCCGGGCGCCCCTTCCGACGACGACTACAGCGCGACCGTGCTGGCCAGCCACTGGATCCAGCGGCCCGACTCCCCCGACACGGAGGGCACGGTCACGCGGGCCTCCGACACCCTTGCCCTCGACGGGAGTTCGGCCACACGGGCGTTGTCGGAGCCTACCGTCCTCGACACCCCGCCCGACCGGGTCGAGGGGACCCTGCTGCGCTTCGGGCCCGGGGTGAACGCCGACACCGTACGCCGATCGACCTCGCCGGCCGTGCCGGCCCCGGTCCCCCGCCGGACGTGGCGGCGGCACGTACTGCCCGCCGTGGCGCTCCTGGCCGTCGTCGCGTTCCTCCTGTGGCACCGCTCCGAACCGTCCGTGGGCGTCGAGGGCATCGCGGTCTCCGCCACGTCGTCCTCGCCCGGATGCGACGCGACAGCGGACATCGTCGCCGCCGTCACGACCGACGGGCGGCCCGGGGAACTCACCTACCGCTGGGTGCGCAGCGACGGCACCTCCTCGAAGGTCCTGCGCGAGGAGGTGACACAAGGTCAGAAGCGCGCGCATCTGCACCTGTTGTGGACCTTCCAGGGCGAAGGCCGGTACACGGCGCGCGCCGAGCTGCGCCTGCTGTCCCCGGCGCGACGCAGCGTGGAGACGCGGCTCACGTACCACTGCCCCTGACGCGTACGGTCGGTCGGAAGCTCAGACGGCCACGGCCGAGCCGCGGGCGCACATCATCGGGGCGCACAGGATCCGCTTCCTGCGCGCCCGCTTGCCCTCGATCGCGGAGGCGGTCAGCCGGGCGGCCTCGGCGGCGATCTGTGTCAGTCCCCAGCCCACGGTGGTCAGCGGTGGGGTGAGGACGCAGGAGACGGGGTGGTCGTCGAAGCCGACCACGGAGACGTCCCGGCCCACGACGAGCGAGGCCTCGGCCGCCGCCGCGTAGACGCCGTAGGCGAGGGAGTCGGAGAAGCAGAAGACGGCGGTGGCCCGTCGGTCTCCTTCGAGGACGCCTCTGGCGACGACGGTCGCCGCACCCAACTCCTGCGGGCAGGGCACGAGTTCGGCCCCCAGCCCTATCCGGTCGGCCGCCTCGCGCACATACACGTCGGCGGGCCGGTCGGGCGTGCTCGGCCGGGTCGGGGTCAGGACGGTCACCCGGCGGTGGCCGAGGCCGTGGAGGTACTCTAGTACGGCGTCGATGCCGGCCCGGTTGTCGAAGATGACCTGCCCGACCGTGCGCGCCCGGCTCAGTGAGTCCCCGACCGCGACGACGGGCAGGGCGTCGGCGATCGCCGCCCATTCCTCGGCCGCCGGGTTCACCGGGGACACCACTAGCGCGTCGACGCGCTGGTCGCGCAGTTGCTTGGCGAGGACGAGCTCCCGGTCGGGGTCGCCGCCCGCGTCCAGGATCAGCGCGTAGCGGTCGCCGGCGAGGAGTTCACGGCCGATGGCCGCCATGAGCTGCTGCTGCCAGAGGTCCTGGAGGTCGCCCGCGAGGACGCCGACCATGCTGGTGCGGCCGCTGGCGAGGGCCCGGGCGATGGGGTCGGCCTCGTAGCCGAGTTCGGCCGCCGCCTTGCGCACGCGTTCCTCGGTCTCCTTGGAGACGTGTTTGCCGCGCAGGGCGTAGGAGACAGCGGCGGTGGAGAGGCCGGTGGCCTCGGCCACCTCCCTGAGGGTGGTGCGCTTCGGGGGCCTGACCATGCCGGGAAGCCTACCGGGCCGCGTCCGGATCGCGGGCATGCGCTTGACACGCCGGGTTGTTAATCGCTTAAGTTAAGCGCATCACTGAAGCGCTTAACCACAACCGATCCTGCCCCATCGCACGGACCCACAAGGGGACTTCAGGGTGCCCATCGACGTCCACCAGCACATCTGGCCGCCCGCCTTCGTCGAGCTGTTGCGGGCGCGCACGGCGCCGCCGCGCCTCGACGGCTGGACACTGCACCTGGACGGCGAACCGCCCTTCGCCGTGGCCCCGGGTGACCATGACATCGAGGCCCGTGCGCGGCTGGCCGGCGCCGACGGTCTCGACCTCGCCCTGGTGTCACTGTCCAGCCCGCTGGGCATCGAGTACCTGCCACCCGCCGAGTCCCTGCCGCTGCTCGACGCCTTCCACACGGGCGCGTTGGCTCTTCCGGCGCCGTTCGGTGTGTGGGCCTCCGCCTGCCTGAGCGCGCCGGACGCCGAGGCGGTGGAGCAGGTGCTCCGGCAGGGGGGCGTGGGACTGCAACTCCCGGCCACGGCACTGCTCGACGCGGCGGGCTGGCGCGCGTGCGCCCCGCTGCTCGACCTCCTCGCGCACCTCGACAAACCGCTGTTCGTCCATCCGGGCGCGGCCCCGTCGACTCCCGCGGCACCGTCCTGGTGGGCGGCGCTGGTCCCCTACCAACAGCAGCTGCACAGCGCGTGGTTCGCGTTCCGGGCCTTCGGCCGCGCCCGTCATCCGGGGCTGCGGGTCTGCTTCGCGGCGCTCGCGGGGCTGGCACCCCTGCACGGCGAACGGCTCGCCGCGCGGGGCGGCGGGCGCGGCGAGGTCGACTTCGACGTCTTCTACGACACCTCCTCCTACGGCACGCGCGCCGTGGACGCCCTGGTCCGGGCGGCCGGCATCGACGTCGTCGTGAGCGGGAGCGACCGCCCCTACGCCTCTCCCGCCGTCCCCGATCTGGGTGCGGACGCCGCCGTCCACGCCCTGCGCACCGTCAACCCCGCCCGCCTGCTGCACGGCCGCACCTGATCCGTGCGACGGGCCCCTCCTGGAAGGGAACACCGCCGTGACGTACTCGTCCCTGCCGGACCGCACGCTCGACAAGCACGAACTCCAGCGACTCGTCGACGGCCTGGCAGCCCGGCCCGAACTCTGGCGCGACCAGGTCGCCTTCTCGCACGAGGAGCGGCACTACGCGTCGCTGCACCGCGACGAGTACGTGGACGTCTGGCTGCTGTGCTGGACCCGGCAGAACGACACCGGCTGGCACGACCACGACATCTCGGCGGGCGCGGTCCGGGTCGTGCAAGGGGTGTTGAACGAGTCCAACCCCCGGATAGGCGGCAGTCATCTGTCGGTGGCGGTCGGTGCGGGCGAGTCGTTCTGCTTCGGTCCCGAGCACATCCACCGGCTCACCGGCGCGACCGACGACGCGGTCTCCCTGCACGCCTACTCGCCGCCACTGTGGCGCCTGGGACAGTACGACATCACGGAGGACGGACTGATGCGCCGCATGTCGGTGTCGTACGCGGACGAACTGCGCCCGCTGGACAGCCCGGCCGCGTGAAGGGTTTCCGCCGGCGGGGGCCGGCGGACGTCGGCGGGTGGGTGCGGGCGCTCCCGGCCCATGTGCCGGCATCCCGCGCGATGTGGAACGGTAGCGCGCCGCGTGGCCGCGGTGCGCCGTGGTCAGCCGCGGGAGGACCTGCCCTGGTCCCGGCGGCCCTGTCGGGGCTGGGGGCGGCCTCGGCCGCCGGTGCGGCGCCCTGACGGGGCGGCGGGTGCGTCACCGCTGTTGAAGCCGGGGCCGCTCGGGGCGCTGAAGCCGCCGGGGACCGCAGGGACGGCGGGGACGCCCGCCGGTGCGCCGGTGGTGGGTGCAGGCGCGGCAGGCGCGACGGGGGTTCGGGTACGTGGGACGGCCCGGCCAAGGACGCGGGTGTGGCTCATGAACGGGGCACAGGCGGCGCAGACTTCCATCAGGGTCCACACCTGGCCGACAGCCGGGTCGTGCCGCAGGACGAGCAGCACGCTGCCCGCGCAGTGCACCTGGCTGCCCTCATGGGAGGCGCACTGCGCCTGCCGGCAGGCACACGCGGCGTCGGGGTGGACGGTCGCGGCCCGGGCGTGCGCGCCGACGTGGGCCTCTGCGAAACGGCGCAGGGACGCGAGGTCGCGCGAACGCGGCGGCATCGCGCAGGGAGAGGAGCAGGAGACGGACGCCGTGCGGTCACTGTGGCCGGAGATGCGGACGGTCCATGTCCGTCCCGGACGTCGTACGGCAGGGCTTTCGGAGTGTGGGAGGTCCAAGACCGGCAGTCCTTTGACAGTGGGGGTGTTCGCGCAGGTGCGCACAGGTTCTTTACCCGCGCGGACCGGTCCGTCATCCACCGGTGGGCCACGAACGTCATCGAATCTGTGAACGACGGCGTGCGCGGGCCCGGACTTCTGTCGTGCGGGGCTGCGATCTTCCCACAGCGGCGCATCGGACAGGTTCGACCCGCCTGGGGTCTTCGGAGGATATCGCCGTCATGGAGTGCGACGTCCGGCGGGAGGTTCCGGATCCGCCGTACCGACCGCGTACGCCGTCAGCGCTTTGGGCGGCCACCCGTGATGCGGTCCCACCAGGGGCGGGTGGCGCCGAAGCCGGTCTCATGGGCCCAGACGTGGGTGCAGGAGGGGCACTGCAGGTGGAGCAGGCTTCCGGTGGTGGAGAGCAGGTAGCGCCAGTGCCGGGAGCACGATCGACGCTGCTCGCACGACGCGCAGCCGTGGCTGTCGGCGCAGTTCGGGCAGGCCGCCCAGGCCCGGCGTCCGATGTCCGCCTGGGGATCAAGCGGCAGCACGGCCGTCTCCGCGCCGCGGCAGCACGCCGGACGCGACGAGGTCGTCGTACACGCGCTGCTGTTCGTCGTCGAGCCCGGAGTAGAGGAGGGCCGTGGCGGCCTCCTCGCCGCGCATCGCCTCGATCGGGTCCCAGTCGGGGCCGAGCGCGGCGAGGACCTGGGCCTGGCGCAGGACCTCGTGCCGGGTGAGGTCGACGGTGAAGTCGACCAGCTCGGGGGCGTCCGGCCGGTCGGCGTCGCCCGTGGGTGTTCCGTCGGCATCGCGGGGCGTAGGGGAGGTATGGGGATCCATGGGGCACAACTTAGGTTTGCCTTCCTTGCGGGGACAAGGGGAGGTGGGGGAAGTCACAGCAGGTCAGGCGGTACGACACGGCACGCCGCACCACCGCTTCCCGGATGCCTTTACGCGGCCCACACATTTCTGTCACCTCGCGGTCACACGCTCGGTATGCTCCTGGAGCTTCATCCGCACCACTGAGGGGGGAATCCTCATGCGTATTCGTGCTGCCCTGGCAGTCACCGCCGCCGCTGCCGGGACGTTCGCGGCCGTCGCCGCCGCTCCGGCGCAGGCCGCCACCGAGTACTCGTCCGCGCTGAAGGTCAAGGGCGTCCAGTACGACGCTCCGGGCCGGGACTCCAACAGCTGCTCCACGGGCAACACCCGTGCCGAGTACCTGACGATCAAGAACTACTCGTCCAGCGCGACGGTGAACCTGAAGGGGTACGTCGTCAAGGACGCCGTGGGCACGACCTTCACGTTCCCGTCGAACCACTACCTCCAGCCCGGGGACTACATCAAGCTCCGCGGCGGGCACGGCACCGACTCGGACACGAACAACGTCGTCTACCGCCAGAACTGCAACTTCCTCTGGAACAACGACAAGGACACGTTCTACCTGTACAAGCCGTCCGGCGCCCGCGCCGACGTGCACGCGTACAGCGCGTCGGCCAACGACCGTGACCGCAACGGGTACATCACGTACCACGGCTGATACGTCCGCCGGAGTCCGACGGCCCGCCCACAGGAGGGTGTTCCGGCGGCGCTCGTGACAGGGACGGCCCCGGTCCTCGGCTCCGCTCCAGCGGGCCAGCTCGCCGACGGCGATGAGCACGCCGAAGGCCAGCGCCGTACCGCGGTCGTCGAGCCGGCGGAG
>NZ_JBEZHO010000064.1:0-50352 GCF_040650615.1 Streptomyces sp. NPDC048643
CCACCCTCGGCCTCTGCGACCCCGACACCCCCGCCGGCACCATCGTGCCCATCGGCCGGCCCCGTCGGCCGACGGGGCCGGGGCGCGGGCCGATCAGACGAGGTCCATGGCCGCGACCTCGTCGGGACGGCCGTAGCTCACGGGCCCCTGGAAGCGGCGGCGCGCGGTGGCGAACCACCACACCGTGGCCACGATCAGGACCACGGCGAGCGCGATCGAGGCGTAGTTGAAGGTGTCACCGGTGATGGGCGAGCCCTGCGGCAGCATGAAGAGCACGCTGCTGGCGAGGATCCAGATCACGGCCACCCAGCCGACCGGCCTGCTCCAGCGGCCCAGGTTCCAGGGGCCGGGCTGGAACTCGTCCCCGAGCCGCAGCCGCAGGAAGATCGGCACGGCGTAGGCGAGGAAGAGCCCGACGACGTTGACGCTGACGATCGCGGTGAAGGCGGTGTGCGACCACCAGCCGGGCAGGACGAGCACCAGCGAGCAGCCGACGGCCAGCCACACGGCCTTGACGGGCGTACGGGTGCGGGGCGAGACGGAGTGCCACCAGCGGGATCCCGGCATCGCCCCGTCCCGGGAGAAGGCGAAGATCTGGCGGGTGTTGCTGGTCAGGTTGGCCAGTCCGCAGAACAGCATGGCCCCGATCACGATGAGCAGGATGACCTTAGCCATGCCCATGCCAAGCCCGTCGATGAGAATCCGGACGGGCGGCGCCGAGGACGCGGCCACCTTGTCGTAGTCGTGAATGCTGTAGACGAGGGCCAGCATCAGGACGAGACCGGTGATCGCCGAATAGCCGATCGCCCGCGTGATCCCCTTGGGCGCGTTGACCGTCGCCCGGACCGTTTCCTCGGACATGTGGAAGCTGCCGTCGAAGCCCGTGAAGGTCCAGCTGGTGACGAGCAGGCCGAGCATCCCGCCGTAAAGCCCGTTCGTGAAACCGGTGTTGTTCGCGAAATGCGTGACGAACGACGGCGACTGGTGGTCGTCGGGCATCACGACGAGGGTGCTCACGATCACGACGAGCCCGATCAGCAGCCACCAGACGGAGATCCGGTTGAGCAGCGCGACCAGCTGGACCGTGTAGGTATTGGCCAGACCCTGGAGCACGATGATCAGCCCCGTGATCAGGACGGTCTGCTGCGCGGTCGGCTCGTAGCTGTGCCACTGCAGGGCCACGAAGGCCTGGATGAACGTGGCGGCCGCGTATCCGGTCGCGGCCGTGCCGCCCACCTGACCCACGAAATTCAGCCAGCCCGTGTACCAGGACCAGGCACCCTTGTGCCGTTTGGCGAGCTTTCCGGCGGAGAAATAGAGGGCCCCGCTGGTCGGATAGGCGGAGGCCACCTCGGCCATCGCCGCGCCGATGAAGAGGACCATCACGGAGACGCCGATCCAGCCGAACACGAGAATGCGGGGGCCGCCGGCGTTCATCCCGAATCCGAAGGAGGAGAAAATGCCCGACACGATGTTGATGATCGTGAAGGAGATCGCGAAATTGTCGAACGCCTTGAATCGGCGGGTGAGTTTTCGCGGATATCCCATCGCGTGCAGTGTCGCGTCGTCGTCGAGCGTGGCGGAATCCTGTCCGGCACGGGCTCGGGCGTGGGGGGCCGCTATCCGTTCTGACACAACTGACCTTTCTCTCGGAGATGTCGTGGGGTCTCTCGGGGTGTTCCGGACGGTGTCCCGGTGGGGTCCGGACGGCCTCTCGATGCCGCTCCGAAGACCGTGCGGGGCGACCGGTCAGGGGGCTCCCGGTACGGCCAGGCCGCAGGCGCGGCGGGCCCGGGAGAGCTGCTCCTCGGGTTCGCCGAACACGCTCCACGGCATGCGGCTCGCGTACGGCCCCATGGCCGTGAGGACCGCGCGCGCCTCGAACTCGCACTGCGCCATGAAGAGCGCGTGCGCCAGGTACGCCAGGTCCAGCACCGGTGTGAAGCGGTATCCGGACGCCTCCGGCAGCCAGTGCCGGTAGATCGCGAGCGCCGTCGAACGCCACTGCGGCTGCTCCCAGGTGCGGTCGACGAGCAGCTGCGAGGGGTCGTAGCTCTCCACCAGGGCGACCAGCGGCAGCAGGCGCAGCGGGGAGGTGGCGGGGGCGCGCTGGCTCAGGAAGGCGGCGACGTCCCAGGCCGCGTTCACCGAGCCGCCGTACCGCGTGAAGAAGAAGGCCAGAAACCGGTGGTGGCCCTCACGGTGCCAGGGGTCGAGGCGCAGGATGTGCGAGAACAGCTGCCAGGGACCGGGCGGCTGGGTGAGCAGTCCGTGCGGCGCGGCGTCGCGCAGGTCGTGCAGCCGGGCCATGGACAGCCGGGCCACCCAGGGCGTCGGATCGGCGCGGTCCATGACGGCGGCCCGGTCGCAGGCGGTCAGCGCTATCCGCTCCAGCGCCTCGGCCCGGTCGTCCTTCGCGTCGGCCGCGCGCAGCGCCCGCAGGACGGCCACGCGGGCCCACAGGAGCGCGGACTCGGGCGATCCCTCCTCGGCCAGCCAGCGCTCGGCGAGGTCGGAGTCGGCCGCCTCGGAGGCGAGGACCAGGGAGCGGTGGGCCCGGAGCGGGAAATCCGCGCGGGTGTCCGTCAGAGCCTCGTGGGCGCTCAGATAACGGCCCGCCCGGACATCCACGCAGACGCTCGCGAGTCTGCGGTCGTCGGCCGCCGGATGCCACACGTACTGCCCCTCGAATAACCCCGCGGCCATCTTCCCCTGTCCATCCCCGTGCGACGTCCCGCCATTGCGCACCAGGCACCCTACTCAGCTTCCCGGAGAACCGGAACGCCGTATCCGAAATACCTGCTTCCGCCGGGACCTGGACCTTTGGGCCCGGCGACGGGCTTTCTTGAGGAATGTTCAAACAGTGGTTCAACACGACACCATTCAGCACCCACGGATCCATCACGCACGGCTCCTCGATAGAATGTTCCCCAGGAATATGCTCACCTCCGATCTCACCTCCGATCTCACTCCGGGACGCCCCATCCACGCCCTCGACACCCTCGCCACCCGGCTGCGCCGGCTGCCGCCCTCCTGCGGGCCCGTCCGTCTCATCGGCGTCGACGGCCACGCGGGCTCCGGAAAGACCACGTTCGCCGGGGAGTTGGCGGCGGCACTCGACGGCGCGCCCGTCCTGCACCTCGACGACGTCGCCACCCACGAGGAGCTCTTCGCGTGGACCGGGCGGCTGCTGGGCCAGGTGATCGAGCCGCTGCGGCGGGGCGAGGGCGCGCGGTACACCCCGTACGACTGGACCGCCCGGGAGTTCGGGCCGGTCCGTGAACTGCCCGCCGCGCCGGTGGTGCTCCTCGAAGGTGTCGGAGCGGGGCGTCGCGCGGTGCGTCCGTGGCTCGCGCGGTTGCTGTGGATGGAGTTGCCGCACGACGAGGCCTGGGCGCGCGGGATGCGACGGGACGGTGCGGCGCAGAGCGACTTCTGGGCCGACTGGGTCCGCGCCGAGCGCCGGCACTTCGCCGAGGACCCCTCGCGGCCTTCCGCGCACGATGTGGTGCGGCAGAGTTCCGAGGGGTACGAGGTGCTCCCGGGGCCCGCTGGGGCGCCAGGACAGGACCGATTCATCACGCACCGTGACGGACCATCCGCAGTGTGCTGAACTTGTGAAGAGCGGCGCCGGAGAAGTTCTCCCAGTGCCTCAACTCTCCTTGACCGAGGGGCCGTACAGGTCTTACGTTCTGAATGAGCGGCCTTCGGGAGTCGCCCCGCAGTCGCGAAGCCCCCGGTTGTTCCCCCGTGATCGGGGGCTTCGTTCTGCCCACACCCTCCTTTTCCGGACGCCCTGCGACGCGATTCGCTCACCCAGGGTCACCGCCGGTTGTGCGCCCCGTCTGCTCCCACCTCGTGGAACGGGGCGTGCGGCACCCTTCGGCACGCCCATGAACCGCAGGTACGATGCCTCTCGGTGCGACCTTCGGACGGCTGCTCTGCGCGCCGTTGCAACTCCCGTCCGCGGCACAGTCGTTCGACCAGAGATGCCGACGGGCACCTGCCCGGCGGCAAGGGAGGTGTCCTGATCCACGAGACACTTCCCGACCATCGGGGGCACGGTTTGTGGGGGACGTGATGGACTTCGGCACGCAGGGCCCCGAGGCCCCGGCCGACCTCGCCTGGCTGCGAGGTGTGGACGCCTACACGATGGGCGCCTACCCGCAGGCGGAGGAGGAGTTCCGCGCCGCGGTCCGGATGGACCCCGGTATGGCGGACGGCTGGCTCGGACTGCACGCGCTACGGGTGGACACGACGACCGCGCTGCTGCGGATGTTCCGGCACCGGGACCGCTTCGGCGAACAACGCGCCCGCCACCGGCGCACCATCAACTCCTGGTACTGGCTGGGCTGGTGGGTGCAGCCGGTACTGGAGAGCCCGCGGGACCTGCTGCTCGCGCACGCATCGCACTGGCTCGACGGACGCCATGTCCCGGAGCTGGACCGGGCGTTGGCCGGGCTGCCGCCGGTCGACGCGGACCACCAGGTGCGGTTCCTGCACGCGTGCCGCGCTTATCTGGTCAAGGACTGGGAGCAGTTGGTCCGGCACACCGACCCGCTGATCGACGATCCGATGCTCGGCATAGAGGCCGGCCTGTTCGGCGGCATGGCACGCGTCAGGCTGGAGATGTTCGGGCACGCGGAGCCGCTGCTGTCGTCCGCGCTGATGCGCTGCCGCAGCGAGCAGCCGCAGCGCAAGGAACTGCGTTACTGGCTCGCCCGCGCCCACGAGGGCACCGGCCGGTCCGCGGCGGCCCTCCCCCTGTACCGGGCGGTGCACCGGGTCGACCCGTCGTTCATGGACACCTCGGCACGGCTCGCCGCCATCTCCGAGGGCGACGGCTACGACGACGCCGCGGCGGACCTCGCGGCGATCACCCTCGCCGGAGTGGGCCAGGACGTCCTGGAGGGCCCGGACGGAGTGGACCCGCTCTTCGGCTCCGAGGGACGGGACCTGAAGCTCTCGGAGCCCGATCCGCCGCCGGGCGGCCTCCAGCCGGAGACCGACGTCTTCCGGGAGAAGGCGATGGTGCCGGTGCAGCCGCTGCCCACCGGTCCGACCGACCCGGCATTACTTGAGGAGGCGCTCGCCGAACTGGAGCGCATGGTCGGCCTGGAGCCGGTGAAACGCCAGGTCAAGGCGCTGTCGGCGCAGTTGAACATGGCGCGGCTGCGCGCCGGACAGGGCCTGCCGGTGCAGCCGCCCAAACGTCACTTCGTCTTCTCCGGCCCCTCCGGTACCGGCAAGACCACGGTGGCCCGCATCCTCGGCCGGGTCTTCTACGCCCTCGGTCTCCTCGGCGGCGACCACCTGGTGGAGGCCCAGCGGGCCGACCTGGTCGGCGAGTACCTCGGCCAGACCGCGGTGAAGGCCAACGAGCTGATCGACTCGGCCATCGGCGGCGTTCTCTTCGTCGACGAGGCGTACTCCCTGTCCAACTCCGGCTACGGCAAGGGCGACGCGTACGGCGACGAGGCCCTGCAGGTCCTGCTGAAGCGGGCCGAGGACAATCGCGACCACCTCGTCGTCATCCTGGCCGGCTACCCCGAGGGCATGGACCGCCTGCTGGCCGCCAACCCCGGCCTCTCCTCCCGCTTCACCAGCCGGGTGGACTTCCCCTCCTACCGCCCGCTCGAACTGACCTCGATAGGCGAGGTGCTGGCCGCCGAGAACGGCGACGTCTGGGACGAGGAGGCGCTCGACGAACTGCGCTCCATCGCCGGCCACGTCGTCGACCAGGGCTGGATCGACGAACTCGGCAACGGCCGCTTCCTGCGCACGCTGTACGAGAAGAGCTGCGCCTACCGCGATCTGCGGCTGACGGGATACACCTCCACGCCGTCCCGCGACGACCTGTCGACGCTGCGACTGCCGGACCTCATGCAGGCCTACGGGGAGGTCCTGTCGGGACGGGGCCCGCACGACCCGTCGGGGATGTGAGAAGACCCCGGCCTCCGTCGGCCGTGCGACCACCAGGGGGGGTCGAACGGCCCGCGGAGAACCGGGGCCCACGCGCACGGTCAGCCGGCCAGCGCCTCCTCCGGAGCGGCCGGGGCCGCACTCGGACTCGGGCGCACCTCCGCGACCCGCACCGGTGTGACGTCCCGGTGCGCCGGGTCACGCACCTCGCCGACGAGCAGCTCCAGTACGTCCTCCAGCGCCACCAGGCCGAGGACCTTGCCGGCCGCGTCGGCGACCTGGGCGAGGTGGGTGGCGGCACGCCGCATCACGGTGAGGGCGTCGTCCAGTGGGAGTTCGGCCCGCAGCGTGGTCATCGGGCGCCACATCTGCTGCGGGACCGCGCGGTCGGACTCCTCCAGGTCGAGGACGTCCTTCACGTGCAGATAGCAGCCCATGAAGGCGCCGTTCTCCGCGACCACCGGGAACCGCGAGTAGCCCGTGCGCGCGGTGAGCGCGACGACCTGGCCCGGGGTCACCGAGGGGTCCACGGTGATCAGCGAGTCGCCGTCGAGCAGGACGTCGGTGACCGGGCGGGAGCCCAGTTCCAGGGCGTCCTCGAGGCGTTCCTGCTCCTCGGGGTCGAGCAGGCCGGCCTGCCCCGAGTCCTCCACCAGGCGGTTGAGCTGCTCGCTGGTGAAGACCGCCTCGACCTCGTCCCGGGGCTCCACCCCGAACAGCTTGAGGATGAGCCGGGCGCAGGCACCGAGGCCGAGGGTGACCGGCCGGCACAACCGGGCGAAGGCGACGAGACCGGGGCTGAGCCACAGAGCCGTCTTCTCCGGCGCCGCCATCGCGAGGTTCTTCGGGACCATCTCGCCGATCACGAGGTGGAAGAAGACGACGAGGGCGAGCGCGATCACGTAGCCGAGGGGGTGGATCACCCCGTCGGGCAGGTGGACCGCCTCGAAGAGGGGTTCCAGCAGATGGGCGACCGTCGGTTCGGCGACCGCGCCGAGCGTCAGCGAACAGACGGTGATGCCGAACTGGGCCGCCGCCATCATCTGCGGAAGCCGCTCCAGGCCGTACAGGACCTGCCGGGAGCGCGTGGTGCCCAGCGGCTCGATCTGGCTGCGCCGCACCGAGACGAGGGCGAACTCGGCGCCGACGAAGAAGCCGTTGGCGAGGACCAGTAGACCGGCGAGAAGAAGTTGGAGAACGCTCATCGGACGGCCTCCGGGGCGAGCGCGGTCCGCACCAGGCGGACACGTTCGGCGCGGTAGTGGCCGACCTGCCGGACCGACAGACGCCAGCCGGGGAGTTCGGCCTTGTCACCGGGGGCCGGGATCCTGCCGAGCAGGTCGGCGACGAGGCCCGCCACGGTCTCGTACGGCCCCTCGGGCACGTCCAGGCCTATGCGCTGCAGGACGTCCACCCGGCAGCTGCCGTCGGCGTCCCAGGCGGGCCTGCCGTCCTCCGGCGGGGCGGCGGCGAGCTCGGGCGGTTCGCCGAGCACGTCGTCGTGCTCGTCGCGGACCTCGCCGACGAGTTCCTCGACGATGTCCTCCAGGGTGACCACCCCGGCCGTACCGCCGTACTCGTCGACGACCACGGCGATCGGCTGCTCGCTGCGCAACTGCTCCAGGAGCGGCTGCACGGGCAGCGTCTCCGGGACGAGCAGCGGGGCCTGCGCGATCCGGCCGACGGGGGTGCGCAGCCGGTCGTGCGAGGGGATCGCGAGGGCGTCCTTGAGGTGCACCATGCCCACGATCTCGTCGATCCGTTCCCGGTAGACCGGGAAACGGGACAGGCCGGTGGCCCGGGTGAGGTTGACCACGTCCTCGGCGGTCGCCGAGGACTGCAGGGCGCTGACCTTCACGCGGGGCGTCATGACGTGCTGCGCGGTGAGGTCGGCGAGGGACATGGTGCGGACGAAGAGGTCCGCGGTGTCCTGTTCCAGGGCGCCGGCCCGGGCCGAGTGACGGGCCAGGGAGACGAGTTCGCCGGGGGTGCGGGCGGAGGCCAGCTCCTCGGCGGGCTCGACGCCGAGGGCCCGGACGAGCCGGTTGGCGACCGTGTTGAGCGCGGCGATCACCGGCCGGAACAGACGGGAGAAGACGTGCTGCGGGCCGGCCACGAACCGGGCGACCTGGAGCGGCTTGGACACCGCCCAGTTCTTCGGCACGAGTTCACCGATCACCATCTGCACGGCGGAGGCCAGCAGCATGCCGACCACGACGGCGATGCCGGGCACCGCCCCTTCGGGCAGGCCGATCGCGGTGAACGGGCCGTGCAGCAGCTCGGCGAGCGCCGGTTCGGCGAGCATGCCGACGACGAGGGAGGTGATGGTGATGCCGAGCTGTGTTCCGGAGAGCTGGAACGAGAGCTCCTTGAGCGACTCGACGACCGTGGCGGCGCGCTTGTCGCCCTCGGCCGCGGCCTTCTCGGCTTCGGGGCGCTCGACCGTCACGAGGCCGAACTCGGCGGCCACGAAGAAGCCGTTGGCGAGAATCAGCAGGAACGCCGCGCCAAGGAGCAACAGGGGGATGGTCATGCCGCCGCCTCGCTATGTCGACAGGGGGCGGCGCAGGTACTACAGGACGATCCGTCCATCGCTGGAGGGAGTCACTCCTCGGGTAGCAGGGAGCCTCTGAGGGCGGGGGCCACATCGGAGGCGGAGGCGCGGTGAAACGCCTCCGCCACCAGATTAATCAAGACATGGGCCCTCAGGGCAGGGTGGAAGGGCGAGAGTCAGCCCTGATGTTCGTCACGCCGCCCACCGGGCTCACGGACGGAGCGGGCTTCGACGAGGGCGCGCAGGCTCCGCGCGTCCTCGATGGCACGCCGTTTGGCGATGCCCGGCTGGATGCCGAGCACCGGCAGGCTGGTGCCGTCGCTGAGGTCGAGGAACACCCACGGGTCGCCGGGCCGCAGGTTGACCCGCAGGATCTCCGCCCAGTCCAGGCGGCGTCGGCCCGCGATGTTGACCACGGTGACCCCGGTCTCGTCGGCGACGACCTTGGGCCGCGAGAGCAGCAGGAGCACGCCGAAGAGCAGGGCGGCGGTGAGGATGAAGCTGAGCCGCTCCCCCGGGCTGAGCTGCTCCAGGAGCATCGCGACCGTGGTGATGACCACAAGGATCGCGGCGCCCGCGCCGAGCAGCACGGCCCGGGTACGGGACGGCCTGAAGGTGACGGGGAGGCGGGGAAGGTCCGACATGTCCAGAGGTCCCGTCAGAGCCGGCAGGCGTGGATGGCCGTGGTCAGGATGGCCCGCGCGCCGACGGCGTACAGGTCGTCCATGATCCGCTGGGCCTCCTTGGAGGGGACCATGGCGCGGACGGCGACCCAGCCCTCGTTGTGCAGCGGCGAGATGGTCGGCGACTCCAGGCCCGGGGTGAGGGCGATGGCCTTCTCCAGGTGCTCGGCGCGGCAGTCGTAGTCCATCATCACGTACGTCCGGGCGACGAGGACGCCCTGGAGTCGGCGCAGGAACTGCTGGACCTTGGGCTCGGCGTCCTCGGTGAGGTCGGCCCCGACGCGGCGGATGACGACGGCCTCGGACTTCATGATGGGGTCGCCGAAGACCTCCAGGCCGGCATTGCGCAGCGAGGTGCCGGTCTCGACGACGTCCGCGATGACCTCGGCGACACCGAGTTCGATGGCCGTCTCGACGGCGCCGTCGAGGTGCACGACGGAGGCGTCGATGCCGCTGTCGGCGAGGTACTTGGCGACGATGCCCTCGTAGGAGGTGGCGACCGTCTTGCCCTTCAGGTCGGAGACGCCGCTCGCGGTGCCGGGCTTGGAGGCGAAGCGGAAGGTGGAGCGGGCGAAGCCGAGCGGGAGGATCTCCTCCGCACTGGCTCCGGAGTCGATCAGCAGGTCGCGGCCGGTGACGCCGATGTCGAGGCGGCCGGAGGAGACGTAGATCGCGATGTCGCGGGGGCGGAGGTAGAAGAACTCGACCTCGTTGACCGGGTCGACGATCCGCAGTTCCTTGGACTCGCGACGCTGCTGGTAGCCGGCCTCATGCAGCATGTCCGCCGCAGGTCCTGAGAGGGAACCCTTGTTGGGGACGGCGATGCGCAGCATGAGGTCGGCTTCCTTTGCGTGAGGTGGTGCGGGGCTGGGGGCGGGACGGCTGGACGGGCACTGCGGGGCGATACGGGGGTCTGCCCCTACAGATGCGCGTACACGTCGTCGAGGGAGATCCCGCGCGCGACCATCATCACCTGGACGTGGTAGAGCAGCTGCGAGATCTCCTCGGCGGCGGCGTCCTTGCCCTCGTACTCGGCGGCCATCCAGACCTCTGCGGCCTCTTCGACGACCTTCTTGCCGATGGCATGGACGCCCTTGCCGACCAGCTCGGCGGTGCGCGAAGTGGCGGGGTCGCCGGTGGCGGCCTTCTGCTGGAGCTCGGTGAACAGCTCCTCGAACGTCTTCTTGGACATGGTGGTCCTCAGCCTACGCGCTCGGTGCCGTGCCTCAGCGCCAGGGTTCGGATACCGAGCGCAGGGTGGCCGCGGTCGCGACGGCGGCGGTGACCGCCTCGTGCCCCTTGTCCTCGTTGGAGCCCTCCAGACCGGCGCGGTCCAGGGCCTGCTCCTCGGTGTCGCAGGTCAGCACGCCGAAGCCGATGGGGACTCCGGTGTCGATGGAGACCTGCGTGAGGCCCTGGGTGACCCCCTGGCACACGTACTCGAAGTGGGGGGTTCCGCCGCGGATGACGACGCCGAGCGCCACGATCGCGTCGTAGCCGCGGCCCGCGAGGACCTTGGCGACGACCGGCAGCTCGAAGCTGCCGGGGACCCGCAGCAGGGTCGGCTCGTCGATCCCCAGCTCGTGCAGGGCGCGCAGGGCGCCGTCGACGAGTCCGTCCATCACCTTGTCGTGCCACTGTGCCGCGATGACCGCGACCCGCAGGTCGCCGCAGTTGCGTACGGACAGTTCAGGTGCACCCTTGCCGCTCACGTCTCTCCTCAGTCCCACTGTGCTGCGTTGCCGATAGTGCTGGTGTGTTGCCGGTGGTGCCGTGGTGCCCGGTCGGGCAGTGTCACTGGCTCCCGCAGGCGGACACGGTCGTCGCGTCCAGCCAGGGCAGGTCGTGTCCCATCCGGTCCCGCTTGGTGCGCAGGTAGCGCAGGTTGTGCTCGCCGGCCTGGACGGGCATCGGCTCGCGGCCGGAGACCCGCAGGCCGTGTCCGACGAGCGCGTCGGTCTTGTCGGGGTTGTTGGTCATCAGGCGCAGGCTGCGCACGCCGAGGTCCTCCAGGATCTGCGCGCTCGCCCCGTAGTCCCGGGCGTCGGCGGGCAGGCCCAGTTCCAGGTTGGCGTCCAGGGTGTCCCGGCCGCGCTCCTGGAGTTCGTAGGCGCGCAGCTTGGACAGCAGTCCGATGCCGCGCCCCTCGTGGCCGCGCAGGTAGACGACGATGCCGCGGCCCTCGGCCTGGATGCGTTCCAGGGACGTCTGGAGCTGGGGCCCGCAGTCGCAGCGCTGCGAGTGGAAGACGTCGCCGGTGAGGCACTCGGAGTGGACGCGGACCAGAACGTCCTCTCCGTCGCCGATCTCGCCGTGGACGAGGGCGACGTGCTCGACGCCGTCGGCGGTGGAGCGGTAGCCGTAGGCGGTGAACTCGCCGAAGGCGGTGGGCAGGTGGACCTCGGCCTCGCGGCGGACGGCGGGCGCCGCGAGCGGCGCTCCGTGGGCGGCGGACGGCGCGCTCTCGGCGGCACGGCGGTAGGCGATGAGGTCCTCGATGGAGATGATCGTCAGGCCGTGCTTGCGGGCGAAGGGGATCAGCTCGGGCAGCCGGAGCATCCGGCCGTCCTCGCCGGCGATCTCGACGATCGCCCCGGCCGGACGCAGACCGGCGAGCCGGGCCAGGTCGACGGCCGCCTCGGTGTGGCCGTTGCGGGCCAGGACGCCGCCGGGCCGTGCGCGCAGCGGGAAGATGTGGCCGGGGCGCACGAAGTCGTCGGCTCCCGACGTGCCGTCCGCGAGGAGCCGCAGGGTGGCGGCGCGGTCGGACGCGGAGATGCCGGTGGTC
Organism: Streptomyces sp. NPDC048643; assembly: GCF_040650615.1. Taxonomy (NCBI): domain Bacteria; kingdom Bacillati; phylum Actinomycetota; class Actinomycetes; order Kitasatosporales; family Streptomycetaceae; genus Streptomyces; species Streptomyces sp. NPDC048643. The sequence goes on from NZ_JBEZHO010000064.1 coordinate 11,948, forward strand.
ACGCCGTGCGCGGCGGACGCGTCCACCGACACCGTGAACGCCGTCTTCATGGACTCGGTGTTGTCGTCGACCATCTGCGGCAGCCGCAGCCGGTCGAGTTCGTCGCCCTCCATGGGGGCGCAGATCAGCCCGCGGCACTCGCTCATCATGAAGGCGACGATCTCGGGGGTGGCCTTCTCGGCGGCGAGGACGAGGTCGCCCTCGTTCTCCCGGTCCTCGTCGTCGACGACCACGACGGGGCGGCCCGCGGCGATGTCCGCGACGGCCTGCTCGACGGGGTCGAGCGCGAAGTCCGAGGCGTCTTGATCGTGCCCGGTGCTGTACCAAACCGGCGTCGTTGTCATGCCGGGGCTCCTTCCAGGACGGGCTGCCCGGCCTTGCGGGAACGCAGCCACCAGTCGCGCAGGCCCCACAGGACGAGCGCGCCGTACAGGACGTAGACGAAACCGGAGAAGGCGAATCCGTTGGCGAAGTTGAGCGGGACGCCCACGAGGTCGACGAGCAGCCAGGCGATCCAGAACTCGACCATGCCGCGGGCCTGGGCGTACATCGCGACGATGGTGCCGACGAAGATGTAGGCGTCCGGCCAGGGGTCCCAGGACAGGGACGGGTAGGCGGTGAACAGTTCCGCGACCGCGACGGTGCCGAGTCCGGCGGCGGCGGCCATCGCGGCGCGTTCCCGCCAGGTGGCGAACCGTACGGCGACGGAGCCGTCGCGCTCCTTGCCGCGGTTCCACTGCCACCAGCCGTACACCGCGACGACCATGACGACGACCTGCTTGCCGGCGCTGCCGGAGAGGTGGGCGGTGGCGAAGGCGGCGAAGAGGATGACGCCGGAGACGAACTGGGCGGGCCAGCTCCAGAGAGAGCGACGCCAGCCGAGTGCGAGGGCGAGCAGACCGATGACGTTGCCGATCATGTCCGACCACTTGATGTGCTGGTCGAAGAGGACGAAGGCCTCGGAGTTGAGCCAGTTCACTGTCCGGCCCCCTGGACGCCGGGCAGACCGGCCGGCTGCTCCCCGCGTGCGCCGAGCAGCCGCTCGACGTACTTGGCGATGACGTCGACCTCGAGGTTGACCGGGTCGCCGGGCTGCTTGTGGCCGAGCGTGGTCAGGTCGAGGGTGGTGGGGATGAGGCTGACGGTGAAGAAGTCCGGGCCCGCGTCGACGACGGTCAGGCTGATGCCGTCGACCGTGATGGAGCCCTTCTCGACCACGTAGCGGGAGAGGTCCGCGGGCAGCGAGACCTTCACGATCTCCCAGTTCTCGGACGGCTTGCGCTCGAGGACGGTGCCGGTGCCGTCGACGTGCCCCTGCACGATGTGGCCGCCGAGGCGGTCACCGACGGCCATGGGCCGTTCGAGGTTGACGCGCGAGCCGACGGCGAGGGCGCCGAGGCTGGAACGGCTGAGGGTTTCCGCCATGACGTCGGCGGTGAACTCGTCGCCCTCGTGCTCGACGACGGTGAGACAGACTCCGTTGACGGCGATGGAGTCCCCGTGCTGTGCGCCCTGCGTGACGACGGGGCCACGCAGACGGAAACGCGAGGCGTCGTCGAGGGTCTCGACGGCGGTGACTTCACCCAGCTCTTCGACGATTCCGGTGAACACTTCCCGGGTCCTCCTGCCTCATGGGGCACGGACTCCGGGGCCTGTCGATGACGACAGAACGAACGGACGACGGCACATCGGAAGCGACACCGAAAGGGACACTCGTCCCGAAGGACGAGCAGCTACAAACGGCAGCGCGCACGAAGGCCCGCCCGCCGCGCACTGCCTCCCATCCGGACTTTAACCGTCGGTCCAGGAATTTCACCTGGTCAACCGGCCGCTGGAAGCGACCGGGTCGCGGACTGTAACCGCCGGTTCGGAATTTCACCGACCCCGGAGTGCGCTGCTTCTGGTACACGGCCAGTGTGCCACGCCCGCTCGGCGACCATGCGGGTGATCCTCTGTGGGGTGGCTCACAGGGGGTCGTCATGGACTTCTGCGCGAGCCTTTCTCCAGCCGGCCTCCGGCCAACCTCCGCCAGGGCGACGGACCTTGGGCGCCGAGCACACGCTCACACTATTGGTCCATACCTATTGACGCTATGGTCTAGTCCTCTTAGTGTCCTCGACCAAGACTGCGTGATCAACCAGCGCCGGTCCCCCCACGATCGACCCGGCGGCGGTGACGAAGGCCCTTGCCCCGCCGCCGGGTCTCCCCAACCGGCACGGTGGACACGGGCACGGCCGCCCCTTCCTCTTTCCCTCGCCGCCCTCCCCGCCGCCGTAGCCCGGCCTCTGGGAGGCTGACGGTGTGACGACCAGCGCCGCCGACGAGTTCGAGATCCACCGCCCCCGGCTGTTCGGGCTCGCCTACCGCCTGCTCGGGTCCGCCACCGACGCGGAGGACGCCGTGCAGGACGCCTATCTGCGCTTCAGCGAGGCCGACCGGCCGGGAATCGGCCGGCCCGGTGCCTGGCTCGCCAAGGTCGTCACCAACCTCTGCCTGAACCGGCTCACCTCCGCTCGTGCGCGACGTGAGCGGTACCCGGGTCCCTGGCTGCCGGAGCCGGTCGTCACCGCGGACGGCACGCTCGGCCCGCTGGAGTCCGCGGAGCAGCGGGACGCCGTGTCGCTGGCCCTGCTCGTCCTCCTGGAACGGCTCACCCCGACCGAACGGGCCGTCTACGTCCTGCGCGAGGCGTTCGCGTACGGCCACCGGGAGATCGCCGGGGTCCTGGAGCTGAGCGAGGCCAACTGCCGTCAGCTGTACCGGCGGGCGGTCCGGCGGATCGCCGCGCCCCAGGCCCGCTTCGAGGCCCCGCCGGAACGGCAGGCCGAGCTCGTCGCCTCGTTCCTCACGGCCGCCCGCGAGGGCGACCTCGCGGGCCTGGAGCGGCTGTTCGCCGCCGAGGTCATCTGGTGGTCGGACGGCGGCGGCAAGCTCTCCGCCGCGCGGCGGCCCGTCGAGGGACGCGACAAGGTGCTGCGGCTCCTGGCGGGTCTCCTCGGCCGGTCCGCGGCGGACGGCGTCCGGCTGTCGGTCGTCGAGGTCAACGGCGGCGCCGGTCTGGTCGCGCGCGGCCCCGCGGGCACGGACGAAGGTTCCCCGGTCGGCTCCGCGGCCGGCCCTCTCATCGGTGTGGTGGCGTTCGAGGTGCGCGACGGGGTGTTCACGGGGGTGCGGGCGGTCCTGAACCCCGACAAACTGAAGTTCGTGGGGCGCCAGCCGGCAACGGTTCGGGACGGCTCCTGAGCGCTGCGGCGCTCACCGTCACCGTCACTGTCCTGACGGCCCGGGCGTGTCGGTCGGCGCGACGGGTGCTCGTGGGACGGTGCCCAGGGACGGCCGGGGACGGCTCGGTGTCACATTCGGGCGGGCTGTCCGGTCTCAACTGACGAGGAGGCTCCGCACCGGAGCGTCCCGCGTCGAAAGGGGCTGAACGGGCATGACCACGATCCTGGTGACCGGCGGGACCGGAACCCTCGGCCGGCTCGTCTGCGAGCGGCTGCGGGCGGACGGCCACGAGGTGCGGGTGCTCAGCCGGCACACACAGCCGTACGCCGTCGATCTGCGCGAGGGAGGCGGCGCGCTGGACGCGGCCGTCTCCGGGGTGGACGCGATCGTGCACTGCGCGTCGAGCCCGCGGGGCGGCGACGAACGGGCGGCCGGGCATCTCGTGGCGGCGGCACGGCGGGCCGCCGTCCCTCATCTGCTCTACATCTCGATCGTCGGCGTCGACGCCGTGCCGATGGGCTACTACAAGGCCAAGCTGGCGGTCGAGCGGCAGATCGAGGAGTCGGGGCTCGGATGGACGATCCTGCGCGCCACACAGTTCCACGAGCTGGTCGACCAGGTCCTCACCGGACTCGCCAAGCCGCCGCTGCTGCTCCTTCCCGCCGGCGCGTCCGACCAGCCCATCGAGGTCGGCGAGGTCGCCGACCGGCTGGCGGGGCTGGCGGCCGGGGCACCGGCGGGGCGGGTCGCGGACATGGGCGGGCCCGAGGTGCGGACGTTCCGTTCGCTGGCCGCCGCCCACCTCCGCGCCACCGGAAAACGGCGTCCCGTCGTCGACGTACGGCTCTGGGGCAGCACCTACCGCGCCTTCCGTGACGGCCACCACCTCACCCCGGAACACGCCGTGGGCAAGGGAACGTTCGAGGACTTCCTGAAGAAGCGGTACCCGGCGGCCCGGTGATCGCCGAGCGCGCTACCGCCCGGGAGGGGGTGCGAACAGCTCGTCCTGGGCGCCGTCGCGGGCGGTCAGCAGAGCGCCGCGCAGCACCGCGCGGCCGCCCAGCGTGCTGGCGCGCACCTCGGTCGGCAGCGGCGACATCCGGACGAGCCGCCGCTCGACCCGCTCGGCGAGAGCGGTCCCGCCGGCCTGGCCGACCTCGCCGCCGAGGACCACACAGCCGGGGTCAAGGACGGCGATGACGGACGCGGCGCCGATGGCGAGGCGGTCGGCGAGCGCATCCAGGAAGGCCGTCGCCGCCGGGGAGTCGGGACCGGCGGCGACGGCCCGGCGGACGAGCGCGGCGGCGTGCGGTTCGTGCCCTTCCGGCTCCGCCGCGACCCCGAGTTCCGCCGCGAGGGCCGCGACCGCGGCGGCACCGGCGAGGGAGTGGAAGCCGCCCTCGCAGTCGGTCGCCGAGGGGAGGGTCGTGGTGCCCGGGACGGGCAGGAAGCCGATCTCGCCAGTGCCTCCGGAGGCGCCGCGGCGCAGGGCGCCGTCGAGGACGACGGCGGCGCCGGTGCCGTGGCCGATCCAGAGCAGGACGAAGGTGTCGCGGTCGCGCGCGACGCCGTCGCGCTGTTCGGCGAGGGCGGCGAGGTTGGTCTCGTTCTCGACGAGGACGCGAGCCTCGGGCAGCCGCTCCTGGAGGGCGGCGACCAGACTGCGATGCCACGCGGGCAGGCCCGAGGAGTCCCGGAGTTCACCGGTTGCGGGGTCGATCAGACCGGGCGCGCCGATGCCGACGGTGTGCAGCCGGCCCCAGCCCCGGACGAGTTCCGGCGGGGGCGCGGCGCCGAGGGCTCCCGCCTCCTTCGCCGCCCGTTCGACCAGCGCGACGGCCTGCTCCACCGCCGGGCCGGTCCCCGTGTCGCCGCCGATGGGCGCGGACGCCTCGGCCAGGACGTCGCCGAGCAGGTCGGAGACGACCACGGAGACGCCCTCGGTGCGGATGTCCAGCGCGGCCAGGTGCGCGCGGTCCGCGACGATCCCGTAGACCCGGGCGTTCGGGCCGCGCCGCTGCTCCCCCGACTCCCCGACGACCGTGATGAGACCGGAGTCCGTGAGGCGTTCGACGAGGTCGGCGACGGTGGGCCGGGACAGTCCGGTGAGCTGTTTCAACCGGCTTGCCGTCAAAGGGCCTTCCTGCTGCAACAGGCGCAGGGCGAGCCGGTCGTTGATGGCCCGGGCGGTGCTCGGGGATGCGGGCATGCCGGGAATCCTCCCAGATCGGCGGGACCGCCCCGGACGGGGCGACGAACAGTCGTCTATCTATCAGGCAGGGTTCCTGATAGTTTACGGCGGCAGAGCGGGGAAGTGTGACCCGGGGAGGGGCCCGAGCATGAGTGAAGTGCTGTACGACCGGCGCACGGTGAAGCGCGCGCGGTACGCCGTGGCGGCCGTGTTCGCCGTGCACGGAGCCGTCACCGGATCGTTCGCGACCCGCGTGCCGTGGATCCAGGACCATGCCTCCGTCAGCGCCGGACAGTTGGGCTTCGCCCTCGCCTTCACGGCACTCGGCGCCTCCTGCTCGATGCCGCTGGCCGGGCGGATCACGCATCACTTCGGCAGCCGTACGGCGCTGCGCGGCCTGCTGGCCCTGTGGACGCTGGCGCTGATCCTCCCGTCCGTGGCGCCGAGCCTGCTCACCCTGTGCGTGGCGATGTTCGTGTACGGGGCGACGGCCGGCATGGCGGACGTCGCCATGAACGCGCTGGGGGTCGAGGTCGAACAACGACTCGACAAGTCGATCATGTCGGGGCTGCACGGCATGTGGAGCGCCGGTGCCCTGATCGGCTCGGCGGCCGGCACGCTCGCCGCCCATCTGGGCTCGGACGCGCGGGTGCACCACGCGCTGGCCGCGGCGACACTCACGGTTCTCGGGCTGGTCGCCTGTCACTGGGTGCTCGACCTGCAGCCCACCGAGGACGAGGAGCCGCCCCCGCGGTTCGCCCTGCCGCCGCGGTCGGCCCTGCTGATCGGCGCGGTCGGCTTCTGCGCGGTGTTCGCGGAGGGCGCGAGCCTGGACTGGTCGGCCGTCTATCTCCGCGACCAGATGGACAGTTCGGCCGGACTCGCGGCCGCGACGACCACCGGCTTCATGCTGACCATGGCGGTGGCCCGGCTGGTCGGCGACACCGTGGTGAACCGCTTCGGCGCCGTGCGCACCGTGCGGGCGGGCGGTGTCCTCGCGGCACTGGGCGGCGTACTGATCGTCGTCGCGGACAGTCCGGCGCCGGCGATGGGCGGCTTCGCGCTGCTCGGTCTCGGCATCGCGGTCGTCGTCCCGCTCTGCTTCGCGGCGGCCGGACACAGCGGCCCCAACCCGAGCCAGGCCATCGCGGGCGTCGCCACCATCACGTACACCTCGGGACTCGTCGCGCCGAGCCTGATCGGTTCGGTGGCGCAGGCGACGAGCCTGGTCGTGTCGTTCACCCTGGTCACCGTGCTGGTGTGCGGGCTCACCGTGCTCGCCGGAGTACTGCGCGCGGGTGACCGCGACCGCCCGAAGGTCAGTCCGCCGAGCGCAGCAGTCCCTGACCCGCACTCCTGAACGACTCGCTCCACGGCGTGGGGCGCAGCGTCGCCGCGTCCAGCCGGACGAGGACGCGGGTGCCGTGGGCGTAGGTCACCGCGCCGTCGGCGGAGCAGAAGCGGAAGCCGTACGTGAGTCCGGTGGTACCGAGCCGTTCCAGCCACAGGTGGACGGCGTACGCCCCGGGGCGGCCGACCGGGGCGTCGTAGGTGATCCGCAGTTCCTTGACCGCGTTGCAGGCGTCGCCCGCCGCCTCCCAGTCACCGTCGAAGCCGAAGCCGCGCTCGCTCCAGAGGGCGGTCCAGGCGCGTTCGACCAGGACGGGGTAGCGGGCGTTGTGCAGCAGGCCGAGCGCGTCGAGGTCGTCGAAGTGCACGGTGACGGGCAGCAGCCTGCCGTGGGCGAGAACGGGTGCGGCGGGGGCTTCGGCGGTCACGGGCGGGACTCTCCTGGTTGTGCTGCGCGCGGGGTGCGGACGGGGCGGCCCGTGAGGATGTCGTACGGAGCGGTCCGGTCCGTACGACATCCTCTGGCCGGAAACATGCCCTCATCCTAAGCAAACGCTCAGGAGTGCCGCCCGCGCGGGATCAGCCCGCGATCGAGTCGAGCTGCTCGGCGGCCGGGCGCAGGGCCCACAGGTCACCGCCGGGCGGGGCTTCGAGCCGCGGGACCGCCGCCCGGGCCACCCGGTCCCCCGCGTCGGCCGCCGCGTGCACGACGTCACTCGCCGCGAACCGGTGGAACTCCAGCTCGGGATGCGGCCACGGCTCGGCACCGGTCGCGGCGGGCAGCAGGTAGTCCACGGCCTTGAACAGGCTCTGCCCGTCGGGCCCCCGGTACGACCAGAGGTCCACGCCGACGTGCCGGCCGATGGCCGCGAGCCGGGTGTAGGCCACGAGGTCGAAGGTCGAGTAGTGCCAGCTCCGGGTGCGGGCGAGTTCCTGGGGCTGGCTGCCGTCGGCGGCGATCTGCGGGGCGATCCGCAGGGTCCGCGCGGCGAGGACGGTCCGCCGGGCGAGGCCGGTGTCGCCGGTGGCGTACGCGAGGGCGGCGAGCTGCATGTCGTAGAAGGTGCCGTGGTTGTTCTGGGCGGCAGCCTCCTCCTTGCCGAAGGCGCCGTCCGCCAGCCAGTCGCGGAAGTCGGTGTTCCAGTCGAGCATCGCGGCGCGGTCGCGCCGGGACCAGCCGGGCGCTCCGGTGTCCAGCAGGGCGATCGCGTCGAGGACGCTCGTATAGGACTGCGAGAAGTCGATGATGCCGATCGCCCGGCCGTCGTACTTGCAGGGGATGAACTGGCCGTGGTCCAGGTTCGGGTTCATCCGGGTGCCGGGGGCCAGGAACCAGGTGCGCAGGACCTGGGACGCCTTCTCGGCGTACTGCCGGCGCCCGGTGTAGTACCAGGCGAGCGCGAGGTCGTACGTGGAGTCGAAGACCTTCTCGACGTCCTGACGGTCGGTGCCGGTGTCGACCTCGGGATTGCGCTGCCCGTCGCGCTGGACGTAGGGGCAGCCCCAGGGGTTGTCGGCGGTGGCGGGCTGCGAGGGCCACCAGTAAGGGGCCTGGCTCAGGTAGTCGTGGACGTCGCCTCCGGGCGCGGGCTTCGGCTTGTCGACGACCGTCCAGGGCCCCTGGTCCAGCCAGGTGTCGGCGCGTGCGCTCAAGTCCCGCAGCGAACCGGCGAGTTGCCGGTCACCGTGGTCGAGGCGGATCCGGGTCCGCTGAAGCCGTTGACCGTCGAGGACGGCGGTTCTCGGTACGGGCACGGCGTGGGCGGACGCCGAGGCAGCGGCGGAGGCTGGGGGGCCGACGGCGGACGCCGGGGAGACAAGCGCGGACGCGAGCGCGACGGCGGCCGCCGCGACCAGGCCCGGTCGGAACCGGGAACGTGCACTCACGGAACACTCCGATCAGACATATGAACGACGTTCATGAGTAGGACCGTGTGAGCGTAGGGCCGCTGGTTACCCCTGACAATGGTCCGGACAGATTCACGTACAGAGAAAGCGAAACCCTCACCATGGACCTCGGCGTGCGCTGGAAACTGCACGGCGACGGGCGGACCCCCGCCCCCGGAGCGGTCGTCCGCCCCGATGAACGCCTCTCCTGGCCCCGGACCTTGGGGCTCGGCGCCCAGCACGTGGTGGCCATGTTCGGGGCGTCGTTCGTGGCGCCCGTCCTGATGGGACTCGACCCGAACCTCGCGATCATGATGTCCGGCGTGGCGACGGTCATCTTCCTCCTGGCCACGCGCGGCCGGGTGCCCAGCTACCTGGGCTGCTCGCTCTCCTTCGTGGGCGTCGCCGCCGTGATCCGCGCGCAGGGCGGCACCAGCGCGACGGTGACCGGCGCCGTCTTCGTGGTGGGGGTCGCCCTGTTCCTGGTGGGGCTGGCCGTACAGCGCTTCGGGGCGCGGATCATCCACGCCGCGATGCCGCCGATCGTGACCGGCGCGGTCGTCATGCTGATCGGCTTCAACCTGGCGCCGGTGACCGCGTCCACCTACTGGCCGCAGGACCAGTGGACCGCCCTGCTCACCATGCTGCTCACCGGCGCGGCCGTGGTGTGCCTGCGCGGCTTCTGGTCACGCATCGCGATCTTCCTCGGCCTCGTCTTCGGCTACGTGATCTCGTGGGTCTTCGACCGGATCTTCGGCCGCATCCACTCGGTGGACGCGAGCGGCAAGATCACGGACCACTGGCGCCTCGACTTCTCCGCCGTCGGCAAGGCCGACTGGATCGGGCTCCCGTCGTTCCACGGGCCCACGTTCCAGTGGTCGGCGATCCTCGTGGCGCTCCCGGTCGTCATCGCGCTCGTCGCCGAGAACGCCGGGCACGTCAAGGCCGTCGGCGAGATGACCGGCGACCCGCTGGACGACAAGCTGGGCACCGCGATCTCCGCGGACGGCGTCGCCTCGATGCTCTCCACCGCGGTCGGCGGCCCGCCCAACACCACGTACTCCGAGAACATCGGCGTGATGGCCGCGACCCGCGTCTACTCCACGGCCGCCTACTGGGCCGCCGCCGGCTTCGCCCTGCTCTTCGGCGTCTGCCCCAAGTTCGGCGCGGTGGTGGCGGCGATCCCGGGCGGTGTCCTCGGCGGCATCACCGTCATCCTGTACGGCATGATCGGCCTGCTCGGCGCCCAGATCTGGCTCAACGCCCGGGTGGACCTGCGCAATCCGCTGAACCTTGTGCCGGCCGCCGCGGGCATCATCATCGGGATCGGCGGCGTGAGCCTGAAGTTCACCGACACCTTCTCGCTGAACGGCATCGCCCTCGGCACCATCGTCGTCATCACCGGCTACCACGCGCTGCGGGCGATGGCACCGGCCCACCTCAAGGGGCAGGAGCCGCTGCTGGACTCGGGGACGTCCTCGTACGACGAGCCGGGCGATCAGCGCGCCAGCTCATAGGCGTACTCCGGCGAGAAGGTCCCGGGTGAGCCCTTGCAGCCGTCCGACTCGCCGGGCAGCTTCACCCAGAGATAGGCGTCGATCCCGGCCACCCCGGTGGCGAGGGTCGGCGCCTGTCCGATCCTGCGGCCCGACGGGTCGCACCACTCGCCGTCGGCCGGGGCGCCGTTGCCGTTGCGGCTGGTGTCGATGACGGCGCCGAGCCCGGGCGATCCGCCGAGCGCGGACAGCACGCTGCGGGCGTAGGCGATCTCGTCGCTCGTCCGGTTGAAGTTGGACACGTTGGTGAAGACGCCGTCGGAGGAGGCCGCCGAGGCGGCGCCGGCCCGCCCGAGCAGTTCGGCCTGCCGGGCCGCCGGGTTCCAGTCGGAGTGACCGGCGTCGTAGTAGACCCGGGCTCGGGGGTCCGCCGCCTTCAGCACCCGGCCGGCGCGGGCCAGGGAGGCGAAACGGCCGGCCCGCTGGTCCGCGGTGAGGCAGTCGGCCTGGGCGATCGAGTCCGGCTCCAGGACGACGACGACCTCGCCGGAGCCGAGCCCTGCCGCGAAGTCGTCGATCCAGGCGTCGTACGCGGCGAGGTCCGGCGCCCCGCCCTCCGAGGCACCACCGCAGTCGCGCTGCGGCACGGCGTACGGCACGACGACCGGGACCCGGCCGTCCGCGGCGGCCGCCGACGTCACCGCCCTGACCCGCGCGGTGACGGTGGACGGCGTGAAGTCCGCGAACCACACCGCGGCCGGCCGGTCCGCGATCCGGGACTCGATCACCGCGCGCCGCGCGTCGCCCGGATGGGCGTCGACCCACTCCTGGACCTGCGAGTCGGGATGGCTGTAGAGGCGCGCCGGAGCGGCCGCCGTCCGGGCCTCGCTCGCGCCCGCCGAGGGGCGGGCGGCCGGCTTCCTCGCGGAGGCCGTCGCCGACGGGGACGGGGTCGCCCGGCTCGGGGACGACGTCGGCACGCCGGGCAGCGGAGCGAGACTCGGCGGCCCGCTCGGCAACGGCCTCGCCTCGTCGGAGGCGCGGCCGTCGCCCAGCGCGGACACCATCCCCGTCACCGTCGCGATGGCCACCACGGCCGAGGCCGCGGCGACCATGAACCCCCGTCCGGCGGACCGCCTGCGCTCCGCCCTGCGCTCGGACAGCCGCTGGGCACGTAAGCCTGGCACGTCCTGTTCCCCCCACTGCGCCCCGGACGCGTTCCCCCGTTCTGGGGAAGCCTCCGGCCCGGTGGCACCGCGGCCACCCTAGGACTGGGACGCTGCCCCCATGGCCCAGTCGGCACACCTCACCACTCCCGTAGACGCGGTCGTCGCGCGGATGCGGGTCCTGGACGCGACGCTGCCGGAGCGGGACGGTGTCGCGGTCTTCAACCGTGTCTACCTCACCGTCACCGAGGAGTTCGACCGGCGCCTGGACTCCGGGTTCTTCCCGGACCGCCGGGCCGCGACCGCCTTGGACGTGCGGTTCGCGGAGCGCTATCTGGCGGTGGCCGAGGAGGGCCGGGCGCCCGCCTGCTGGCGCCCGTTGCTCCAGTTCCGCCGCCATCCGGGAGTACGTCCGCTGCAGTTCGCGGTCGCGGGCATCAACGCGCACATCGGGCACGACCTCGCGCTCGCCCTCGTGGACACCTGCCGTACGCTCGGCTGCGAACCGGCCGATCTGGAGGACGAGTTCGACCGGGTCGGCGACCTCCTCGCCTCGTTGGAGGAACACATCCGCGAGGACCTGATGCCGGGCCCCGACCTGCTCCAGATCGCCGATCCGCTCACCCATCTGCTCGGTTCCTGGAGCCTGGAGCGGGCCCGTGAGGCGACCTGGTCCGCGGCCCGGGCCCTGTGGGCGCTGCGCGGACTGCCCGATCTGGCCGAGGAGTTCGCCGAGCGCCTCGACGCCGTGGTCGGCCTGGCCGGCCGGATGCTGCTCACTCCCCTGCCGGACTGATCCGGCCACGCCGCGCGGTCCGACCCGAAACTCCCGCGCCCCCGCTGTACGTTGACCGATCGGCACCCCCGACACGAAGGAGCGAACAGGCATGGCGACGCGACTCGGTCTGGCCCTCCCCCAGATGAGGCAGTACGACATCGGACGGGACGTGCCCGACGTGGCGCACCGCCGAGGCGATCGGCTACGACAGTCTGTGGGTCTTCGAGCGCGCCCTGTTCCCCGAACCCGCCACCCAGGGCCTGTACGGCATTGAGGGCCTGCCCTGGCCGGACACCTACCGCGGGGTCGCCGACCCCCTGATCACCCTGGCGCTCGCGGCCGCGGTCACCGAGCGCGCCCTGCTCGGCACCAGCGTCCTGGTCGCCCCGCTGCACCTCCCCTTCCAGCTCGCCAAGTCCCTCGCCACGCTCGACGCGGCGAGCGGCGGCCGGGTCGTCGCGGGTCTGGGCACGGGCTGGTCGCACGACGAGTACGCGGCGGCGTCACCGCGGCCCTTCGAGGACCGCGGCCGGGTCCTCGACGAGGTGATCGAGGTGTGCCGCGCGGTCTGGGGCCCCGACCCGGTGGTCTACGAGGGCGACCTCACCCGGATCGCGTCGGCCGTGGTCGGCCCCAAGCCCGCCCGGCCGATCCCCGTGCTGCTGGCCGCCAACACCGGCAGGGCTCGGCGCCGGCTCGTGGACCACGCCGACGGCTGGATGCCGATCGGCATGGGCGTGGACCAACTGGCCGCGCAATGGAGTGCGTTGCGGGACCTGGCCGCCGAACGCGGGCGCACCGAGCCGATCCGCACGGTCCTGCGGACGAACGTGCGCTACACCGCGAAGGGGTACGAGGGCGAGGACCGGCAGCCCTTCCACGGCGGGGTGGACCAGATCGTGGAGGATCTCGTCGCGCACGCCGCGCTCGGCCTGGACGAGATCTTCCTCGACCTGCAGAGCACGGTCCGGGACGCCGAGGAGCTCAAGGACGTGGCCGCAGCGGTGTACGGCGCGGCGCGGGCGGCCGGCGTCTGAGCCACCCGCCCTCGGGCCCCCGGTCCGCGGCTCCCCCTGGGGCCTGTCGTGCCCTGCCCCGCATCCCGCCGCATGATCCGGACGACAGGCCCTAGTCCTCGGGGAGTTCGACCGGCGCGATCTCGTCGTAGACGTCACCGGGGCCGGGGTTGGTCGGGTCGGTCGTGCCGCCGAGCTGGTGCATGACGCCCCAGACCGCGTTCAGCGCGGTCTGGACGGCGCCCTCGGCCCAGCCGGCCGTCCAGGAGATGTCGTCGCCGGCGAGGAAGATGCCCCGCTTGTCCTCGGGCAGACCGTCCTGCATGAAGTGCGTGAACAGACGGCGCTGGTAGCGGTAGTGGCCCGGCAGGTTGGCCTTGAACGCGCCCATGAAGTAGGGCTCGTTCTCCCAGGACACGGTCACCGGGTTGCCGATGACGTGCTTCCTGATGTCGACCTTCGGGTAGATCTCGCCGAGCGACTTCAGCATGACCTCCATCCGCTCGCTCGCGGACAGCGGCAGCCACTTCAGGCTGTCGTCGCACCACGTGTACGAGAGGCAGATGACGGCCGGCTTGTCCGGGCCCTCGTCGAGCAGGTAGGTGCCGCGCGTCATGCGGTCGGTGAGCGTCATCGACATGACGTCACGCCCCGTCTCCTCGTCCTTGTCCAGCCAGAACGGCCGGTCCACGGGAACGAAGAGCTTGGAGCTCTCCATGTAGTGGGTGCGCTCGATCGCGGTCCAGTGGTCGATCGGGAAGAGCGAGTCGTCGCAGGCGATCTTGGAGAGCAGCATCCAGGACTGGGCGGTGAAGATCGCGGCCTTGAAGGTCCGGATGTCGCCGTTCGCGTCGGTGACGGTGATGCCGTTGCCCGCGGTGCGGTGCAGCCGGGTCACGGCCGGGCGCGGGGCGCCGTCGTGCAGCGACGACAGCGAGGTGCCGTACGCCCAGTGGACGATCTTCTCCGGCTCGCGCTCCCACAGCCGCAGCGGGAGCTGCTGGGAGCCGCCGACGATGCCGCGGTGGTGGTCGTCGGCCTCGGTGTAGACGACGCGCAGGATCTCCAGGATGGAGTTCGGGAAGTCGGTGTCCCAGCCGCCCGTGCCGAAGCCGACCTGCCCGAAGATCTCCCGGTGCCGGAAGGACTTGAAGGACTCCGAGTCGCAGAGGAAGCCGTAGAAGGTCTGGTTGTCGAGCTTCTCGACGAGCTTCGCCCAGATCTCCCGGATGCGCGGCACGTCGCGCTCCCGCATGGCCTGGTTCATGTCGGAGAAGTCGGCGCCGTCCTCCAGGCAGGCGTTCCAGGCGTTCATCACGTCGCGGTAGACCTGCGGCAGGTCGTCGACGGAGGTGGCGTAGTGGGACTCGCCCTTCAGGTCGACGACCGTCGAGGGCGTGGACTCCGCGAGCGGGTTGGGGAAGGGCCGGGTGGTGAGGCCGACCAGGTCGATGTAGTGCTGGAGGGCCGTGGAGGACGGCGGGAAGCGCATCGCGCCCATCTCGGCGGTCAGCGACGGGTCGCAGCCCTCGAAGCCGACGGTGCGCAGCCGGCCGCCGATCTCGTCGGCCTCGTACACGACGGGCTTGAGGCCCATCTTCATCAGCTCGTACGCGGCCACGATGCCGGAGAGTCCGCCGCCGATGACGGCGACCTCGGTGCCGTGCTCGGTCGCGGGTATCTGTCCGAGGCCCGCGGGGTGCTCGAGGAAGTCGTCGTAGGCGTAGGGGAAGTCCGGGCCGAACATGGTGATCGGCGGCTGCTGCACGTCGGCGTGCTGGACGGCGTTGGGCACGGTGGACGTCATGGGGTGCGGACTCCTTGCGCGAAAACTGCTGAGGGGAAGGCTGGTTCGGCCGGGCCGGATCGGGGGTCCGGGCGGGCGGGGTCAGACGAGGGACCCGTAGAGGCCGGGGCGGCGGTCCTGGAGATACGGGTTCGTCTCCCGCGAGGCCGCGAGCAGGACGGGGTCGGCGTCGGCGAGGACCAGTTCCTCGCCGCGGCCCGCGCGGGCCCGGGCGACCCCGTCGGGGCCGGCCAGCGTGGAGAGTCCGACGAACTCGAACTCCCCTTCCGGGCCGGTGCGGTTGACATACGCGACGTACATCTGGTTCTCGAAGGCGCGCACCGGGACGACGGACTCGGCGACGAACTGGAAGGGGTGCATCTGCGCCGTCGGGACAAGAAGCAGGTCGGTGCCGGCGAGGGCGTGCGCGCGGACGTTCTCCGGGAACTCGACGTCGTAGCAGATCATGAGGCCGACCCGGAGGCCGTTCAGCTCCGCCTGCACGACGGGCCGGTCGCCGGGCGTGAAGTGGTCGCGCTCGAAGCAGCCGAAGAGGTGGGTCTTGCGGTAGTTCGCGAGTCGGGTCCCGTCGGCGGAGATCAGCTGGACGGAGTTGTACACGTGCGCCGTGCCGCCGTCGGCCGGGGAGCCCTCGCCGTGCCCGCGCTCGGGATAGCCGTAGGCGACGGCCACGCCGTGCCGGCCGGCGATCTCGGCGACCGCGTCGGCCGAGTCGCCGTCGGCGGGCTCGGCGAGACGGCCGATGTCGTCGCCGATGGCGTAGCCGGTGAGGAACATCTCGGCGGTCACCAGGAGCCCCGCGCCCGCTGCGGCGGCGCGGCCCGCGGCGTCGTCGAGCACCTTGAGGTTCTCGGCGACCGAGCCGGGGCGGCCGGAGCTCTGGAGCAGGGCTGTGCGCATGCGTGTTCTCCACCGGTACGGAGGGTTTGGGGGGCCTGTTAGACGGTACGGTCGGCGGCCTCGGCCGGACAAGAAGGACCCGTTGCGCGCCACCGAACGAAACGTTGCGTGCGGCGGTCCCTCGGCGGCGATTCGTTGCGTGTCCGCCCAGGGGCCCTGATTCCCCGGAGAACGCGGGGAGACGCAGGTCACAGGTGGGTTTCCGCGTCGCGGAACGGTGACGCGCGGCGCACCGCGCGCGACGCCCGTACCGCCGGGCGGCGCCGGGTCCCGCCGGGCGCTCACGACCGGCCGGGACCGGCGCGGGCCGGTGGGACGCGCCCTCGCCCCGTTCCCCTCACTCCCCGCGGGGCACTCCGAAGACGGTGAGGACCGCCGCGTGGTCGGAGGGCCAGTCGTTGCCCGCCACGTCGGGCCAGGAGCGCGGGGTGCCGCTGACGACGGTGCGGGAGTCGAGGGCGGTCAGCCCGCGGTGCAGGACGAAGTCGATGCGGTCCTGGGGTTCGGGGCGCCCGCTGCCGTCCTCGTGGTCGTCATGGACCGGCGACCAGGTGTGTCCCGGGTCCCGGACCGGGTCGGGGTGGATCTCGCGGTAGGAGTCGCGCAGGCCCGCGTCCTCGGCCGCCTTCGTCACCGGCCAGTCGACGTCCGTCCAGTCCCGGTGCGAGGGCGCGTTGAAGTCTCCGACGAGGACGACCGGCGTGGCCGGCTCGGCGGAGTCGGCGATCATCCGCAGGATCTCCCGCATCCGAGCGAGCCGGCCGCTCTCGTGCGCGACCAGTTCGGCGGCCGGGAGCCCGTCGAAGCGGGCCTCGTAGGGGCCGTACGGCGCACAGTCGAGGTGGGCGCTCCAGACGTCCACCCGTCGGCCGCCGACCAGCTCGACGCGGACGCCGGTGCCGCCGTAGAAGCCGACGTCCGGGTCGCCGAGCCGCGCGACGATCGGGTGGCGGCTGATGACGCCGAGGTTGTCGCCCGCCCGGTGGTGGTGCCAGCCGAGGGCCTCGGCGAGTTCCCGCGCCGCGTCCCCGTACGTCTCCTGGAGCCCGACCACGTCCGCACCCGTCTCCGCGATGACCTTGAGCTGCTTCTCGCGGTGGTCGTCGACCTTGGTCCCGCCGTACCAGAGGTTCCAGCTCAGCACCCGCAACTCCGCCGGGGCGACCATGGCGCGCAGCAGGGCCGGGGACACCTCCTCCAGGCTGCCGAGCACGGTGCGTCCGGCGGCGGGGCCGATCGGCGCGAGCGAGGGCACCGCGAGGACGGCGCAGCCCGCGGACTCGGCGGAGGTGACACCGGTCTGGGTGTCCTCGACGGCGACGCAGGCGGCGGGTTCGACGCCGAGGGCGCGGCAGGCGGCGAGGTAGGGGTCGGGTGCCGGCTTGGTGCGCTCGGTGTCGTCGGCGGTGACGGAGACGGCGAAGCGCTCGGCGCCCAGCGCCGCCAGCACGGTGTCGGCGACCGCGCGCGGGGAGGCGGTGACGAGGGCGGTGGGGACGCCTTCGCGGGCGAGCGCGTCGAGCAGTTCCGTCGCTCCGGGGCGGGGCACGATGCCGGTACGGACCCGGTCCGCGAACTCGTGGTGGAGCTCGGCGGCGATCGTCTCCGCCGGGGAGGCGGTGATGCCGGCCAGCCAGGCGGCGGTGTGCTCGACGGGCCGTCCGAGCACCTCGGGCTGGTCGGCCCCCGTCAGCGCGTGTCCGAGCCCGTCGGCCACCTGTTCGACCGCCTCCCACCACAGTCGCTCGGTGTCCACGAGCGTGCCGTCCATGTCGAACAGAACGGCTTGGAGCGGGAGTCGGACGGTGGCGCGGTGGCTCACGGTGGTCTCTTTCGTCGGTGGGAGATGTGGGGGGGGCGGTCGGGGACGGGGAGGGCATCCCCGACCGCCCCGTCGGGAAGCCGCCCGGCAGGGGACCGCCCGGAAGGAAGGGCCCGTGGCCGGATGGCCCCCTGGCAGGGGCCGCACGGTCAGCTGACCGCCCGGTCGGTGGCGGCCGTCCTGCCGAGTGGCCGCCCGGCAGGGAGCCACCTGGCAGAAGGCCCCGGTCGGAAGCCGCCCGGCAGGAGGCCGCACAGCCGGAAGGCCGCCTGATCGGGTGGCCGTCCGGCAGGTGGCCTCGTGACCAGGAGGCTGTCCGGCCAGATGGCCTCCCGGCAGGGAAGCCACCTGGCCGGAGGCTTCCCGGTCGGGTGCCCGCCCGGTCGGCAGCGCCCGGTCAGGCGGCTGCCCGGCCGGAAGGCGTCCGCGCCGCGACACGGCCCGGGGCGAGGGCCGCTGCCGCGCCGCGGCCCTCGCCCGGCCACGGAGGCCGGGCCGGTCCGCCGGGAGGTCGGCGGACGCGCGGCCCGGCGCGGTCTCGGGGCGGGACACCCTGCTGGATGCCGGTGCCGGGAGCACCGGGTCAGGGACGGTGGCCGCTCCTCAGCTCGTGCGGGCGGCGACGAGCACGGGGCGCTCGGGCAGGGTGACCGTCACGGGAGCGCCCGGGGCGAGGGCCGCCGCCTCGTGCGTGGGCAGGTCGGCCTTGACCTCGGTGCCGTCGGCGAGCCGCACGGTGACCCGGGTGGCCGCGCCGAGGAACGCGGTGGCCACGAGCCGCGCGTCACCCGACTCGTCGGCGCTCACCCGCACGGCCTCGGGCCGCACCAGCACGTCCACCTCCCGTACGGCGGGCGCCTCCCCGTCCACCGGCAGGCGCCGGCCGAGGACCTCGACCGACTCGCCGTCGAGCGTCCCGGGTATCCGGCTCATCGTGCCCACGAACTCGGCGACGAAGGCGGTGGCGGGGCGCCCGTACAACTCGGCGGGCGCCGCGCACTGTTCGAGCTTTCCGGACCGCATCACGGCGACCCGGTCCGCCATGGACAACGCCTCTTCCTGGTCGTGCGTCACGAACAGGGTGGTGATGCCGAGTTCCCGCTGGAGGCGGCTGATCTCCTCGCGCAGCGAGAGGCGCACCTTGGCGTCCAGCGCCGAGAGCGGTTCGTCGAGCAGCAGGACGCGGGGCCGCAGGGCGAGCGCGCGGGCCAGCGCGACGCGCTGCTGCTGACCGCCGGAGAGCTGGTGCGGGTACTGCTCCCCCTTGTCCGCGAGGCCGACCAGATCGAGCAACTCGGCTGCCCGGGTGCGCCGTTCGGCCGTGCGCACCTTGCGCATCCGCAGCCCGAAGGCGACGTTGTCGACGGCGCTCAGATGCGGGAAGAGGCTGTACGACTGGAAGACCATCCCGGCGTCGCGGCGGTGCGCCGGGACCCGGGTGACGTCCTCGCCGTCGACCAGCACCTCGCCGGAGTCGGGGTGTTCGAAGCCGGCGAGCATGCGCAGCGCGGTGGTCTTGCCGCAGCCGGAGGGACCGAGCAGGGCGAGGAGTTCACCGGGCCGGACGGTGAGGTCCAGGCCGTCGAGGGCGACGGTCGGACCGAACTCCCTCCTCAGTCCGCGGAATTCGACGGTGGCGGCCTTTTCGAGCGTGGCGAGGGTCATGGTCATCCCCGGGAGGCGGAAGCGGTACGGGAGCGGCCGCCGAAGCCGGCGAGCGCGAGGAGCAGGGCCCAGGTGACGAACAGGCTGAGCACGGAGACGGCGACGGACATCTGGGCCTGCGAGCCGCCGACGTTGTAGATCCACACGGCGAACGGCTGATAGCCGAGGAGTCGGGCGACCGTGAACTCGCCGAGCACCAGGGCGAGGGTGAGGAAGGAGGAGTTGAGCAGTGCGCCGCGCAGGTTGGGCAGCACCGCCCGGACGAGCGCCTGCGGCCAGCTCGCGCCGCAGCTGCGGGCGGCCTCGACGAGGGTGCGCACGTCGACGGCGCGCAGTCCGGCGTCCAGGGCCCGGTAGACGAACGGCAGTGCCATCACGACGTACGCGAGGACGAGCACCACGGGGAAGTCCGGGTTCTGGATGGCCACGAAGGTCTGGAACAGCGGGGTGCGCGAGAGGTGTTCGGGTCCCCACTTGAGAACGGTCGCCATGCCGGCGACGAAGGCGATCGGCGGGACGACCAGGGGCAGCGAGCACACCACCTCGACGACCGGCCGCAGCCGGGGCGAGCCGAGCCGCAGCGCGACGGCGGCCGGCACCATCAGGAGCAGCACCACGACGATGGTGGCGACGGCGAGTTCCAGCGAGAGCAGCAGGCTGGAGACGAATCCGTCGGCGGAGACGATCTGGGTGTAGGCGTCGAAGGTGACGCCCTGCCCGGGCACGTCGACCGTGAAGATCACGGACGCGGCCATGGGCACCAGGAAGTACAGCGCGGCGAGGGCGAGGACCACCCAGCGCCACAGGTTCAGGCGAGCCATCGCGCGCTCCGTCGTTGCAGGGGCAGGTACACGGCCATGACAAGGCCCGCGATGAGGACCATGTCGAGGCTGAGGGCGAGCGCCACGTTCTCCTGGCCGACCAGCACGTTGCCGGAGATGGCGTCGGCGATCTGGAGGGTGACCAGCGGGACGGCGCTGCCGACCATGGCGGCGGCGGTGGCGTACGCGGCGAAGGCGCTGCCGAACAGGAGCACCAGGCCTCCGAGCAGCGAGGGCGCGAGCACCGGGAGGGCCACGTGCCGCCAGTACTGGACGGAGGTCGCGCCGTTGTTCTGCGCCGCCTCGCGCCACTGCGAGCGCAGTCCGTCGAGGGCCGGCGTGATGGTGAGGACCATGAGCGGGATCAGGAAGTACAGGTAGACGATGACCAGGCCCCAGAAGCTGTAGAGGCTCCAGCCCTTGTCGGCCAGGCCGAAACGCCGGGTCAGGACGCCGGAGTTGCCGAGGGTGGCGACGAAGGCGAAGGCCAGCGGGACGCCGCCGAAGTTGGCGAGGACGCCGGAGGCGGTGAGCACGGCCTCGCGCAGCGCGCGGAAGCGGGAGGTCACCACGGCCTGGGCGAGCGGCAGTCCGAGGACGGTCGCGATGCCGGCGGAGACCGCGGACAGCTTGACGCTGCCGATCAGGGCGGTCAGGTAGGCCCCCTGGAACGAGCCGGTCAGGTTGTCCGTGGTGTACGAACTGGCGCCGGTCGTCTGGTCCTTGACGGTGAAGGCGCCGTTGAGCATGGCGAGGGCGGGGATGCCGAAGGCGATCGCCACGAAGACGAGCAGGGGTGCGACGGCGAGCCAGCCGGGGGCGCGGCGGCGCCGCCGCTGCGGGTGGGCAGCGGCGGGCGCCACGTCGGCCGGGGCCTCGGTGAGGGCGGTGGTCATCCGGAGACGGCCTTGGCCCAGCCCTGACCGAGCACGGTCTTGGCCTTGCTCTGCTGGTCCTCGGTCGGGAAGCTCGGCGTCCCGGTGACCGCGGGGAGCTTCGCGGCGGCCGTCTTGTCGAGCGTGCCGGCCTTGTCCATCGCGGGCATCAGGACCGGGCGTGCGTAGCCCTTGAGCCAGAGGTTCTGACCCTCGGCGCTGTAGAGGTACTCCTGCCACAGGCGGGCGGCCGCGGGGTGCGGGGCACCCTTGTTGACCGCCTGGGAGTAGTACTGGGCGAACTGGCCGTCGGAGGGGATGGCGACCTTCCAGTCGACGCCCTTGGACTTGAACTCGTCGGCGTAACCGGCGTTCAGGTAGTCCCAGTCGATGCTGATGGGCGTCTCGCCCTTCTCGACGGTGGCCGGGGTCGACTCGACGGGCGTGTAGTTGCCGTTCTTCTTCAGCTTGGCGAAGAAGTCCAGGCCGGGCTGGATGTCGTCGAAGGAGCCGCCGCTCGCGAGCGAGGCCGCGTACACGCCGCCGAACGCCGAACCGGACTTGGTGGGGTTGCCGTTGAGGGCGACCTGGCCCTTGTACTGCGGCTTGAGCAGGTCCTTGAAGGTCGTCGGGCACTCCTTGACCTTCTTGGCGTCGCAGCCGATGGAGATGTAGCCGCCGTAGTCGTTGAACCAGCGGCCGGTGGCGTCCTTCTGGCCCTCGGGGATGTCACCGAAGGCGGCCACCTTGTACGGGGCGAGCAGCCCCTGCTGGGCGGCGCTGAGGGCGAAGGAGCTGCCGAGGTCGAGGACGTCCGGGGCGCGGTCCTGGCCCTTGCGCGAGGTGACGGCGGTGATCTCGTCCTGGCTGGAGCCGTCGGGGCTCTCGACGTCGATCTTGATGCCGTACTTCTTGGTGAAGCCGTCGATCAGGGCGCCGTAGTTGGCCCAGTCGCGGGGCAGGGCGATCGCGTGCAGCGTGCCCTCCTTCTTCGCGGCCTTGACCAGGGCGTCGAGGCCGCCGAAGTCCGCGGCGGAGGTCGCGGTGGCCGCGCTCTTGCCGTCGGCGGTGGTCGCCTTGTCGTCGGGGGCGGCGCCGCAGGCGCTCAGGGTGAGGGCTGCGGCGACGGCGAGGCCGCCGGTGAGGAGGGCGGTCCTCGGCAGGAACACGGTCACGGTCTCTCCAGAATGACGCACGAGGGTGTGGTGGTACGGAGAACTTGTCTGAACAAGTTGGCCCAAGTAGGCCCGGCGTTGGTGTCTTGTTCGTAAACTTTGGCCAAACCGTGACCCCTGGTTCCCTGCACAATTCCGGCAGACACGGATCCCACCGCGCGGTCGATTAGGGTGATCACGCTGTGCACAGTGGTCCAGGCAGAGGGGAAGCATGCCGGCGCGACACGAGGAGATCGCCGAGGAACTGCGGCGGGCGATCGACCGCGAGGAGTACACCGTGGGCAGCCTGTTGCCCGCGGAGACCGACCTCGCGGCTCACTACGGCGTCTCGCGCGGCACGGTCCGCCAGGCCGTCGCGGCCCTGACCGCCGAGGGGCTGATCGGTTCCCGCCAGGGCGCCCGCCGGGTGGTCCTGGCCAGCCGCCGCAGCCAGAGCTTCGCCGAGCTGCGCAGCTTCGCCCAGTGGGCACGCGCGATGGGCCGCGAGGCGACCGGGCACGTGGTGTCACAGGAGTACCTGCCGGCCACGGCGGCGGACGCCGTCCGGTTGCAACTGCGGGAAAAGACACCGGTGTTGCACGTGCTGCGGGTCCGCGGCCTGGACGGCGAGCCGGTCCTGCTGGAGCGCACGGTGTACGCGGACTGGATCTCGCCCGCCGTGGCGGCCATCGAGCCCGGGTGCCCGTCCGTCACGCAGCGCCTCTTCGAGGACACCGGCCTGGTCTTCGCGTACGGCGAGCACGTCATCGACGCCGTCGCCGCGGGCGCGCAGGATGCCGAACTCCTCGGCGTCCGCCGCACCAGCCCCCTGCTGCGGGTCCGCCGCGTCACCACCACCCGCGAGGGCCGCCCGGTCGAATGGTCCGACGACCGCTACCGCTCCGACGCGGTGAGCTTCAGCGTCCACAACTCGATGGACAACAACGCCCTGGCACGACAGACAGCCGAATAGCGCTCCGGTCGCTCTTCAGGCGCAGTCCACTGTTCGAACGCCGAGCACGGGAGCGCCCCTTCAGGGGCGCGGGGAACCGCGCGACAGGCCACGACGCACCCGCAGCCGCGCGGCGGGGAACCCCCCACCTTCCTGGGCTCAAAGGCGTTGACGGGGGGCGCCGACTACGTGGGTGACCCCGAGGAGAACCTCCGCAGCAGCGGCGACAGCACCAGAACGGACTTCGTCCGTTCCACGAACGACTCGCCCGCGATCCGCTCCAGCACCCGCTCGAAGTGCCGCATGTCCGAGGCGAAGACCTGTACGACCGCGTCCGCCTCCCCGGTGACGGTGGAGGCGGCCACGACTTCCTGGTACCGCTCGAGACCACGCTGGATCGTCTCCGGCGAGGTGTTGCGGCGGCAGTAGATCTCGACGAACCCCTCGGTCTCCCAGCCGAGCGCCGCCGGGTCCACCCGGACGGTGAACCCGGTGATGGCCCCGGTGGCCCGCAGCCGGTCGACCCGCCGTTTCACCGCGGGCGCGGACAGGCCGACCTGTTGCCCGATGTCGGCGTAGGAGCGGCGGGCGTCCTCGGCGAGGGCGTGCACGATGCGTTCGTCGAGATCGTTCAGCACTGCGGGTGGTTCACTTTTCTGCGAGGTGCTTGCGGGGGTTCTACGGTTGCTCGGCGACGGGTTCCGCGGTCGCCATCCGGGACCGGCGGTAGCCGTAACTGAAGTAGAACACGAGCCCGACGGCCATCCAGACACCGAAGACCACCCAGGTGACGGCGGAGAGACTGGCCATCATCCACAGGCACAGCAGGAAGCCGATCGCGGGCAGCACCGGCGCGAGCGGGACCCGGAAAGTGCGGCGCATGCCCGGGCGCGTCCGGCGCAGCACCACGACGGCGATGTTGACCAGCGCGAAGGCGAAGAGCGTGCCGATGCTGGTGGCGTCGGCGAGCTGGCCGAGCGGGATCGCGGCGGCGAGGACACCGCAGAACAGCGAGACGATCACCGTGTTGGCGCGGGGCGTGCCGGTCTTCGGGTCGACGCGTGCGAAGACCTTGGGGACCAGACCGTCCCGGGACATGGCGAACAGGATGCGGGTCTGGCCGTACAGCACGGTGAGCACGACGCTGGCGATGGCGATGACGGCACAGGCGGCCAGCAGCGTCCCCCAGAAGGTCTGCCCGGTGACGTCCTTCATGATCTCCGCGAGCGCGGCCTCGGAGTCGTTGAAGCGCCGCCAGGGCTTCGCGCCGACGGCGACGGCCGCGACGAGGACGTACAGGGCGGTCACGATGACCAGCGAGAGCATGATCGCGCGCGGCAGGTCGCGCTGCGCGTCCTTGGCCTCCTCGCCCGCCGTGGAGGCGGCGTCGAAGCCGATGTAGGAGAAGAACAGCGTGGCACCGGCGGCGCTGACGCCCGCCATGCCGAGCGGCATGAAGTGCTCGTAGTTGCCCGAGCGGAAGCCCTGGATGCCGATCGCGCAGAACATCACCAGCGCGGCGATCTTCACGGTCACCATGACGGTGTTGGCACGCGCCGACTCCTTGGCTCCGCCGAGCAGGAACGCCATGGCGAGCAGGACGACGATGAGGGCCGGCAGGTTGAAGACGCCGCCGTCGCCGGGCGGCGCGGACAGCGCGTCCGGGATGGTGACGCCGATGGTGCCGTCGAGCAGTTCGTTCAGGTACTCGCCCCAGCCGACCGCGACGGCCGCGACCGAGACGCCGTACTCCAGGACGAGACACCAGCCGCATATCCAGGCGATCAGTTCGCCCATCGTTGCGTACGCGTACGAGTACGAGGACCCGGCGACCGGGATGGTGCCCGCCAGTTCGGCGTAGGAGAGGGCGGAGAAGAGCGCGGTGAGACCGGCGATCACGAAGGACAGGGTGACCGCGGGACCGGCCTTGGGGACGGCCTCGCCGAGGACGACGAAGATGCCGGTGCCGAGCGTGGCACCGATGCTGATCATCGTGAGCTGCCACAGACCGAGGGAGCGGCGCAGGGAGCCTCCCTCGCCCTGGCCACCCTCGGCGACCAGGCGTTCCACGGGCTTGCGGCGCATCAGGCGCGCGCCGAACCCCGGGGACGGTGGGGAGGAGGTGGTTCGGGACTGCGGGGGTGCGCCGGGGTCGAGCACGCGGGTGGCTCCTTCATCGCTGCCGGTCGGGAACGGCGGGGACCGGCGGCACCCCTGACAGGAGGGACCCACCGAGCGGGGTCCCCGCCACGCCTGTGTACAGCGCTTGACCCTATGAGCCAGGGCTTCGCGGGCGTAATGCAGCAACCTTGCGCGTCTCCGCAAGATCGTTGCGTTCATCGCGGCAGCGCGGGTGTTCGTTGCGCGGGGCCTTTCGATGGTTGCGCAAACCGCCTTTTCGCTGGTGGAAGCGGTTCGCGCGCCGCTGAACCGACGGTGCGTCAATTCCCGCCCCGGGGGCGCCGGTCCACTCCTCGCGGCAAGCCTGTCCGCCGTCCGCGAGGCACCCGTCGGCCCGTCGTGGGGGCGCCCGGACACGCGCACGGCCCCTGTTCCCACGAGGGGGAACAGGGGCCGTGGAGGCGAGGGACGGAGCCGCGGCGGTCGGCGTGCGGCGGCTCCGGCCGTTGTGCGCGGCTAGCTCCAGCTGGCGTGCAGCGGCTGGCCCTCGGCGTAACCGGCGGCGCTCTGGATGCCGACGATCGCGTTCTCGGCGAACTCCTCCAGGGAGTTGGCGCCCGCGTACGTGCAGGATGACCGGACGCCCGCGATGATCGAGTCGATCAGGTCCTCGACGCCCGGACGGGACGGGTCGAGGAACATGCGCGAGGTGGAGATGCCCTCCTCGAACAGCGCCTTGCGGGCCCGGTCGTACGCCGACTCCTCGCTGGTGCGGTTCTTGACGGCGCGCGCCGACGCCATGCCGAACGACTCCTTGTACAGGCGTCCGTTGGCGTCCTGCTGGAGGTCGCCCGGGGACTCGTACGTCCCGGCGAACCAGGAGCCGATCATGACGTTGGACGCACCGGCGGCCAGCGCCATCGCCACGTCGCGCGGGTGCCGGACACCGCCGTCGGCCCACACGTGCTTGCCGTACTTCTTGGCCTCGGCGGCGCACTCCAGGACGGCGGAGAACTGCGGCCGGCCGACGCCGGTCATCATCCGGGTGGTGCACATGGCGCCGGGGCCGACGCCGACCTTGATGATGTCGGCGCCCGCGTCGATGAGGTCCTTGACGCCCTCGGCGGCGACGATGTTGCCCGCGACGATCGGCACCTGCGGGTCGAGCGCGCGCACGGTGCGTACGGCGCTGATCATCGACTCCTGGTGGCCGTGCGCGGTGTCGATGACGAGCGTGTCCACGCCCGCGTCGAGGAGCTGCTTGGCCTTGCCGGCCACGTCGCCGTTGATGCCCACGGCGGCGGCGATGCGCAGCTTGCCGTCGGCGTCGGTGGCCGGCGTGTACAGCGTGGCGCGCAGGGCGCCCTTGCGGGTGAGGATGCCGGCGAGGCGGCCGTCGGCGTCCACCGCGGGGGCGTAGCGGCGGTTGGCGCCGTCGAGCCGGTTGAACGCCTCGCGGGGCTCGATGTCCGCGTCGAGGAGCAGCAGGTCCTTGGACATGACCTCGGACAGCTGCGTGAAGCGGTCCACGCCGGTGAGGTCGGCGTCGGTGACGACACCGACCGGGCGGCCTTCCTCGTCCACGACGACGCCCGCGTTGTGGGCGCGCTTGGGCAGCAGCGCCAGTGCGTCGGCGACGGTCTGGTGGGGCGCGAGGACGATCGGGGTGTCGAGCACCAGGGGGCGCCCCTTGACCCAGGAGACGACCTCGGTGATGACGTCGATCGGGATGTCCTGCGGGATGACGACGAGGCCACCGCGGCGGGCGACGGTCTCCGCCATCCGTCGGCCGGCGATCGCCGTCATGTTGGCGACGACGAGCGGGATGGTGGTGCCCGTGCCGTCCGGAGAGCTGAGGTCCACGCCCTGACGCGAGCCGACCGCGGAGCGGCTGGGCACCATGAACACGTCGTCGTACGTCAGGTCGTACGGGGGCTGGATGTCGTTGAGGAAACGCACGTGCTGCACATCCCAGTCGATCAGAGGTGGCCCCCGGACAGGTCAGCCAGGGGGAAGAGCACGTACTTCATTGTCCCATGACAGCCGGTATGCGATGCCCGGACAGATCATCCAGGCAGGTCAGGGGGCAATTGGTCGGATCCTCCAAGAACGAGGACGACCGACAGCGTGGCGTCGAACTGCTGGTAGCGGCCGGAGACCGCCTCCAGGATCTCCTGAGCGGTCTCCCACTCGTCGGGCCGTGCCCGCGCGTACGGGCGCCAGCCGCTCACCACGAGGAGCCTGCCCGGGGTGGCGGGTCCCCAGTCGGGGTCGCCCAGGACGTCGGCGAGCGCGTCCCAGTTCCGGCCGAACCACTCGGGCAGGTCGAGGGCGCGGACGCAGCGGGCCATGAAGCCGGCCTTGTCGAGGACGCCGGTGAGGTCGAGCTCGCTGACCTGCCATCCGGCCGCGTGGCACACCTCCGCGAGCGGCCCACGGGTCATCTCAGCACCGCCTTGAACGAGTCGTAGTGATCATCGGTGTAGTAGATCTCCCCGCTCTGCCCGGTGACGATGCGCCGGGCTCCCCGGTCGCCCTCGCCGGGTGTCCGCACGGTGTACTCGTGGTAGTACCCCCTCGGACGCTGCGGCAGCTCCCGCTCGAAGTTGCCGAAGACGGCTCCGTCCTTGGCGTACGGGTAGGGGCCGCCCCGGTCGATGAGGGCGAGGGTCGTGCGGGCCTCGGCGGGCAGCTCGGCCGCGCGGACGGTCGCCAGGTCGCCCGCCCAGGACGGGCGGTCCCCGGAGCGGTTCGCGGTGGTCGTCACCCGGTCGCCCGACGCGGCGGTGTCCGTCGACGAGCAGCCCGTCAGCAGCGCCACCAGACAGACCAGCAGGAGGGCCGTCAGACGGCCCGCGAACGCACGAGGGGACGGCCGCAGCAGCATGGGTCGATGCTGCCACGGCCGTCCCCTCGGGGCGCGCGTTGGGGTGCTCTCAGGGGCCGTCCGGGTCCGCCCGGTTCAGCGCCGGACGCGGGGTCGTGCCCGCCGTCATCAGATAGTCGGCGGCCGAGGTGTCCGTCACCAGGCTGGTGACGAGCCCCGAACGCAGCACCGCGTCGATGGCGGCCGCCTTGCGCTGGCCGCCCGCGATCGCCACGACCTCGGGGATACGGCGCAGCCGGTCGGCCTCGACCGTGATGCAGCGCTCCCCCAGGTCACGTCCGACCCGCCGGCCCTCGGCGTCGAAGAGGTGGGCGGACATCTCGGCGGCGACACCGAGGGACGCGTAGTGCGCGCGCTCCTCGTCGCTGAGCATGTCGTGCACCGTCGAGATGCCGGGCTCCCAGGAGCCGATGGAGACGCAGGCGACCGTGACCTTGTCGAAGTACTCGAAGGCGCGGGCGATCCCCGTCTGGTTGCGCAGCGCCGCCGCGGTGGCCTCGTCGGGCAGCAGCATCGGCGCGTAGATGGGATGGGCGTCGCCGCCCGACACCTGCGCCGCGCGCCGTACTGCCTCGACGGAGCCGCGCTCGGCGGTCCCGGCGTCGTAGACACCCGTCAGCTGCACCACGGTGCACGGCGGGAGCCGGTCGAGCGCCGCCGCCATGTGGATCGTGGAGCGGCCCCAGGCGAGGCCGAGCACGTCGCCCTCGTTGACCAGTTCGCCGAGCAGGTCCGCGGCCACCTCACCGAGGTTCTCCGGGTCGGGCGACTCCTCGGCGTCCGCCGGGGACTCGACGACCACGGCGTGCCGCAGGCCGTACCGGGCACGCAGCGCGTCCGAGCGCTCCGCGTCCAGCTCGGCGGGGACGCGGATCTCGATCCTCACGAGATCCCGTTCGAGAGCGGTCTCCAGAACCCGGGCCACCTTGAAGCGGCTGACGCCGAACTCCTCGGCGATCTGGATCTTGGACTTGCCCTCGAGGTAGAAGCGGCGGGCCATGGCCGCCGCCTGCACCAGCTCAGCGGGTCCCATCCGCATGGCTGACCGGCCCGCCGACATACCCGACACGGCGATCTCCTCACTGCTGTTCACACTCTGGATTCGCCGTTCATCCTCGCAGATCCGGCGCACTTGATCCGCCCCGAAGGGCGGCGTTCACGTTCCCTTGGTTCAGTGGCCGCACGCCCACGAGGCGCGGGCCGTCGCATCCTCCGCCTGGGTGCGCAGTGCACGTACCGCCTGGGCGGGGTCCGCGGCCCCGTAGACGGCCGATCCGGCGACGAAGACGTCGGCTCCCGCGTCGGCGCACCGCTCGATGGTGGACTCCGAGACACCACCGTCGACCTGGAGCCACAGCTCGAGGCCGTGCTTTTTGATCAACTCGCGGGTGCGGCGGATCTTCGGGAGCATGATGTCGAGAAAGGCCTGACCCCCGAATCCGGGCTCGACGGTCATGATCAGCAGCATGTCGAGCTCGGGAAGCAGATCCTCGTACGGCTCGATGGGCGTCGCCGGCTTGAGTGCCATCGAGGCACGGGCACCCTTGGCCCGGATCTCGCGGGCGAGCCTGATCGGCGCCGCGGCCGCCTCCACATGGAAGGTGACCGAACCGGCACCCGCTTCCACGTACTGGGGCGCCCACCGATCGGCGTCCTCGATCATCAGATGGCAGTCCAGCGGAGTCTCCGTCGCCCTGGCCAGGGACTCTACGACCGGCACACCGAGCGTGAGGTTCGGAACGAAATGGTTGTCCATCACGTCGACATGGAGCCAGTCCGCCCCCTGCACCGCTGTTGCCTCCTCGGCAAGACGGGCGAAGTCGGCGGACAGGATGCTGGGGTTGATCTGCGCGGCCATGCCCCAAGCCTGCCATGTCCCGGGCCGGTTGCTCTCCTCGGTCCGGACCTCGGTCTCTCCGCCGATGTCCTGCGGGCGTCCCGCGTGCCATGCTGGGCGGCCCAACGGCGCTGCGTCCGACCACGGGGGTGGGAATGAAGCGGCTCGACGCCTGGAAGCGGGCGGCCGTCGGCGTCGTGTGCGGACGCCGGTCCAAGTGGTTGGTGCTGGCCCTGTGGCTGCTGGTGCTGCTCTTCGTGGCACCGCTCGGTATGAAGCTCGGCGACGCCCAGGACAACGACGCGCAGTCCTGGCTGCCCGGCTCGGCGGAGTCGACCCAAGTCCTCGACGTCTCCAACGAGTTCCGTCCCGAGCAGATCCCCGCGGTCGTCGTCTACGCCCGGGAGAGCGGCCTGACGGCGCAGGACCGGCGGCAGATCGGCGAGGACGTACAGCAGATCAAGAAGTTGCGGGACCACGGCATCCGCGGGGCGGAGACCCGGGGACCGCTCTTCGACCGGCCGGCCGATCCGCGCGCCGCGCAGATCTACGTGCCGATCACCATGGACGCGGCCGGCTGGCAGCGGATCGCTCCCGCCGTCGACTCGATCCGTGACCAGGTGGGCAAGGGCGGCGACGGGCTCGCCGTGCACATCACCGGGCCCGGCGGCACCTCCGCGGACTCCTCGAAGGCCTTCGAGGGCATCGACTCCACGCTGCTCTACGCCGCGATGGCCGTCGTCATCGTGATGCTGCTGATCACCTTCCGCAGCCCGACCCTGCTCTTCGTACCGCTGCTCGGGGTGATCGTCGCCCTGTTCACGGCCCAGGCGCTGATCTATCTGCTGGCGACCCATGCCGGGCTGACCGTCAACGGGCAGAGCGCCGGCATCCTCACGGTGCTCGTGTTCGGCGCGGGCACCGACTACGCCCTGCTGCTCGTCGCCCGCTACCGGGAGGAACTGCGCCGTCACGAGGACCGGCACGAGGCGATGGCGCGCGCCATGAACCGGGCGGGCCCCGCGGTCCTCGCCTCGGGTGCGACGGTCGTGCTGAGCATGCTGGTGCTGCTGGTCGCCGAGATGAACTCGACGCGGGGCCTCGGCCCGGTCGCGGCGATCGGCGTCGCCGTCGCCCTGCTGGCCATGCTCACCCTCTTCCCCGCCCTGCTCCTCGTGTTCGGGCGCTGGATCTTCTGGCCCGCCCTGCCGCACGTCGGTTCGTCCGACCCGACCCGCAGCGGCTTCTGGTCGCGCATCGGCCACCGCATCGCCCGACGTCCCCGGACCACCTGGATCGGGACGGCGCTGGTGCTCGCGGCCCTCTCCATCGGGCTCGTCGAGCTGCGAGCCGCGGGCATCCCCACCGCCGACCAGTTCACCGGGAAACCCGACTCGATCGTCGGCCAGGAGATCTCCGAGCACTACTTCCCCGCGGGCGCCGGTGATCCGCTGGTGGTGGTGTCGGACGCGACGGCGGCCGGGCAGGTCCGCCGGACCGTGGAGGCGGATCCCGGGGTGGTGCCCGCGAGCATCGGGGTGCCACCGGGCACGGCGCCGGAACACGACGGCCGGGTGCTGTTCGAGGCGACGCTGCGCGATCCGTCCGACAGCGACGCGGCGAAGGCCACGGTCGACCGGGTGCGGGACTCCGTGCACGCGCTGCCCGACGCCGACGCGAAGGTGGGGGGCGGCACCGCGGCCCTGCTGGACATGGAGGACGCCCAGACGCACGACAACTACCTCGTGATCCCGCTCGTCCTGATCGTGGTCCTGCTCGTCCTGAGCGTGCTGCTGCGGGCCCTGGTCGCACCGCTGCTGCTGATCGGGACCGTGGTCCTCTCGCTCGCCGCCGCTCTGGGGGTGAGCGCGCTGGTCTTCCGGCACGTCTTCGACTACGCGGGGGAGGACGTGTCCTTCCCGCTGTTCGTCTTCGTGTTCCTGGTGGCGCTCGGGATCGACTACAACATCTTCCTGACCACCCGTATCCGCGAGGAGGCGGCCCATCAGGGCACGCGGCGCGGAGTGGTCACCGGGCTGGCCACCACCGGGGCGGTGATCACCTCGGCAGGCCTCGTCCTCGCGGGCACGTTCGCGGCGCTGGGCACCCTGCCGGTGGTGGGGTTCGCCGAGATCGGCTTCGCGGTCGCCTTCGGCGTGCTGCTGGACACCTTCATCGTGCGCTCGGTCCTCGTGACCTCGCTCTTCCTCGACGTGGGCCCGAAGGTGTGGTGGCCGAACCGGCTGGCGCACGAGGACGGCGGGACCCGGCCCCCGCCGGACCCAGCCTCGCCGCAGCCCGGTGAGGCGCCGGGACCGGCCGCTCCCCCGGACTGAGGCGGCGGCCGTGCGGGAGCGCGGCGGCGGTCAGCCCGTCCGGCGGATCAGTGCCAGGTACATGGCGTCCGTGCCGTGCAGATGCGGCCACAGCTGGACGTCGGGGCCGTCGCCGAGGGCCGGGACGCCGGGCAGCAGCGGGCGGGCGTCGAGGAGCTCGGCGGAGCCGCCGTCGTAGTGCTTGAGGACGTCGTCGACGACCGCTCGGGTCTCGGCGAGGTGCGGGGAACAGGTCGCGTACCCGACGACACCGCCGACCCGCACCGAGTCGAGGGCCGTGCGCAGCAGCCCGCGCTGGAGCGGGGCGAAGCCGTCGAGGTCCTCGGGACGGCGCCGCCAGCGGGCCTCGGGACGACGGCGCAGGGCGCCCAGACCTGTGCAGGGCACGTCCATGAGCACCCGGTCGAAGGTGCCGGGACGCCACGGCGGACGCGTGCCGTCCGCGGTGATGACCTGGTAGGGGCCGGGGTTCCCGGCAAGTGCCCTGGCGACCAGTCCCGCGCGGTGGGGCTGCTTCTCGGAGGCGAGCAGCGTGGCACCGCGCTGGGCGGCGAGGCCCGCCAGCATCGCGGCCTTGCCGCCGGGTCCGGCGCAGCCGTCCAGCCAGACCCGGTCGGGCCCGTCGAGCGGCGCGTTCGCGAGGGCGATGGCGACGAGCTGGCTGCCCTCGTCCTGGACGCCGGCACGCCCCTCCCGGACGGCGTCGATCGCGCCCGGTTCGCCGCCCTCGGAGAGCCGCACGGCATACGGCGACCAGCGACCCGGCAGCGCCGAGTCCTCGTCGAGCGTGCCGAGGATCTCGTCGGCGGTGGTGCGTCCGGGCCGGGCGACGAGCGTCACCTCGGGCCGTTCGTTGTCCGCCTCCAGCAGGTCCTCGATGCCCGCCCGGCCGCCGCCGAGGGAGTCCCACAGCGCGGAGACGACCCAGCGGGGGTGCGAGTGCACGACGGCGAGGTGGTCCTCGGCGTCCTCGTCGTAGGGCGGCGCGACCTGCTCCACCCAGGCGTCGAGGTCCTGCTTCGCGACCTTGCGCAGGACGGCGTTGACGAACTTGGCCCGTCCGTCGCCGAGCACCACCCGGGCCAGTTCCACCGAGGCGGAGACGGCTGCGTGGGTCGGGATGCGCGTGCCGAGCAGCTGGTGGACGCCGAGGCTGAGCACGTCGAGGACGGGCGGGTCGACCTCGCGCAGCGGCCGGTCGACGCAGGCACCGATGACGGCGTCGTACGTCCCCTGCCGGCGCAGCGTTCCGTAGACCAGCTCCGTGGCGAGCGCGGCGTCGCGGCCGTCGAAGTCGCCCTTCTCGCGCGCCTTGCGCAGCAGGGGCGGCAGGACGAGGTTCGCGTACGCGTCGCGCTCGTCCACGGCCCGCAGCGCCTCGAAGGCGAGCATGCGGACCGGGTCCTTCTGGGGGCGGCGATAGGGCTTGCCGGGCTTGTTCGGCCGACGGGACTGCTCACTCACGAAAAAGGTGCTCCGGATCCGGGAAAAGGTGCGTTCATCAGCCTACGCCGCGCGGCGCAGGCCGGCCGTGGGGCGGACGTCAGACCCCGAGCCGCTCGCCGGAGGGGATCCGCACCCCGCGGGCCCAGTCGGCCGCGCGCATCGGCTTCTTGCCCTGGGCCTGCACCCACAGCAGCTCGACGGCGTACGAGCCGGTGCCCACGTAGACGTTGTTCTTGGCGACGGACAGCTCGCCCGGGGCGAGGTCGGTGCGGTCGGGCACGGTGGCGACCTGGATGAGCTTGAGCCGCTCGTCCCGGAAGACGGTCCAGGCGCCGGGGGCGGGGGTGCACCCGCGCACCACACGGTCGACCCGCAGCGCCGGGGCGGCCCAGTCGACGTGGGCGTTCTCGACGGAGATCTTCGGCGCGGTGCTGACACCGTCGGCGGGCTGCGGCACGGCCTTGAGGGTGCCGTCCTCGATGCCGTCCATCGTGGCGGCGAGCAGTCCCGAACCGGCGAACGCGAGCCGCGTCAGCAGGTCGCCGCTGGTGTCGGTGTGCCGGATCTCCTCGGTGACCGTCCCGTAGACGGGGCCCGAGTCGAGGCCCTCCTCGATCAGGAAGGTGGAGGCACCGGTGATCTCGTCGCCGGCCATGATCGCGTGCTGCACGGGGGCGGCGCCGCGCCAGGCGGGCAGCAGCGAGAAGTGCAGGTTGACCCAGCCGTGCACGGGGACGTCGAGGGCGACGCGGGGCAGCAGCGCGCCGTAGGCGACGACGGGACAGCAGTCGGGGGCGATCTCCCGCAGCCGGGCCAGGAAATCCTCGTCACGGGGCTTCGCGGGCTTGAGCACCTCGATCCCGGCCTCCTCCGCCCGTACGGCGACCGGGCTCGCGACGAGCCGCCGTCCTCGGCCGGCCGGCGCGTCCGGCCGGGTCACGACGGCGGCCACCTCGTGCCGCCCGGAGGCGATCAGGGCGTCCAGGGCGGGAACGGCGACCTCGGGGGTACCTGCGAAGACGAGCTTCATGGGTGGCGGTTGGCCTCTCGGGCGGGAGCTCTTCCATGCCCACGCGCGAGCCGGGAAGGGCGGAGCGCGGGGCAGCGCACCAGTCTATGCCGCCTGCGGCGCCGCGGCTCGGGGGTTCTCCCGCCCCCGTCCGACGGGCCCGGGCGGGTGACGCGTCCGGACGCCGGACCGGGGGCGCGTCAACCCCATGACAGGGGGCGTACGTCCTGCGGCGCGCCCCGTGCATATGCCCTCACGCCCCCGCAGCGTGACCACTCACCCGTCCACGCGTTGGTCAAGAAAGAGTTGACCACAGCGGGCTGCACGAGCGGCCCGATCCTTTTCAACGCCGGTTCGAGAGGCTTGTTCATGGCCGACCACGCAACCCACGACGCCCAGGCTCGCGCAAGCCTGCACTTGCTGGTGCGGGACATCGAGCGGGTCCGCCGGCAGGTGGACGCACTGCGCACGCTCACCGCCCAACTGGGCAACGTCTACCGCCCGCGCCGCTCCGGCCCCTCCACGGGCTTCGTCGTCTACGGGCGTGCCCCCGCCCCGACCGTCCGCCTCGCGCAGGAACTGCGGGACAGTGTCGAGACCCTGGTCACGGCCGCCGTGGACTTCGACCGCTCACTCGGATTCTCGTGGGACGCGGTGGGATCGGCTCTCGGGGTCACCAAGCAGGCGGTGCACCGTCGTTACGGCGCCCGCCGCGCCGCCGCCCAGGCCGCAGCCGAGGCGGAGCGCGCCACGGAGACGGCGAGCACCCGCACGGTCACCGTCGGCGCCGGACTCCCCGCGGTGCCCACGGTCCCCGCGGCCCGCTCCATGCCCACCCAGCCCACCGCGGGCAGCCCCTTCCGCGACGAGGTCAGGCCCACGGCCTTCCCCGGTCCGCGCAACGGCTGACCCACTCCCCCACCACAGACCGAGAACTGCCTCCCGGCCAGGGCCCCGGGAGGCAGTCGTGCGTCTCCCCCCTCATCCGGCACCGGGACCCGTCCCACTCCTCTTGGGGCCAAAGGAAGGCGCCCTGCGCCGGTCGGTGTCAGCCGATGTCGAGGGGATCGATCCGGATCCGTACGGGCTCGGTGCCACCGCGGGCCATGCGTGCCGCCTGTGCGTTCTTCAGGGCCGCCGCCAGTGCGGCGCCACTGCCCGGTGGCACCCGGACCAGCACACGCTCCGCGGGCTCCCCGGTGGGTGGGCCGCCGGGCCGACGTCCGCGTGCCGCCTCGGCGGCCGGGATCGGGACAGGCCCCAACACCTCCGCGTCACCCGGCAGTTCGGCCCCGGCCAGAAAACCGGCGAGCGCCTCAGGGGTGCCGGAAACGGCCGCCATCCGGGAGACCGGCGGGAAGCCCAGCTCGGCCCGCTCGGCGAGTTCACGCACCGCGTGGCCGACGGGATCCCACCGCACGAGCGCCTGCACGGGCCGCAGGGTCGGTTCGGCCACCACCACGACCGTGCCGCCCTCGCCCTGCGGACGGACCAGGGCAGCCGCGCCGATCCAGCGGCGCAGCGCGTCCTCCCCGGCCCGCAGGTCGGGCCGGCCGAGCATGGCCCAGCCGTCGAGCAGCAGGGCCGCCGCGTAGCCGCCCTCGGCGACCGGTTCGGCGCCCGGGGTGCTCACCACCAGGGCGGGGGTGCCGGACACCGTGTCCAGCACCTGCTCCCGCCCGGACGTACGCACCGGCACCGCCGGGAACGCGCGTCCCAGCTCCTCGGCGGTCCGGCGCGCGCCGACGATCTGGGCCCGCAGCCGGAACCCGCCGCACTCCTGACAGTGCCAGGCCGTCTCGTCGCGTCCGCACCACGCACACCGCAGGGCCTGCGCGTCCTGCGCCTCCAGCGGGCCCGCGCAGTGCCGGCACCGTGCGGGCGCCCGGCACTGGGCGCACGCCATCCGCGGCACATAGCCCCGCCGGGGCACCTGGACCAGCACGGGGCCCTGTCGCAGCCCCTCCCGCACGATCTGCCAGGCGACCGTGGGCAGTCGCGCGGCGCGGGCCGCCTCGTCGCGTGCGAGATCGCCGTCCCCGACGGTCCGTACCAGCGGCGCGGCGGCGCGCACCTGCTCCCGGTCGGCGACCAGCGGCAGCGCCCAGCCGGTCTCGACCAACTGGGCCGCCTCCACCGTGCAGGTCCAACTGCCCAACAGGAAGCCGCACTTGTCCCGCGAGGCGCGCAGCTCCAGCACCTCGCGGACATGCGGGAAGGGGGCGTTGTCGTCGCTGTGTCCGGCGTCGCCGTCGTCCCACACGACGACGAGCCCGAGGTCGCGTACCGGGGCGAACATCGCCGCACGGGTGCCGACGACCGCCCGCACCGCGCCGCGTCGTACGGCCAGCCACTCGCGGTAGCGCCGTTCCGGTCCGGCGTCGGCGGTCAGTACCGCGTGGTGCCCCTCCCCGAGCAGGGCCCGGAGCGCCGCGTCCACGCGGGCGGTGGGGCGTCCGGCCGGCACGACGACGAGGGCGCCGCGCCCGGAGGCGAGCGTCGCCTGCACGGCCCGGGCGATCTCCTCGGCCCACTCCGGTCCGGGCAGCGCGGTCCACACGGCGCGCGGGGCACCGCCGGAGGCGAGCGAGGCGAGGAGGTCGGCCCCTCGCCCGTACCGCCGCCAGGTTCCGGGGTCGGGCGCCGCGGGCGGCGGAGGAGGCGGCGTCGACTCGCGTGCCTCGGCCCGGGCGTGCCGTGGCGGAACGGCCAGTTGCAGGACGTCGGCGAGCGATCCCGCGTACCGGTCGGCGACGGCGCGGGCGAGTCCGAGCAGGTCGGGTCCGAGGACGGGCTCGGGCGAGACGACCTGGGCGAGGGCGGCGAGCGGCCCCGCGTAGTCGGACTCGGCGACCCGCTCGACGAGGTAGCCGTCGATCAGGCCGCCGCCCTCGCGCCGACCGTCCCGGACGTTGCGTCCGCCGGCGCCGAACCGCACCCGCACCCGCACGCCCGGCTGAGCGGCCTCGTCGAGGTCCTCGGGCACGGCGTAGTCGAAGTAGCGGTCGAGGTGCAGCACCCCTTTGTCGACGAGGACGCGCGCGACGGGCAGTTCCTTCGCCACCGCCGCCCCGCGCCAGGTCCGCGGCTTGGCCTTCGGCGCCCTCGGCTCCTTCGACCGGCGGACCGTCTCCCGGATCAGCGCGAGCTGCTCGGGCGGCGCACCGTCCGAGCCGCCCCTGTCGTCCGCGTCGGCCCCAGCGCTCTCGGGCCGCCCGTTCGTGCTGCTCACAGCAGTATTCCTACCAGACCGCACCGACACCGCCATGGGCCCGAGATCAGGCCGGCCGCGGATCGCGAACGCCACCAGGACCTGGTGGCTCTTCTGCCATGGGCCGCTCGGCCATACCGGTCCAGGACCGGCAGCAGGATTCGAACCTGCGAGGGGACATCACCCGGAAGTACCCGCGGCCATCGCACCGGGCACGGCGGTGCCGGGTCTCCCGAGATCGAGGTGGCGGCGGACTGCCGTTCCGAAATCACCGCACGCCCAGGGGGCGCACTCCACCGAAGTAACCGCTGCCGGCGCACCGGGAGATCACCAGCGTACGAATCCGGGCCCGGCCGGGCCACCGGTTTCCGCGGCCCCCGAGGGGCGTCCGCGCAGCCGTGAGCCAGCGGGTCCGTGCCCGGGTCGCCGAGGACGACGGCCAGGTGTTCCTTG
>NZ_JBEZHO010000065.1:0-47739 GCF_040650615.1 Streptomyces sp. NPDC048643
CCCCTCGCCCGGGGCCCCGAGCGTGCCGGCGCCCCCCCCACTTCTTTCAGCTACTGCCTAGCGGGGAGCCTTTCAGCTCTGGCCGCCGGCGAGCTTCTCGCGCAGAGCCGCCAGGGCCTCGTCCGACGCCAGGGCGCCGGAGTTGTCGTCCGACTCCGAGGAGTACGAACCGCCGCCGCTGCCACCGGACGCGGCCGGAGCCGCGGTGGAGGTGCTGGCGCCCTCGGCCTCGGCCTGAGCGTCGGCCTCGCGGGACTTGATGACCTGGGCCTGGTGCTGCTCGAAGCGCGTCTGCGCCTCGGCGTACTGCGTCTCCCACACCTCACGCTGGGACTCGAAGCCCTCGAGCCAGTCGTTGGTCTCCGGGTCGAAGCCCTCGGGGTAGATGTAGTTGCCCTGGTCGTCGTACGACGCGGCCATGCCGTACAGGGTCGGGTCGAAGTCGACCGACGCCGGGTCGGCACCGAAGGCCTCGTTGGCCTGCTTCAGCGAGAGGCTGATGCGGCGGCGCTCGAGGTCGATGTCGATGACCTTGACGAAGATCTCGTCGTTGACCTGGACGACCTGCTCCGGGATCTCCACGTGGCGCTCGGCCAGCTCGGAGATGTGGACCAGACCCTCGATGCCCTCGTCCACGCGGACGAACGCACCGAACGGAACGAGCTTCGTGACCTTACCCGGGACGACCTGACCGATCTGGTGCGTCCGGGCGAACTGCTGCCACGGGTCTTCCTGCGTCGCCTTGAGCGACAGGGAGACACGCTCGCGGTCCATGTCGACGTCGAGGACCTCGACGGTGACTTCCTGGCCGACCTCGACAACCTCGGAGGGGTGGTCGATGTGCTTCCAGGAGAGCTCGGAGACGTGCACCAGACCGTCGACGCCACCCAGGTCCACGAAGGCACCGAAGTTGACGATCGAGGAGACGACGCCGGAGCGGACCTGACCCTTCTGCAGGGTCGTGAGGAACGTCTGGCGAACCTCGGACTGGGTCTGCTCCAGCCAGGCACGGCGGGACAGGACCACGTTGTTGCGGTTCTTGTCCAGCTCGATGATCTTGGCCTCGAGCTCCTTGCCCACGTAGGGCTGGAGGTCGCGGACACGGCGCATCTCGACGAGGGAAGCCGGCAGGAAGCCACGGAGGCCGATGTCAAGGATGAGTCCACCCTTGACGACCTCGATGACGGTGCCGGTGACGATGCCGTCCTCTTCCTTGATCTTCTCGATGGTGCCCCAGGCGCGTTCGTACTGGGCGCGCTTCTTCGAGAGGATCAGGCGGCCTTCCTTGTCCTCCTTCTGGAGAACAAGGGCTTCGATCTCGTCGCCGACCTTGACGACCTCGTTCGGGTCGACGTCGTGCTTGATCGAGAGCTCGCGGCTCGGGATGACACCTTCGGTCTTGTAACCGATGTCGAGCAGGACCTCGTCCCGGTCGACCTTCACGATGACGCCGTCGACGATGTCGCCGTCGTTGAAGTACTTGATCGTCTCGTCGATCGCGGCGAGGAAAGCTTCCTCGTTACCGATGTCGTTGACCGCTACCTGCGGCGTGGTAGAGGTGGTCTCGGTGCTGCTCGTCATGTGGGAAAGGGCTCCGGTACGGACAGTGAGTCGTAGGTACTGCTTACGCCGGGAGCCCGTTTCGCCCTGTAGAAGCCGGACAGCCAAAGAAACGCCGAACCCGGAAAAACACCGGTGGCGCCTCGAGAACCGAGGGGACATACATACAGATGCGAGCGTTACCTGCTACGTCTGAGGAGCGCAGGCCCGCAGCGCAACTTGTAGCATACGGGGGCAGCCGGGCAGGGTCAATGCGCGAAGGCGCACACCCGGGGCGGATCGCCGCAATCCCGGCACAAGACCTGTCTCACGAGGCCACGCGGGCAGCCGAACACCTCTGCCGTGACACGCCCGAGACGGGTTGGACGGAAGAGTACGACGAGGGAGCCGATCATCCAAGAGCCCGAACCGTTCGAACCGGAAGCCACCCGACGCGCCGCCGATCTCACCGAGAGTTCGCGGGCGAACCGGGGCTGGTGGGACCGGAACGCGGACGAGTACCAGATCGAACACGGCACGTTCCTCGGTGACGACCGGTTCGTGTGGAGCCCCGAGGGCCTCGACGAGGTGGAGGCCGAGCTGCTCGGCCCACCGGAGGATCTCAAGGACAAGGACATCCTGGAGATCGGCGCCGGTGCGGCGCAGTGCTCCCGCTGGCTGGCCGGCCAGGGCGCGCGCCCGGTCGCCCTGGACCTCTCGCACCGCCAGCTCCAGCACGCGCTGCGGATCGGCGGCGGGGTACCGCTCGTGCAGGCGGACGCCTGCGCGCTGCCCTTCGCGGACGCCTCCTTCGACCTCGCGTGCTCGGCGTACGGAGCGCTGCCGTTCATCGCCGACCAGGTGCTGGTGCTGAGCGAGGTGCGCCGGGTGCTGCGCCCGGGCGGCCGTTTCGTCTTCTCCGTCACCCACCCGATCCGCTGGGCGTTCCCCGACGAGCCCGGTCCCGAGGGTCTGTCGGTGTCCGCGTCCTACTTCGACCGCACCCCGTATGTGGAGCAGGACGACGAGGGCCGCGCGGTCTACGTCGAACACCACAGGACGGTGGGCGACAGGGTACGGGACGTGGTGGCGGGCGGTTTCCGTCTGGTCGACCTCGTCGAGCCGGAGTGGCCCGCCTGGAACACCCAGGAGTGGGGCGGCTGGTCCCCGCTGCGCGGCAACCTCATCCCGGGCACGGCGATCTTCGTGTGCGAACGGGACTGAGCCGGGCGGGACGAGGACAGCGGCGTACGGAGACAGCGGCGATAGAGGGGCGATAGAGGAGAGAACGCGCACGCGCGCGTGGGTGCTCACGCGCCGCACGCGCGCGTGAGCACCCGGTTTGACGCGCGTACGAGACTGGGGGCGTGATCCGTTACGACGCCCTGGACGTCCTGCCCGTACGCGGTGCCCTGCCCGGTCTCGACGACGCCCTGGAGGGGCACGGCGGGGCGGTGCTGGTGGCGCCGCCCGGCACCGGCAAGACGACGCTGGTGCCGCTGGCGCTGGCCGGGCTGCTGGACGACGGGCGCCCGCCGCGCCGGGTGGTGGTGGCCGAGCCGCGGCGGATCGCGGCCCGGGCGGCGGCGCGGCGGATGGCGTGGCTGCTGGGCGAGCAGGTCGGTGAGAGCGTCGGCTTCACCGTGCGCGGGGAGCGGGTGGTCGGTCGCCACGCGCGCGTGGAGGTCGTCACGACGGGTGTCCTGCTCCAGCGGCTCCAGCGGGACCAGGAGCTGTCGGACGTCGACGTCGTCGTGCTGGACGAGTGTCACGAGCGCCATCTGGACGCCGACACGGTGGCCGCGTTCCTTCTCGACGTGCGGGCGGCGCTCCGTCCCGAGCTGCGGCTGGTCGCCGCGTCCGCGACGACGGACGCGGGAGGCTGGGCCCGGCTGCTCGGGGACGCCCCGGTCGTCGAGGCGCAGGGTGTCTCCTATCCGGTCGAGGTGGTGTGGGCCCCGACCGCTCGTCCGGTCCGGCCGCCGCACGGGATGCGGGTGGACCCGGCGCTCCTGACGCATGTGGCGTCGACGGTGCGGCGGGCGCTGGCCGAACGGACGGGTGACGTCCTGTGCTTCCTTCCCGGCGTCGGGGAGATCGCGCGGGTCGCGGGACAGTTGGGCGGCCTCGGCGACGTCGACGTCCTCCAGGTCCACGGGCGCGCGCCGGCCGCCGTGCAGGACGCGGTGCTCACGGCGGCCGCGCGGCGCCGGGTGGTCCTCGCGACGTCGGTGGCCGAGTCGTCGCTGACGGTTCCCGGGGTGCGCGTGGTGGTGGACTCCGGGCTGGCGCGCGAGCCACGGGTGGATCACGCGCGCGGCCTGAGCGCGCTGACGACCGTACGGGCCTCGCAGGCCGCCGGACGGCAGCGGGCGGGGCGGGCCGGGCGGGAGGCGCCGGGCGCGGTGTACCGGTGCTGGGCGGAGGCGGAGGACGGCCGGCTGGCGCGCTTCCCCGCGCCCGAGATCAAGGTGGCCGATCTGACGGCGTTCGCGCTCCAGGCGGCCTGCTGGGGCGACCCGGAGGCGACGGGGCTGGCCCTGCTGGATCCGCCGCCGGGCGGGGCGATGGCGGCGGCCCGGTCCGTCCTGTCCGCGGTGGGTGCGGTCGACGCCTCCGGGCGGGCCACCGAG
Organism: Streptomyces sp. NPDC048643; assembly: GCF_040650615.1. Taxonomy (NCBI): domain Bacteria; kingdom Bacillati; phylum Actinomycetota; class Actinomycetes; order Kitasatosporales; family Streptomycetaceae; genus Streptomyces; species Streptomyces sp. NPDC048643. The sequence goes on from NZ_JBEZHO010000065.1 coordinate 4,173, forward strand.
CGCGGTGTCCGCATGTCCCGGCTGGGCCTGCATCCCCGGCTCGCGCGGGCGCTGCTGGACGCGGCACCGGAGGTGGGCGCGGCGCGGGCCGCCGACGTGGTCGCGCTGCTGAGCGAGGAGCCGCCGCGCGAGTACGGCGACGACCTGGCCGCGGCCTGGCGCGCCGCTCGGCGCGGCGGTGACGCCTACGCGTCCCGCTGGCGCACCGAGTCCCGCAGGCTGAGGTCGGCCGCGGCCGACGCGGGCTCCGGGGCGAGCCGCGGGCTGTCGTCCGCCGCCGCGCCCTCCCGGAAGGCCGCCGACACCGGCGACGGAGAGCGTGGCGACGGGACGGGGCACGGGTCGGCGCCCGGGGACGACCGCGTGGTCGGGCTCGTCGCGGCGCTGGCGTTCCCCGAGCGCCTCGCGCGCGTGCAGGGCGCCTCGCATCTCATGGTCAACGGCACCCGTGCCGACGTCGGGGAGGGTTCGGCGCTGCGGGGTGCTCCCTGGCTGGCGGTGGCCGTCGCCGACCGTCCCGTCGGGAGCGGACACGCGCGCGTGCGGCTCGCCGCGGTCACCGACGAGGGCACGGCACGGCGGGCCGCCGCCGGACTGCGCTCCGAGGGCGACGAGGTCCACTGGGCGCAGGGTGATGTCGTCGCGCGGCGGGTGGAGCGGCTGGACGCGGTGGAGCTGGCGGTGCGGCCGTTGCGCAACGCCGACTCCGGGCTCGTACGGGAGGCCTTGCTGGAGGGGCTGCGGGAGGAGGGGTTCGGGCTGCTCCGGTGGTCGGCGGACGCCGAAGTGCTGCGGCAGCGGCTGGCGTTCGTGCACCGACGGCTCGGCGCCCCGTGGCCGGACGTCTCCGACGAGGCGCTGCACGCGCGCGTGGAGGAGTGGCTGGAGCCGGAGCTGAGCCGGGCCCGGCGGCGGGCGGACCTGGCGCGGATCGACGCCGGGCAGGCGCTGAACCGGCTGCTGCCGTGGTCCACGGGAGAGGCGGGCCGGCTCGACGAGCTGGCGCCCGAGCGGATCGGGGTGCCGAGCGGTTCACGGATCCGCGTCGACTACGGCGATCCCGAACAGCCGGTGCTCGCCGTGAAGTTGCAGGAGATGTTCGGTCTGCAGGCGTCGCCCGCCGTCGCCGGGGTCCCGGTGCTGGTGCACCTGCTCTCCCCCGCCGGGCGGCCCGCCGCGGTGACGGCCGACCTGGCCTCCTTCTGGAAGGACGGCTACAAGGGCGTGCGGGCGGAACTGCGGGGCCGGTATCCGAAGCATCCGTGGCCCGAGGACCCGGCGACCGCGGAGCCGACGCGGTACACGAACGCGCGGCTCAGGCGCTGACGGGTTCGGGGTCGGTGGCCGGGGCCGGTGCGGTGTCGTCGGGCCTGCGGCCGCGGGCCTCCAGGTAGAGGGACAGGGCCAGCAGGGCGACGCCGAGGGCGAGGAAGCCCCAGGGGAGGTACGAGGTCAGCAGCAGGATGAGGGTGCGGTTGGACTTGACCAGGTCGACGGTGTGCTCGATGTAGTCCTCGCGCATCTTCACGTGCCCGGAGAAGGCGGTCACCTTGTCCCGGCCGCCGAGAAGGGTGCCGCCGCGCAGCTCCTCCTTGTGGATCTCCTCGCCGTAGACGGGTGCTCCGGTGAGCGGTTCGACCCAGAACCTGCGGACGGTGGTGTACCAGCGGGTGGTGCCGGTCTTGGCGACGGACTCCGGGGTGATGCCCTGGACGGGCATGATCTTGGGGAACGTCACCTTCGTCCAGGGGATGGTCTGCTCGAAGTAGTAGACCTTGACGCCCCGGAAGGTCCGGGTGTTCTCGTAGTGGATCGGCGCCGAGGTGCGGGTCTGCGCGTCGAAGTACTCGTAGTCCCGTTTCTCCGTCCGGAAGGGCCACTTGAACTCGATGCCCTCGCGGGTGACGGGGTCGCCGTCGACGGACTCGCCGGTGGCGTGGACGGGGTCCTGGCTGTGGGCGTCGAAGATGTAGCGCTCGGGGAGCTTGGAGACCATCTTCCCGTCGGGGCCCTGGACGTAGGAGAGGGAGTCCCAGACGACGACGTCGCGGCCCGCGGTGCGTTCGATCCGTTCGGAGGCGTCGACGTTGCCCTTGAGGGTCTGCACGATGGTGACCTTGGGGACCTTCTTCGCCTGCATGGTGCCGTAGTCGAGGAGGGTCGCGTCCTTCGCCTCCAGGACCATGTCCTGGTACTGGTCGGCGGGGACCTTGGCCAGCCGCGGGAACGCGTACCAGCGCAGCAGCGGGGACAGCGCCGTGAAGAACACGGCGAGCGCGAGCAGGATCAGGCTTGCCTTGCGGCGCATCTCGACGGCCCTCCCGGTGCGTGGGTCAGGGGTGCTTGGGGACGGTGGTGAGCATCGGCTTCGGCGAGGTCTGGCCGGCCGGCGAGCCCATGGCCGTGATGGTCAGGACCAGCGCGAGCGCCACGGCGAAGCCGGTCGCGGCGGCGATGAGGGCACGCATGCGGGCCTCCCGAGGGCCAGGAGCTGATACATCGTCAGGTCCGGCACCGTAGCAACGGGCGCGTGAGATGAGAACACGTCGCACAGCACCTCACGCGCACAACGCGGCAGGGCGCCCCTCCGCCGGTGACGGAGGGGCGCCCTGAACGCGTGAGCGGGCCGTGCTCGCCGTCAGGCGGCGGGCGTCTGCGACGCCTCGGGTGCGGCGGCGACGGTGAGTTCGACGGTCAGTGTCGCGCCGCCCGTCGTGGTGATGCGGAGCAGGAAGGTGCCGGTGGTGTCGTCGGCGTACAGCTTCGGCAGCTTGAGGAGGCCGTCGGCGTCCGTGGTGAGGTCCTTCAGGGTGCGGACGGTCTTGCCGTCGGCGTCCTTGAAGGAGGGGCCCTTGTCGTTCTCGGTGGCGTCGTCGGCGGACTTCACGAGGGTCGCGGTGGCGGCGACCTTGCCGGCGACGGCGCCCTTGTAGGTGGCCTTCACCTCGACCTGGTCGGCGAACTCGCCGCCGGGCACGCAGGTCAGCGCGGTGTCACCGGTGCGGGCCAGGGTGTCTGCCTGACGTGCGGTGACGGTCGCCTTGTGGTCGAGGCCGGCCAGGGTGCGGCCCACGACGGTGGCGCGGACGGTGAAGTCGCCGGTCTTCTCGCCCGCGACGAGCCCGGGGGCGGTGGCCGTGCCCAGCCCGTTCGTCATCACCACGGCGACGTTCTCGCCGCCGGTGAAGGTGGCGTCCGTGTCGCCGACGATGGTGAAGCGGACCCGGACCCGCGCCACGGCCTTGTCGGACTTGTCCTCGGTCCGCACCACGATCTTCTGCGCGAAGGCGCCCCCCGCCGTCGCGGTGAGCTTCCCGCTGCCCCCGTCCGCCAGGTGGTCCACCGTCTCGGTGGGCGTCGGCGGGGTGGTGGGAGGCGGCGTGGTGGGGGGCGTGGTCGGCGGGTTGGTGGGCGGCGTCGTCGGGGGCGGCGTGGGCTTGGACGGCTTCGACGGGTGGCCGGGGTGCGAGGACGCGGGCGGCGTGGTGCCGGGGCCGGCCCCAGGGCTCGGCGTGGTCGCGTCGTCGCTGTGGTGCGAGGGCAGCGTGCCGGTGCCGTCCGGCACCTCGTGCGTGCCCCTGCGGTAGAACTCCAGCCACGACAGGACGGTGTTGAGGTACGCCGTCGAGTTGTTGTAGCTGAGGATCGACTGGTTCATCTGCGCCTGGACCGACATGTCGTGGTCGAAGCGGCACAGGTAGTGCCCGGCGGCGAGGGCCGCGTCGTAGATGTTGTTGGGGTCCTTCTTGCCGTCGTCGTTGCCGTCGCGGCCCGCCCAGTCCCAGGTGGAGGGGATGAACTGCATGGGGCCCACCGCGCGGTCGTACGTGCTGTCCCCGTCGTACGCGCCATGGTCGGTGTCGCTGATGCTGGCGAAGCCGTTGCCGTTCAGGACGGGCCCGAGGATCGGCGACAGGGTCGTGCCGCTCGCGTCGACGCGGCCGCCGCGGGCCTGCCCGGACTCGACCTTGCCGATGGCGGCGAGCAGCTGCCAGGGCAGGTTGCAGCCGGGCTTGGACGCGCGCAGCGACTCCTCGGCCCTCTTGTAGGCGTCGAGGACGCTCGCGGGAATGCCCGCCTCCGCGGCGCCCGTGGCGGCCGGCGTCCCGCTACCGGCGGTCGGCGAGGGCTTCGGGCTGTCGAGCGGCGGCAGGTCCGTGTAGTACCGCGAGTTGCCGGTCGCGCTGCCGTCGTCACCCGTGGCGCTCGCGTCCTGGCCGACGTCGGCTCCGGTGGTCTGTCTTCCGTGGTCGTCGGCGGTCACTCCGGGCGCCTGCGACGCGGACAGAGCAGCGACCGCGACCGCGGCCACAGCGGTGGTAGCCGCGCCTGTGCGCAGCCTCCTGCCGAATTGCGCCGCCATTGAGTGAACCCCTCCCACCGACGGCCGGGCGAGCCTGCCGTCTCTCCGATGTCAGTGCGCTCCCGGTCCCGGTGCGCGTCCCGCCGCTCTCGTGTTCTCCCGCTGTTCGACCGTGCTCCCCGGCACGGTGACCCAGGCGACCCTACGACAACTTCCGTCGCGCGGGGACCCGTTCGCGCCCGATATTCACCACTTGGCCATGTCCCGCCGTCCTCCATAATGGCCGTCAGTGATCAACCGGCCGGACATACCGGGCCAACAGTCGCCACAGGGGGACGACTTGCCTTTCACGCTCAGTCACGCGGCGGCGGTCCTCCCTGCGCTGCGCGGGGACGGGAGCGGGCGCGGCCGGCTGGTTCCCGCCGTCCTCGTGGCCGGCTCCTTCTCCCCCGACCTGACCTACTACGCGGCGAGTGTGCTGCCCGGTGCGATGGAGTTCGGCTCCTTCACCCACGCGTTCACCGGGGTGTTCACCGTCGACGTACTCATCGCGTGGGCCCTGGTCGGCGCGTGGCTGGGCGTGCGGGAGCCGCTCGTCGCGCTGCTTCCGGCGGCCCTGCAGGGGCGGCCTGCCCGGCTGGTGCGCTGCGGGGCACCGCGGAGCCGGCCGCGTCCGGAGCCGGCCCTGTGGTGGTACGTCTCGGCCACGCTCGGCGCGCTGACGCATGTGGTGTGGGACGCGTTCACGCATCACGACCGGTGGGGCGTGCGGCTCTTCCCCGTCCTCGGCCGGGACCTGGCGGGCGCGCCGCTCTACTGGTACCTCCAGTACGGCAGTTCGGCGGTGGCGGCCGTCGTGATCGTGGGCTTCACGGTGGCCGCGCTGCGCCGCACCCCGGCCGGCCCGGCCCTCGGGGTGCCCGTGCTGTCCACCGCCGACCGGTGGCCGGCCTGCGCGGTCGTCGGGGGCTGTGCGCTGGCGGGCGCGGTGCAGCGGGCGGTGCGCTGGTGGGCGTACCGGGGGCCCGGTGCGAAGCCGTGGGAGCTGATCCCGACCCTGTGCTTCGGCGGCGGCGCGGGACTGGTCCTCGGTCTCGGCCTGTACGCCGTGGGGGTCAGGGTGTGGCGCCCTGCTCCGGCTCGTCCCAGCCCGGCAGCGGCCCGTACGGAGCCGAGCCGTCCGACCGCTCGCTGACCGCCGCCTCGGGGGCGGGAGTCGGGGGCAGGCCGCGTCCGCGGGCGAGGCCGCGGTGCACGGCCTGCGCGATGCGTTCGATGGTGCGGACCCCGTACGCCATCGTCGGGTTGTCGTGTGTCAGGACGACGATGCGGTAGGTGCGGGCGGGGCCCGTGAAGGCGCCGACGCTGTGGACGCGCCAGCCGTGGGTGGCGCGGGGCAGCCAGCCGTTCTTGAGGTGGGCGGTCAGACCGCGCGGCATCCCGGAGGGCACCCCCCAGCGCTGGTCGCCGCGGACCTCGGTGAGCAGCCGCAGGCCGTAGCCGCGGGTCTTCAGGAACGAGCGGGCGTCGGTGAGCACGTCCAGCAGGCGCATCTGGTCATCGGCCGTGGTGCGGGTCAGACCGAAGTAGCCCTTCGGACCCAGGACCGTCCGGCTCGTCCCGGCCCGGCTCAGGAAGCGCGACAGACAACCGCGGCCGAGGTCGGTCCACAGACGCACGGCGGACGCGTTGTCGGACCGGGTGATCATCGGGCGGACGTTGGCCACCTCCCAGCGGGTGAGCCGGCGCCGCAGACTCTCGGCCCGCCGCAGCGCACCCTCCATGATCATCACCTTGGCGATGCTCGCCGCGTCGTACTGCCGGTCACTGGCGACCGCGCAGCTGAGCCCGGAGCTGTCGTCGTGCACCGCGACGGACACCGCGCCCCGGCGGGCCGACAGCGCCGCCTGGAGGTCGCGGGACATCCGGGCCGCGAGGTCGGGGTCCCGCGGGGCACGGCAGACGGCCGGCACCTGGGCGGTACCGGCGTTCGCGGCGACCGCGGGCACCGGCGCGAGCAGCACCGGGACGACGGCCGCGGTCACCGTCACGGTCGCGACCACGACGGTCGCGGACATGGCCGTACGGCGGTGGAGCGTGCGTATACCCATGCCCGCATCCTTACGGGCCCCCCGCACGGTGGGCCCGCTGCGAGAGCCACGCGAGTGACACCACAGCCGACGACTGTGGGCAACGCGGGTGACGGGCGGCACGGGGCGGCCAGCTCGCCGGGGGCCTGTGGGGTGCCGGGCGACGTGGGCACCCCGCGCCGGGCGTCAGTCGGAGCAGGGAGAGACGTGGACGGGCGGGCGCCCGGAACGTGGATCGCCCGCACCCCGCCTGTCGGGGCGCGGAGATCCTGTCCGGCTGCTCGTCCCCCGCGCGTCCTGTCCCTGACGGACGGGCGCGGGGGCGCGCCCTCCCGGCAGGCGGAGACGACCGACGGGAGCGGCCCCGGCACCCGAGAGGTGTCGGGCCCGCGGCCGTCGGTCGCGAGGCGGTCAGTGTGCCGCGGACTCCCAGTCGGGGCCCGAGCCGACCGAGACGTCGAGCGGAGCACGGAGCCGGACCGCGGACGCCATCTCGCGGCGCAGCAGCTCCTCCGTCCGCTCGCGCTCCCCGGGGGCGATCTCCAGGACGATTTCGTCGTGCACCTGAAGGAGCATCCGGGACTTGAGGTCCGCCTCGCGCAGCGCCCGGTCCACGTTCAGCATCGCGATCTTGACGATGTCGGCGGCCGTGCCCTGGATGGGGGCGTTGAGCGCCATGCGCTCGGCGGCCTCACGGCGCTGCCGGTTGTCGCTGTTGAGGTCGGGCAGATAGCGGCGGCGCCCGAAGAGCGTCGCCGTGTAACCCGTGGCACGGGCCTCGTCGACCGCCCGGCGCAGATAGTCCCGCACTCCGCCGAACCGCTCGAAGTACGTGTCCATCAGCGCACGGGCCTCGCCCGCCTCGATGTTCAGCTGCTGGGAGAGACCGAACGCCGACAGCCCGTACGCCAGGCCGTACGACATCGCCTTGATCTTGCGGCGCATCTCCGCGTCGACACCGGACCGCTCCACCGAGAACACCTGCGAGGCCACCGTGGTGTGCAGGTCCTCGCCGGAGGTGAACGCCTCCAACAGGCCCTCGTCCTCGGACAGATGGGCCATCACCCGCAGCTCGATCTGGCTGTAGTCCGCGGTCATCAGGGACTCGAAGCCCTCGCCCACCACGAACCCCCGGCGGATCGCGCGGCCCTCGTCGGTGCGCACCGGGATGTTCTGCAGGTTCGGATCGGTCGACGACAGGCGGCCGGTCGCCGCCACCGTCTGGTTGTACGTCGTGTGGATCCGGCCGTCCGCGGCGATCGACTTGATCAGGCCCTCGACCGTGACGCGCAGCTTCGCCTGCTCACGGTGCCGGAGCATGATCACGGGCAGTTCGTTGTCGGTCTGCGCGGCCAGCCAGGCCAGCGCGTCCGCGTCCGTCGTGTAGCCCGTCTTCGTCTTCTTCGTCTTCGGCAGGGCCAGCTCGCCGAAGAGGACCTCCTGGAGCTGCTTGGGCGAGCCGAGGTTGAACTCGTGCCCGGCCGCCGCGTGCGCCTCCTTCACCGCCTGCTGCACGGCGCCCGCGAACATCTGCTCCATGGCCTCCAGATGGGCCCTGTCCGCCGCGATGCCGTGCCGCTCCAGACGGGCGAGCAGGCTGGAGGTGGGCAGCTCCACGTCCCGCAGCAGGTCGGCCGAGCCGACCTCCTGGAGCTTCCCCTCGAACGCCTCGCCCAGGTCGAGGATCGTGCGGGCCTGCGCCATCAGCGCGTCGGCCTCGGCCCGCTCGTCCGTGCCGAAGGCGAGCTGTCCGTCGACCGCCGCGGCCGGTCCCAGCTCACGCCCCAGGTACTCCAGGGACAGCGCGTCCAGCGCGAAGGAACGACGGCCCGGCTTGACCAGGTAGGCGGCGAGCGCGGTGTCCATCGTCACGCCCTCGATGGTCCAGCCGTGCTCGGCGAAGACCCGCATCGCGCCCTTGGCGTTGTGCAGGACCTTGTGGTGCGCCGGGTCGGCGAGCCATCCCGCGAACGCGTTCTCGTCGGCCGCGTCGAGCTGCGCGGGGTCGAACCAGACGGCCGGCCCCGCGCCCGCGGCCAGCGCCACCTCGGCGACGGAGCCCGTACCCAGCCCCCAGGTGTCGACCGTGGACATGCCGAGGACGGCCGAGCCGTGCTCGGCGAGCCACGGCTTCAGCTCGCCGGCGCCCAGCACCGCGCCGTCGACCTCGACGCCCGGGGCGGCCGGCTGCTTCTCCTCGGCCTCCTCGGCGCCCGGATCGACCGCGAGGAGCCGCTCACGCAGCGACGGGTTCCGGATCTCCAGGGTGTCCAGGACCATCGCGAGGGCCGTGCGGTCGTACGCGACGCGCTCCAGGTCGGTGACCGTCCGGGGCAGCTCGACGTCCTTGACCATCTCGGTGAGCCGGCGGTTGAGCTTCACCGCCTCCAGGTGGTCGCGCAGGTTCTGGCCGGCCTTGCCCTTGACCTCGTCCACCCGCTCGACGAGGTCCGCGAACGAACCGAACTGGTTGATCCACTTCGCGGCCGTCTTCTCACCGACACCGGGGATGCCCGGCAGGTTGTCCGACGGGTCACCGCGCAGCGCCGCGAAGTCCGGGTACTGCGCGGGCGTCAGCCCGTACTTCTCGAAGACCTTCTCCGGAGTGAACCGGGTCAGCTCCGAGACCCCCTTCGTCGGGTACAGCACCGTCGTGTGCTCGGACACCAGCTGGAAGGAGTCACGGTCGCCGGTGACGATCAGCACCTCGAAGCCCTCGGCCTCGGCCTGCGTCGCCAGCGTCGCGATGATGTCGTCGGCCTCGAAGCCGTCGACCGCGAACCGCTGCGCGTGCATCGCGTCCAGCACCTCACCGATCAGCTCGACCTGCCCCTTGAACTCGTCCGGGGTCTTCGACCTGTTCGCCTTGTACTCGGTGAACTCCTCGGAGCGCCACGTCTTGCGCGACACGTCGAACGCCACCGCGAAGTGCGTGGGCGCCTCGTCGCGCAGCGTGTTCGCCAGCATCGACGCGAAACCATAGATGGCGTTCGTCGGCTGGCCGGTCGCGGTCGTGAAGTTCTCCGCGGGCAGCGCGAAGAACGCGCGGTAGGCCAGCGAGTGCCCGTCCATGAGCATCAGGCGCGGGCGGCCCGTACCTGCGGTCTTCTCGGTCTTCTTCGATGCTGTCTCTGCCACACCCCGATCCTGCCACGGTCCACTGACATCGAGAGCCGCCCCGGCCCGCCCCGCTCTCCCGGGCCGGAAATCCCGCGGCCCGCCACCGGCGCTTCCGGCCACGCGTGCGAGGATCGAAGAGCTACCAGGAGACGCACACCGATGTGCGCACGCGAAGGGGGTCCAGCGATGGCCAGCAAGCCGCCGGCCGGCGATCCGGTCCAGGACGCGCCGCAGGTCGCAGCGCCGAAGCACGCCGCGGCCGGGCTGCCCGCCATCGGACACACCCTGCGTATCGCCCAGCAGCAGATGGGCGTCCGCCGCACCGCGCTCACCCTGCTCCGCGTCAACCAGAAGGACGGCTTCGACTGCCCCGGCTGCGCCTGGCCCGAGCCGGAGCACCGGCACACGGCGGAGTTCTGCGAGAACGGCGCGAAGGCGGTCGCCGAGGAGGCCACGCTGCGCCGGGTCACCCCGGACTTCTTCGCCGCGCACCCCGTCTCCGACCTCGCCGGCCGCAGCGGCTACTGGCTCGGCCAGCAGGGCCGCCTCACCCATCCCATGTACCTGCCCGAGGGCGGCGACCACTACGAGCCGGTCGACTGGCAGCGCGCCTTCGACATCGTCGCCGGGGAGCTGAAGGACCTGGCCTCCCCCGACGAGGCCGTCTTCTACACCTCGGGGCGCACCAGCAACGAGGCCGCGTTCCTCTACCAGCTCTTCGCCCGCGAGCTCGGCACCAACAACCTGCCCGACTGCTCGAACATGTGCCACGAGTCGTCGGGCTCCGCCCTCTCCGAGACGATAGGCATCGGCAAGGGCAGCGTCCTCCTCGACGACCTCTACCAGGCGGACCTGATCATCGTCGCCGGGCAGAACCCCGGGACGAACCACCCGCGCATGCTCTCCGCCCTGGAGAAGGCCAAGGGCAACGGCGCGAAGATCATCACCGTCAACCCGCTGCCCGAAGCGGGCATGGAACGCTTCAAGAACCCGCAGACCCCCCAGGGCATGCTCAAGGGCGCCGCGCTCACCGACCTCTTCCTGCAGATCCGCCTCGGCGGCGACCAGGCCCTCTTCCGCCTGCTCAACAAGCTGATCCTCGCCACCGAGGGCGCCGTCGACGAGACGTTCGTCGCCGAACACACCCACGGATTCGAGGAGTTCGCCGAGGCTGCGCGGGCCGCCGACTGGGACGAGACGCTCACCGCGACCGGCCTCACCCGCGACAGCATCGACGAGGCCCTGAAGATGGTCCTCGCCTCGAAGCGCACCATCGTCTGCTGGGCGATGGGCCTCACCCAGCACAAGCACTCCGTTCCGACCATCCGCGAGGTCGTCAACTTCCTCCTGCTCCGCGGCAACATCGGGCGCCCCGGCGCCGGCGTCTGCCCGGTGCGCGGCCACTCGAACGTGCAGGGCGACCGCACGATGGGCATCTTCGAACGCCCCGCGCCCGCCTTCCTCGACGCCCTGGAGAAGGAGTTCGGCTTCGCGCCGCCCCGCGAACACGGCTACGACGTCGTCCGCGCCATCCGGGCCCTGCGCGACGGCGAGGCCAAGGTCTTCTTCGCCATGGGCGGCAACTTCGTCTCCGCCTCCCCCGACACCGACGTCACCGAGGCGGCCATGCGGCGCGCCCGGCTGACCGTCCACGTCTCCACCAAGCTGAACCGCTCGCACGTCGTCACCGGCGCGCGCGCCCTCATCCTGCCGACCCTCGGGCGCACCGAACGCGACCTCCAGGGCAGCGGCGAGCAGTTCGTGACCGTCGAGGACTCGATGGGCATGGTGCACGCCTCCCGGGGCCGTCTGGAGCCCGCCAGTGCGCACCTGCTGTCCGAGCCGGCCATCGTGGCCCGCCTCGCCCGCCAGGTCCTCGGCGAGGCCAGCGCCACCCCCTGGGAGGAGTTCGAGAAGGACTACGCGAGCATCCGCGACCGCATCGCGCGCGTGATCCCCGGCTTCGAGGACTTCAACGCGCGCGTGGCCGACCCCGCGGGCTTCGCGCTCCCCCACGCCCCGCGCGACGAGCGCCGCTTCACCACGGCCACCGGCAAGGCGAACTTCACGGCCGCGCCCGTCGAGTACCCCGCGCTTCCCGCGGGCCGCCTGCTGCTGCAGACCCTGCGCTCGCACGACCAGTACAACACCACCATCTACGGCCTCGACGACCGATACCGGGGCATAAAGAACGGCCGCCGTGTCGTCCTCGTCAACCCCGACGACGCCCGCGAACTGAAGATCGCCGACGGCTCGTACGTCGACCTCGTCGGCGAGTGGAAGGACGGCGTGGAACGGCGCGCGCCCGGCTTCCGCGTCGTGCACTACCCGACCGCCCGGGGCTGCGCGGCCGCCTACTACCCGGAGACCAACGTGCTGGTCCCCCTGGACGCCACCGCCGACACCAGCAACACCCCTGCCAGCAAGTCCGTGGTCGTCCGTCTGGAACAATCGACAGCCGACTGAGCGTTCGCTCAGTGAGGGCGGCCACGACGCGGTGGTCCACGACGAACGGAGCAGGACCCGATGGGCGAACAGCACACCCCGACGTTCCCGCAAGAGGTCATCGACGAGTACGCGGCACTCGGCGTCGACCTGCCCGCCCTCTTCTCCGCGGGCCACCTCGGCAACCGCATGGGCGTCCAGATCGTCGAGGCCTCCGCGGACCGTGTCGTCGGCACCATGCCCGTCGAAGGCAACACCCAGCCCTACGGCCTGCTCCACGGCGGCGCCTCCGCGGTCCTCGCCGAGACCATCGGCTCCGTCGGCGCCATGCTCCACGGCGGCATCACCAAGATCGCCGTCGGCGTCGACCTGAACTGCACCCACCACCGCGGCGTCCGCTCCGGCCTCGTCACCGGCGTCGCCACCCCCGTCCACCGCGGACGCACCTCGGCGACGTACGAGATCGTCATCACCGACGAGGACGGCAAGCGCGTGTGCAGCGCCCGCCTGACCTGCATCCTCAAGGACGCACCCCAGAGCTGACACCCCCGACCCCGCCGGGTCCCGGACCAGGGCTCGGCGGGCGGGCACCGACACGGAACGGCCGCGGCGCGAAGCCGCGGCTCCCCACGGTCAGGCACGTCCGCGGACCCGCCTGACCGTGAGCCCCTGAGCCTCCTCCAACTGCGGCCTTCCCGCGGCCCATTGGCGGAGCCCCCCGCCCCGGCCCCGACGTGAGACGTGACCGGCATCGGGCCCGTCGAGCGGTCCCCCTCGGACGCGGCCGACAGCCCCCACCAGGACACGTCCGACGACCCGCCGACGTCGAACCCCACACGTCTCGGCGCACGTTGGGCCGAACTCCCGCGCGCACACCGGCGGCCTCGCCCGTGCCCCGGCCGTCGTCGCGACCGCAACCATCGGCTGCCTCACCCCGTGGCCCTCCCCGGCCCCGCCCGCGCCGAACCCCTCCCCGTGGTCCGCCGACGTCACCGCCCCGTACTGCAAGGGCCGCGGCCCCCGGCCCACTTCCTACCGATTCGAAGTCGACGCCGCCCGCGCGGCACCCCTGTCGCCATCCGCCAAATCGGTTCCGGACACCCCGAGTTGGCCGCCGCCACCCCACCCCGGCTGCCACTGACAGTAAGGGCCGGAGCGCCCCGAACGATCACCGTCCGTCTCTCCGTATACGAGCGCGCCGCCCTCCCGCCGGCCCTCGACCTCCCCCACCTCGACCGGCTCCCCAGCAACAGGACCGCACAGCAGCAGCAAAGTTTTCTCTTCGGCGGCGCCTACCCCCGCGCCCCGTGGAGCGACCTGCACGCCCTCCACCACCCCAACCCGCCCTCGCTCGCCTCCACTTCACCCGGACGAGGAGCCCCGAACGAACTCACACGGCAGTAACACTCGGTTACCTCTGCCGTAACGAAGCAATGCGCGCGCCGGGAGCCGCCGCACCGCGCACCCCCGACAGGACTCCGCCCCGACACCTCCCCCACACCCGCCGCACCCCGCCACGAACCCGGATCAGGGCGTTCTCACCATGCGAACACGCAGTCACCACCGACCCGCACACCGAAATGCTCCGATCGTCCGCCCCACACCCGCGAGAGCAGCCCCCGCATAACAAGAGCGTCACAGCCTTCCCCACGCTCCTGCCCACTCCCCCTACCTGCGCTTATAGTCACGGCCAGTCACCGCGCCGCCGGGCGCGTCTACTGCACGGCCCTGCTACATCCAGTACGGCCCGGCGAGACACACGGCCCCCACCCTGGGGTGCCGCGCCAGGGAGAGGATTCAACGTGCGACAGCGTTCCATGGTCATACTCACCGCCGTGCTCACTACGGGAGCACTCACGCTGACCGCCTGCGGCTCGCGCGACGACGACGGCGACAGCAAGGGCAGCGACAAGAAGACCGAGATCATCATCGGCGTCGACGCGCCGCTGACCGGCCAGAACTCGGCCACCGGCCTCGGCATCCAGGGTGGCGTCCAGATCGCCGTCAACGATGCCAACAAGAACAACACCGTGCCCGGCGTGACCTTCAAGGTCCAGGCCCTCGACGACAAGGCCATCCCGGCCCAGGGTCAGTCGAACGCCACCCAGCTCGTCCAGAACGACAAGGTTCTCGGCGTCGTCGGCCCGCTCAACTCCGGTGTCGCGACCCAGATGCAGCAGGTCTTCGCCACCGCCAACCTGGTCGAGATCTCGCCGTCCAACACGGCCCCCGAGCTGACCCAGGGCAAGAACTGGCAGACCGCCAAGTCCCGCCCGTTCAAGACCTACTTCCGCACCGCCACCACCGACGCCCTCCAGGGCGGCTTCGCGGCCGACTACGCGTACAACACCCTGAAGAAGCGCAAGGTGTTCGTGGTCGACGACAAGCAGACCTACGGTGCCGGCCTGGCCAAGCTCTTCAAGGCCGGCTTCACCAAGTCCGGCGGCAAGGTCGCGGGCGAGGACCACGTCAACACCGGCGACACGGACTTCTCGGCCCTCGTCACCAAGATCAAGAACTCCAAGGCCGACCTCGTCTACTACGGCGGCCAGTACGACGAGTCCGAGAAGCTCACCAAGCAGCTCAAGGACGGCGGCGCCAAGGTCCCGCTGTTCGGCGGCGACGGCATGTTCAGCGACACCTACATCCAGACCGCCGGCAAGACCTCCGACGGTGACCTCGTCACCTCGGTCGGCCAGCCCGTCGACTCCCTGCCCTCGGCCGCCGACTTCATCAAGAAGTACAAGGCCTCCGGCCTCAAGGGCGACTACGGCACGTACGGCGGCTACTCCTACGACGCCGCCACCGCCATCATCAAGGCGATCGGCGCCGTCGTGAAGGACGGAAAGGTCCCGGACGACGCCCGCTCCAAGATCGTCGCCGAGGTCCAGAAGACCAAGTTCGACGGCATCGCCGGCCCCGTCTCCTTCGACGAGTACGGCGACACCACCAACAAGCAGCTCACCGTCTACCAGGTCGTCGACGGCAAGTGGAAGGCCGTGAAGAGCGGTACCTTCAGCGGCTGATCAGCACCACCCCGGGCCACCAGGCGGTTCGGTCACCGAGGGCCACGGCCCGACCGAACCGCCGACCCGGTCCACACCACCGGGACAGGCCCTCAGCACCACCCCGGGCCGCGCGGCCATGACCACACGTCACCGCGCGGCCCGATCCATACGCCCTGCTCACACTCCCCACCACATGGAGGCCATGCGGTGAACACCCTGCCGCAGCAGCTGGCCAACGGGCTGTTCCTCGGCTCGATGTACGGGCTGATCGCCATCGGCTACACGATGGTGTACGGCATCGTCCAGCTCATCAACTTCGCCCATGGCGAGATCTTCATGACCGGCGGCTTCGGCGCACTCACGGTCTACCTCTACGTTCTGCCCAACGGCACATCCATGTGGATAGCCCTGCCGGCGATGCTCATAGGCGGCGGAATCGTCTCCGTCCTGATCGCCGTCGGGGCCGAACGCTTCGCCTACCGACCACTGCGCGGAGCGCCACGCCTCGCCCCGCTCATCACGGCCATCGGTCTGTCGCTCGCGCTCCAGCAGCTCGTCTTCAACTGGTACCCGGAGGCGAAGAACGACATCAAGTTCCCGCAACTCCCCTTCGGGCCCGTGCACATCGGCTCCATCAGCATCCAGAGCGGCTCCGTCTTCGTCATCATCGCGGCCCCCCTCTGCATGGCGGCCCTCGCCCTCTTCGTCAGCCTCTCCCGCACCGGCCGCGCCATGCAGGCCACCGCGCAGGACCCTGACACCGCGCAGCTCATGGGCATCGACACCAACCGCATCATCGTCATCGCCTTCGCCATCGGCGGCTTCTTCGCCGCCGTCGCGGCCGTCTCCTACGGCCTGCGCTACGGCACCGTCAAGTACGACATGGGCTTCCAGATGGGCCTCAAGGCCTTCACCGCGGCCGTCCTCGGCGGCATCGGCAACATCTACGGCGCCATGATCGGCGGCCTCGTCCTCGGCCTCGCCGAGACCATGGCCACCAGCTACATCGACGGCATCCCCGGCATGCAGCAGCTCGGCGGCGGCGGCTGGTCCTCCGTCTGGGCGTTCGTACTCCTCATCCTCGTACTGCTGTTCAGGCCACAAGGCCTCATCGGCGAACGCGTCGCGGACAGGGCGTGAGCACCATGGCAACCACAGACACCACCACCCCCGTCCGCGGCCTCGTCGCGCTCCCCCAGACCGCGGCCCGCGCCCTCATCGCCGTCGGCGCCGTCGCCACCATCGCCAGCACGTTCATGTCCTGGACCTACACGTCCGACTTCCCCGGGGACCTCACCTACTACGGCTCCCCCGCCGGACTCCAGATCCTCGACCTCGTCGCCGGCGTCCTCACCCTCCTGTTCGCCCTGACCCTCTTCGACGTCCGCGGCCTCGGCTGGCTCAACCCGGCACGCGCCACCCAGCCCGTGCTCCTCGCCACCACCGCCGCGTTCGCCGTCAGCTGGTTCAGCGCCATCGCCATCGCCGTCGACCTCAAGGGTCTCGTCGCACTCGACCCCGGCGCCTACGTCGCCGCAGTCGGCTCCGCCATCGCCCTGGTCGGCGCCCTCGCGCTCCCCAAGCCCGGTGACACCTTCAAGGACTTCGTCACCAAGCCCGGGCGCATCCCCCCGGCGGCCAAGCTCCCCGCCTGGGGCGAACGCCTCGTCATCACCGCGGCCACCGCCCTCGCGCTGATCGTCTTCGCCTATGGCGTCGGCGTCGACCCCGACGCGAGCGAAACGTTCCTGGGCTACATCCTCCTGGTCGTCTTCGGCACCTGGTCCCTGTTCGCCGCAGGACTCTTCGACCGCTTCGCCCAGCTCAACGCCGGCCACAAGGGATTCGCCACCTCCATGGCCTTCCTCGCCGCCGCGCTCTTCCCGTTCGTCGAGAACAACGAGCACAACTCCAACCTCGGCGTGAACATCCTCGTCGTCGCCACCGTCGCCCTCGGCCTCAACATCGTCGTCGGCCTCACCGGCCTCCTCGACCTCGGATACGTCGCCTTCCTCGGCGTCGGCGCCTACGCCGCCGCCCTCGTCTCCGGCTCCGAGTTCTCCCGCTTCACCGGCGTCCAGTTCCCCTTCTGGGCCGCCATGCTCACCGGCATGCTCGCGTCGCTCGTCTTCGGCGTCCTCATCGGCGCCCCCACCCTGCGACTGCGCGGCGACTACCTCGCCATCGTGACCCTGGGCTTCGGAGAGATCTTCCGCATCACCGTCAACAACCTCGACGGCACCTCCGGCCCCAACCTCACCAACGGCCCCAACGGCATCTCCATGATCCCGGACCTCACCATCTTCGGGTTCAACTTCGGAAGCGCCCACGACATCGGCGGATTCTCCCTCGGCCGATTCGCGAACTACTTCCTGCTGATGCTGCTCATCACCGCGATCGTCGTCCTCGTCTTCAACCGCGCCGCCGACTCCCGGATCGGCCGCTCCTGGATCGCCATCCGCGAGGACGAGACCGCCGCCACCGCCATGGGCATCAACGGCTTCCGCGTCAAGCTCATCGCCTTCGCCCTCGGCGCCTCGCTCGCCGGCCTCGCCGGCACGGTCAGCGCCCACGTCGGCTACAGCGTCAACCCGGCCCCGTACCAGTTCGCCGGCTCCGTGCCCCCGAACTCCGCGTTCCTCCTCGCCGCCGTCGTCCTCGGCGGCATGGGCACCGTCAACGGACCGATCCTCGGCGCCACCCTGCTCTACATGCTCCCCGAGAAGCTCAGCTTCCTGAAGGAGTACCAGCTCCTCGCCTTCGGCATCGCGCTCGTCCTCCTCATGCGCTTCCGCCCCGAAGGCATCATCGCCAACCGCCGCCGCCAACTCGAGTTCCACGAGAGCGACGACACCATCCACATCCCCGAACAAGGCCTGCCCGACTCCACCGTCGGCGTCACCAAGGCAGGGGCGTAACCACCATGACCACCACCACAGCCCCCAGCCCCGTCCTCGAAGCCACCGGCGTCACCATGCGCTTCGGCGGCCTCACCGCCGTCCGCAACGTCGACCTCACCGTCAACGCCGGAGAGATCGTCGGCCTCATCGGCCCCAACGGCGCGGGCAAGACGACCTTCTTCAACTGCCTCACCGGCCTCTACGTCCCCACCGAGGGCAAAGTCGCCTACAAGGGCACCGTCCTGCCCCCCAAGCCCCACCTCGTCACCAGCGCCGGCATCGCCCGCACCTTCCAGAACATCCGGCTCTTCGCCAACATGACCGTCCTGGAAAACGTCCTCGTCGGCCGCCACACCCGCACCAAGGAAGGCCTCTGGTCCGCCCTCCTGCGCGGCCCCGGCTTCCGCAAGGCCGAAGCGGTCTCCCGCGAACGCGCCATGGAACTGCTGGAGTTCATCGGCCTCGAACACAAGGCCGACCACCTCTCCCGCAACCTCCCCTACGGCGAACAGCGCAAGCTCGAGATCGCCCGCGCCATGGCCAGCGAACCCGGACTCCTCCTCCTCGACGAGCCCACCGCCGGCATGAACCCGCAGGAGACCCGCGCCACCGAAGACCTCGTCTTCGCCATCCGCGACCGCGGCATCGCCGTCCTCGTCATCGAGCACGACATGCGCTTCATCTTCAACCTCAGCGACCGCGTCGCCTGCCTCGTCCAGGGCGAAAAGCTCGTCGAAGGCACCTCCGAGGTCGTCCAGGGCGACGAACGCGTCATCGCCGCCTACCTCGGAACCCCCTTCGAAGGCGCCCCCGGCGACGAAGAACTCGCCGAGGTCGAAGCAGCCGAAGCCGCCGGAGCCGCCCCCGCCACGACGACCACCCCGGTCACCGAGGCAGCGGACACCGCCCCGACCACGGAGCCGACGGAAGCAGCAACGGAGACCGAGATCCCGGCTACCACCGAGGCCACGGAAACCCCCGCGGCGGACGACGACACCGACGCCACCGCCGAAGCCGCCCCGGCCGAAGGAACGCCCGCCGCTCCCGAAGCCCCCGCCGTCACCCCGGCCGACGCCGACGAGCCCGACGCGCACGGCAGCAGCACCAGCAAGGAAGGAAACGCCCAGTGACCGCACTGCTCGAGGTCGAAGACCTCAAGGTCGCCTACGGCAAGATCGAAGCCGTCAAGGGCATCTCCTTCACCGTCGAAGCAGGCCAGATCGTCACCCTCATCGGCACCAACGGCGCCGGCAAGACGACCACCCTGCGCACCCTCTCCGGGCTCCTCAAGCCCAGCGGAGGCCGCATCACCTTCGACGGCAAACCCCTCGCCAGCGTCCCCGCCCACAAGATCGTCGCCCTCGGACTCGCCCACTCCCCCGAGGGACGCCACATCTTCCCCCGCCTCACCATCGCGGAGAACCTCCAGCTCGGAGCCTTCCTCCGCACCGACAAGGCCGGCATCGAGAAGGACATCCAGCGCGCCTACGACCTCTTCCCCATCCTCGGGGAACGCCGCAAGCAGGCCGCCGGAACCCTCTCCGGCGGCGAACAGCAGATGCTCGCCATGGGCCGCGCCCTCATGTCCCAGCCCAAACTGCTCATGCTCGACGAACCCTCCATGGGCCTCTCGCCGATCATGATGCAGAAGATCCTCGCCACCATCGCCGAGCTCAAGGCATCCGGCACGACCATCCTCCTCGTCGAGCAGAACGCCCAGGCCGCGCTCTCCCTCGCCGACCAGGGACACGTCATGGAGGTCGGCAACATCGTCCTCTCCGGCACCGGACAGGACCTCCTCCACGACGAGTCCGTCCGCAAGGCCTACCTCGGCGAGGACTGACCCACGCGGCCCCGCCGCACACACGGAAGAGGCCCGCACCCTCGGGGGGTGCGGGCCTCTCCGTACGCTCTGCGAAAGCCTCGAAACCGAGGACTAACCCTTCGACGCCTTCTTCTCGTCGGCGTCCTGAATAACCGCCTCGGCAACCTGCTGCATCGACATACGACGGTCCATCGACGTCTTCTGGATCCACCGGAACGCCGCCGGCTCCGTCAGCCCGTACTCCGTCTGCAGCACCGACTTCGCACGGTCCACCAGCTTCCGCGTCTCCAGCCGCTGCGTCAGATCCGCGATCTCCTGCTCCAGCGCCTTCAGCTCCGTGAACCGCGACACCGCCATCTCGATGGCCGGCACCACGTCACTCTTGCTGAACGGCTTCACCAGGTACGCCATCGCGCCCGCGTCCCGCGCACGCTCCACCAGGTCGCGCTGCGAGAACGCCGTCAGCATCAGCACCGGAGCGATCGACTCCTCGGCGATCTTCTCCGCCGCCGAGATGCCGTCGAGCTTCGGCATCTTCACGTCGAGGATCACCAGGTCCGGCTTGTGCTCACGGGCCAGCTCGACGGCCTGCTCACCGTCACCCGCCTCACCGACGACGGTGTAGCCCTCCTCCTCGAGCATCTCCTTGAGGTCGAGACGGATCAGCGCCTCGTCCTCGGCGATGACGACACGGGTCGTCAGCGGAGGCACGTGCGACTTGTCGTCGTCGGGCGCGTCTACGGGCTGGGGCGACTCGGGGGCGGTCACGGGGGCTCCTCGTTGCGGGCCGGGCAGGTATTGCTGCTGCACAAGAGCCTACCTAGCTGCAACGGGCTGTGGTGACCCGGTATGCTTCCCGACAGCTTCCCAGCCCGCCCGGTTGGAGGAACTGGTCAGACTCGCGGCACTCAAAATGCCGTGCCCTTTGGGCATGTGGGTTCGAATCCCACACCGGGCACCTCTCCAAGAAAGCGGAGGTTCACATTCTCGTGAACCTCCTTTTTTGCTTGCACGCCGCGAGGATCATTCACGCAGAGTGAAAGCATGATCTTCCACGGAACTGAGGTTCGACAGCGAGCCCTCACCCTCCTCCGAGATGGCGCCAGAAACGCAGATGTGGCACGACGGTTCGGAATCCCGCCGGGGACGATCAGCTACTGAAGCATCGGGATCGCTCGCTCCGGGGCGAGTGCTCGGGGAAGCACTCGCCGAAATGTCCGCGCTGCGACAACCGAGAGCTGGATGGGGCTGCGTATAGCTACCTGCTCGGCCTGTAACTGGGTGACGGCCACATCAGCCGGTACTCCGAGCACCGAGCGCCGAATCTCATGATCACCTGCTGCGACGCCTGGCCCGGCCTCATGGACGAGTGTGAACAAGCCATGCGCGCGGTCTTCCCGGACAATGCCGTCTGCCGCGTGCAGAGGACCGGCTGCCACCACGTGAAGGTCTACTCGAAGCACCTGCCCTGCCTGTTTCCCCAGCACGGACCGGGCAAGAAGCACGAGCGCCCGATCGTCCTCGAACCCTGGCAGCAGCGCATCGTCGATGCCCGCCCCTGGGACTTCGTCCGAGGTCTCATCCATTCCGACGGTTGCCGGATCACCAACTGCTCGACGCCCACGTCGGCCCCAAATACTGACCCCGTACCGGAAAGGGCCCCTCTGGCGGCTCGGAGGGGCCCGGCGTGGGTGGGGTGCTACTTGGGGCTGTCGTCCTCGCCGATGTGGTGGACGCGGACGAGGTTCGTGGAGCCGGAGACTCCGGGCGGGGAGCCGGCGGTGATCACGACGATGTCGCCCTTGGCGCAGCGGCCGTATTTGAGGAGGAGTTCGTCGACCTGGTCGACCATGGCGTCGGTGGAGTCGACGTGGGGGCCGAGGAAGGTTTCGACGCCCCAGGTGAGGTTGAGCTGGGAGCGGGTGGCGGGGGTGGGGGTGAAGGCGAGGAGGGGGATGGGTGAGCGGTAGCGGGAGAGGCGGCGGACGGTGTCGCCGGACTGGGTGAAGGCGACGAGGAACTTGGCGCCGAGGAAGTCGCCCATTTCTGCTGCGGCGCGGGCGACGGCTCCGCCTTGGGTCCGGGGTTTGTTGCGGTCGGTGAGGGGTGGGAGGCCTTTGGCGAGGATGTCCTCTTCGGCTGCTTCGACGATGCGGCCCATGGTCTTGACGGTTTCGATGGGGTATTTGCCGACGCTGGTCTCGCCGGAGAGCATGACGGCGTCGGTGCCGTCGATGACGGCGTTGGCGACGTCGGAGGCTTCGGCGCGGGTGGGTCGGGAGTTGTCGATCATCGAGTCGAGCATCTGGGTGGCGACGATGACGGGTTTGGCGTTGCGCTTGGCGAGTTTGATGGCGCGCTTTTGGACGATGGGGACTTGTTCGAGGGGCATTTCGACGCCGAGGTCTCCGCGGGCGACCATGATGCCGTCGAAGGCGGCGACGATGTTGTCGATGTTGTCGACGGCCTGGGGTTTTTCGATCTTCGCGATGACGGGGAGGCGGCGGCCTTCCTCGTCCATGATGCGGTGGACGTCTTCGATGTCGCGGCCGCTGCGGACGAAGGAGAGGGCGATGACGTCGCAGCCGGAGCGGAGGGCCCAGCGGAGGTCTGCTTCGTCCTTGTCGGAGAGGGCGGGGACGGAGACGGCGACGCCGGGGAGGTTGAGGCCTTTGTGGTCGGAGACCATGCCGCCTTCGATGACGGTGGTGTGGACGCGGGGGCCGTCGACGGAGGTGACTTCGAGGGAGACTTTGCCGTCGTCGACGAGGATGCGTTCACCGGGTGTGACGTCGGCGGCGAGTCCGTCGTAGGTGGTGCCGCAGGACTGGCGGTCGCCTTCGGCGCCTTCTTCGACGGTGATGGTGAAGGTGTCTCCGCGTTCAAGGAGTACGGGGCCTTCGGTGAAGCGGCCGAGTCGGATCTTCGGGCCTTGAAGGTCGGCGAGGATGCCGACGCTGTGGCCGGTCTCGTCGGAGGCCTTTCGGACGCGCCGGTAGCGCTCCTCGTGTTCGGCGTGGGTGCCGTGGCTGAGGTTGAGGCGGGCTACGTCCATTCCGGCTTCGACCAGGGCTTTGATCTGGTCGTACGAGTCGGTGGCGGGGCCCAATGTACAGACGATCTTTGCTCGGCGCATGGTTTGAGCCTAGGCCTTACCGGTGGGTAGGGAATTGGTCGCGCATGACTACTCAACAACCTTTGCGTGACGGGCTATTGACAACTGTTGAATTGTGCGTGGGGGTGCTCCGATGAGCAGGAGGGGGTCCGGCTCGGGCGGGGTGGGGGTTCGTACGGTCGTTCGGTGGCGGCGGGGTGGATGCGGTTGGTGACGGTGTGTGGCGTGCCCTGGGGGGCGCCGTGGCCGGGTCGGGGCCGGCGCCGCGGTGGTGGCCGGGCTCGGGTCAGAGCTGGGGTGGGGCCATGGTGAAGCGGGCGTTGACCTGGGCGTGGATGTGCTGGCGTTGGGGTTCGAGGTCGAGGGGGGCGGGTTCGTCGTCGGCGGGGGCGGCGCCGAAGGCCGCGCGTCGGAAGCGGGCGCCGCCGGGTGCGGGGAGGGGGGTGGGTTCGGCGCCGATGTCGGCGAGTTCGAGGAGGGCGGTGAGGGTGGTGCCGAGGGCTTCGGCGTATTCGCGGGCGCGTTGGACTGCTTCGCGGACGGCTTGTTGGCGGGCGGCGCGGTGGGTGGGTGAGTCGGGGCGGAGGTCCCACCAGGGTCCGTCGACGCGGGTGAGGTCGAGGTCGGCGAGGGCGGTGGTGAGGTCGCCGAGGGCGGTGAAGTCGTTGAGTTCGGCGGTGATGTGGACGTGGCCGTGGTAGGTGCGGACGCGTTCGCCGCGGCCGTGTCGGCCGAGTTCGGGGGTGATGGAGAAGTGGCCGGTTTCGAGGTGTTCGACGGCGTCGCCGTGGGTTTTGACGAGGTCGAGGGCGAGGGTGTTGCGGCGGGTGAGGTCGGCGAGGGCTTCTCGGCGGTCCTTGCCGCGGGCGGCGACGGTGATGCCGATGCGGGCGATCTCGGGGTCGACCTCGAGGTGGGCTTCGCCTCGGACGGCGAGGCGGGGGGCGTCGGGGGTGCCGTAGGGGGCGGCGGTTTCGGTGGTGGGGGTCATGTGTCCCACTCTGTCACCGGGGTGGGGGGTGTGTGATGGGTGTGGGTCATCGGATGGAAACCTTCTGGGTCTGTTGCGGGGCCGGTTGTTGGGCCAGAATCTACGCGCGTCGTTGACCCTTTCTCGAGGAGTTCCGGACATGCCGTTGAACCGTCGTAAGTTCCTGAAGAAGTCCGCCGTGACGGGTGCGGGGGTGGCGCTCGCGGGTGCGGTCGGCGCGCCCGCGGCGCAGGCTGTGGAGGCGAGGAAGGGGCATCGGCCGGTGAAGCGGTACGCGCTGACGGTGATGGGCACGACGGATCTGCACGGGCACGTGTTCAACTGGGACTACTTCAAGGACGCGGAGTACACGGACGCGGCGGGGAACGCGCAGGGTCTGGCGCGGATCTCGACGCTGGTGAACGCGATCCGCAAGGAGAAGGGCCGCGCCAACACCTTGCTGCTGGACGCGGGTGACACGATCCAGGGCACGCCGTTGACGTACTACTACGCGAAGGTGGATCCGATCACCGCCAAGGGTGGTCCGGTGCATCCGATGGCGCAGGCGATGAACGCGATCGGCTATGACGCGGTGGCGCTCGGGAACCACGAGTTCAACTACGGGATCGAGACGCTGCGGAAGTTCGAGTCGCAGTGCGACTTCCCGCTGCTCGGTGCGAACGCGCTGGACGCGAAGACGCTGAAGCCGGCGTTCCCTCCGTACTTCATGAAGAAGTTCCACGTCCATGGGGCGCCGCCGGTGAAGGTGGCGGTGCTGGGGTTGACGAACCCGGGGATCGCGATCTGGGACAAGGCGTATGTGCAGGGGAAGTTGACGTTCCCGGGTCTTGAGGAGCAGGCGGCGAAGTGGGTGCCGAAGCTGCGGTCGATGGGTGCGGACGTGGTCGTGGTGTCGGCGCACTCGGGGGCGTCGGGGACGTCGTCGTACGGCGACCAGGTGCCGTATGTGGAGAACTCGGCGGCGCTGGTGGCGCAGCAGGTGCCGGGGATCGACGCGATTCTGGTGGGTCACGCGCATCTGGAGATCCCGGAGCTGAAGGTGACGAACACGGCGTCGGGCAGGACGGTGGTGTTGTCGGAGCCGTTGGCGTTCGCGGAGCGGATGTCGGTGTTCGACTTCGAGTTGGTCTTCGAGCGGGGTTGCTGGCGGGTGGAGTCCGTGGCGGCGTCGGTGCGGAACACGAACGCGGTGGCGGACGATCCGAGGATCACGCGGCTGTTGAAGGACGAGCACGATGTGGTCGTGGCGTATGTGAACCAGGTGGTGGGGACGGCGACGGAGACGTTGACGACGGTGGAGGCGCGGTACAAGGACGCGCCGATCATCGATCTGATCACCAAGGTCCAGGAGGACGTGGTGAAGGCGGCGTTGGTGGGGACGCAGTACGCGTCGCTGCCGGTGATCGCGCAGGCGTCGCCGTTCTCGCGGACGTCGGAGATCCCGGCGGGTGAGGTGACGATCCGGGATCTGTCGAGTCTGTACGTGTACGACAACACGCTGGTGGCGAAGGTGTTGACGGGTGCTCAGGTGCGGGCGTACCTGGAGTATTCGGCGAACTACTTCGTGCGGACGCCGGCGGGTGCGGTGGTCGACACGGAGAAGCTGACGAACGCGAACAACCGGCCGGACTACAACTACGACTACGTGTCGGGGCTGCGGTACGACATCGACATCGCGCAGGCGGAGGGTTCGCGGATCAGGAACCTGACGTACGACGGTGCGGCGCTGGACGATGCTCAGCAGTTCGTGTTCGCGGTGAACAACTACCGTGCCAATGGCGGCGGTGCGTTCCCGCATGTGGCGTCGGCGACGGAGGTGTGGTCGGAGTCGACGGAGATCCGGACGCGGATCGCGGAGTGGGTGACGGCTAAGGGGTCGTTGGACCCGAAGGAGTTCGCCTCGGTGGACTGGAAGCTGACGCGTGAGGGCACGCCGGTGTTCTAGTTCGGCGGGTGGGGGTGTGCGGCGTCGGCGCGGTGTTTCGCGTCGGCGCCGCCTCTTTTTTCATCTGTCGAGGAGGAGGGTCGTGCGGGGTCGACGAGGGGTCATCTGCCGTCGACGAGGGGGGTGAGGGTGCGGGTTTCCTTGCGGGCGGCGGGGACGCGGGGGGTGGGTTCGAGGCCGAAGGTGGTGAAGGACGTACGGGCGGGGAGGGGGTAGGGGTCCTTGCCGGTGAGGGTGTTGAGGATGGTGGCGCTGCGCCAGGCGGCGAGGCCGAGGTCGGGGGTGCCGACGCCGTGGGTGTGGAGTTCGGCGTTCTGGACGTAGACGTGTCCGGTGACGGCGGGGTCGAGGACGAGGCGGAACTGGTCGTCGATGGTGGGGCGTTCGGCCTTGTCGCGGCGGAGGTAGGGGTCGAGCCCGGCGAGGAGGGGGCCGATGGGGCGTTCGCGGTAGCCGGTGGCGAGGACGACGGCGTCGGTGGTGAGGCGGGACCGGGCGCCTTGTTGGACGTGTTCGAGGTGGAGTTCGACTTTGGTGGTGGCGACGCGTCCCGCGGTGCGGACGGTGACGGCAGGGGTGAGGACGGCGTCGGGCCAGCCGCCGTGGAGGGTGCGGCGGTAGAGCTCGTCGTGGATGGCGGCGATGGTGTCGGCGTCGATGCCTTTGTGGAGTTGCCATTGGGCGGCGACGAGCCGGTCGCGGACGGGTTCGGTGAGGGCGTGGAAGTAGCGGGTGTAGTCGGGGGTGAAGTGTTCGAGGCCGAGTTTGGAGTACTCCATGGGGGCGAACGCCTCGGTGCGGGCGAGCCAGTGGATCTTCTCGTGTCCGGCGGGGCGGTTGCGGAGGAGGTCGAGGAAGATCTCGGCGCCCGACTGGCCGGCGCCGATGACGGTGATGTGGTCGGCGGTGAGGAACTGTTCGCGGTGTTTGAGGTAGTCGGCGGCGTGGATGACGGGCACGCCGGGGGCGTCGACGAGGGGTTTGAGGGGTTCGGGGATGTGGGGGGCGGTGCCGACGCCGAGGACGATGTTGCGGGTGTAGGAGCGGCCTAGGGCTTCGGCTTCGCCGTCGGGGTCGAGTTGGGTGAAGTCGACTTCGAAGACGTCGCGTTCGGGGTTCCAGCGGACGGCGTCGACCTGGTGGGCGAAGCGGAGGCCGGGGAGGCTGTCGGCGACCCAGCGGCAGTAGGCGTCGTATTCGGCGCGCTGGATGTGGAAGCGCTCGGCGAAGTAGAAGGGGAAGAGGCGTTCGCGGGCTTTGAGGTAGTTGAGGAAGGACCAGGGGTTCGCCGGGTCGGCGAGGGTGACCAGGTCGGCGAGGAAGGGGACTTGGAGGGTGGCGCCGTCGATGAGCATGCCGGGGTGCCAGTCGAAGCCGGGGCGTTGTTCGTAGAAGACGGTGTCGAGTTCGGTCAGGGGGTGGGCGAGGGCGGCGAGGGAGAGGTTGAAGGGGCCGATGCCGATGCCGACCAGGTCGCGGGGTGCTTCGGCGGCGGGGCGCGCGGGGTGGGGCGTCGGGCTCATCGGGGGGTGTGTCCTTCCACCAGTTTCAGGAGCGTGGCCAGGTCGCCGGGCCGGGTGTGGGGGTTGAGGAGGGTGGCTTTGAGCCAGCGGCGGCCGTCGAGGGTGGCGCGGCCGAGGACGGCGAGGCCTTCGTCGAGGAGGGTGCGGCGGACGGCGGCGACGGTGTCGTCGGTGGCGCCGGTGGGCCGGAACAGGACGGTGCTGACGGCGGGCCGGTCGTAGAGCTCGAAGCCGGGGTGGGCGGTTATGAGGTCGGCGAGTTCGTGGGCGTGGGCGCAGACCTGGTCGACGAGGGTGCCGATGCCGTCGCGGCCGAGGGTTTTGAGGGTGACGGCGATCTTGAAGATGTCGGGGCGTCGGGTGGTGCGCAGGGAGCGGCCGAGGAGGTCGGGGTGGCCGGCTTCGGTGTCGTCGTCGGCGTTGAGGTAGTCGGCGCGGTGGGCGAGGGGGGTGAGGTCGGCGGGGTCGCGGACGGCGAGGAGTCCGGCGGCGACGGGCTGCCAGCCGAGTTTGTGCAGGTCGAGGGTGACGGTGTGGGCGTGGGTGAGTCCGTCGAGTTTGTGGCGGTGCCGGTCGCTGAGGAGGAGGCCTCCGCCGTAGGCGGCGTCGATGTGGAGGCGGGCGCCGTGGGTGGCGCAGAGGTCGGCGATGTCGGGCAGGGGGTCGATGAGTCCGGCGTCGGTGGTGCCTGCGGTGGCGGCGACGAGGAGGGGGCCGTGGAGTGCGGTGAGGGCGTTGTCGAGGGCGGCGGGGTCGAGGGTGCCGGCGGGTGCGGGGACGACGACGGGTTCGGGGAGGCCGAGGAGCCAGGCGGCGCGGTGGAGGGAGTGGTGGGCGCCCGCGCCGCAGACGAGTTGGATGCCGCCGTGGGCTTCGCGGGCGAGGAGGAGGGCGAGTTGGTTGGACTCGGTGCCGCCGGTGGTGACGAGGGCGTCGCTGTGGGGGGTGCCGTAGACCTCGTGCGCGAGGGTGCGGGTGAGGAGCGCTTCGAGTTCGGAGGCGGCGGGTGCCTGGTCCCAGGAGTCGAGGGAGGGGTTGAGGGCGGAGGCGGCGAGGTCGGCCGCGACGGCGACGGCGAGGGGTGGGCAGTGCAGGTGGGCGGCGCAGAGGGGGTCGGCGGGGTCGGCGGCTCCTTCGGCGAGGGCTCGGACGAGGTCGTGGAGGGCGTTGTCGTCGCCGTGGCGGGGCAGGAGGTCGCCGGCTCGGTCGCGGAGGGTGCGGGCGACGTGTTCGGGTCCGCCGGCGGGGAGGGGTCCGCCGCGTGCGGCGGCGCCTTCGGTGAGGGCGTCGAGGACGGTGTGGAGCAACGGCCGCAGTGCGTCGGGGCCTTCGGGGCCTGAGGCGAGGGGCGGCGTGCTCATGGATGTCCTCCGGTGGACGCGCGGCGGGGTACGTCCCAGCGTGTACGCGTTTCGGGCAGGTGCGCCCGCCAAGGACAACGATTCGACCCAAAAGGGGGTACTGCCGTGCGGAGGAAATGTGCGGGACGGACGGGGGTGCTAGGGGGTGGTGCGGGGCGGGTTGATACGCCCCGCGGCCTCCTGGCGCCTCTTCCCGCGGGCCGTCCGGGGCCCCGGTTCTCCGCCGGTGGAGGGCGGGGAACCGGGGCCTTGCGTGGGGCTGTTGGAGGTCAGGCCTGGCGGACGCGCAGGGCGCGGGCGAGGTCGTCGAGCTGGTCGGTGAGCTTGCGGCGCAGGGCCGGGATGGGGTCGGCGTCGCGCAGGCAGGTCTCGCCGAGGGTGAGGGTGTCGGTGGTGACGGCTGAGGCGGGGAAGGCCCAGCGGCCGGCGGCGTCGGCGATGGCGGGGCCGCGGCGTTCGGCGACGGCGACGGCGTCGGCCCAGTAGCGCTCGACGTACGCGCGGACGAGTTCGGTCTGTTCGGGCTGCCAGAAGCCCTGGGCGGTGGCGGTGAACAGGTAGTTGGAGAGGTCGTCGGTGGCGAACATGGCGTCCCAGGCGGCGCGTTTGGCCTCGGGGTCGGGCAGTGCGGCGCGGCAGCGGGCGGCGCCTTCCTGGCCGGTGGCGCTGGGGTCCTGGTGGAGTTCGGCTTCGATGACGGCGTCGTCGACGGCGCCGAGGACGGCGAGCCGGCTGAGGATGCGCCAGCGCAGCTCGGGGTCGAGTTCGGGGCCGCCGGGGACGGTGCCTTCGGAGAACCAGGCGCTGATGGTGTCGGGGTGGGCGGCGACGTCGATGTGGTGGCGTACGGCGATGAGGCGCAGGCCGGGGTGGGAGCCGTCCTCGGTGCGGCGGATGAGGTCGCGGCACAGGTCGGTGAGGGTGGCGAGGGCGGTGGGGCGCTGCTCGGGGCCGAGGAAGCGGTTGGCGACGTGGGTGGCGGCGAAGGTGAGGACGCCCTGGACGAGGGCGAGGTCGGTCTCGTGCGGGAGGTGGGCGCGGGCGGCGTCGATGTAGGCCATGGGGGGCAGTTCGCCGTCGCGTACGGCGTCGCGCAGGGCGTTCCAGACGACGGCGCGGGTGAGGGCGTCGGGGATGCCGGAGAGGGCGGCTTCGACGGTGGTGAAGGACTCGGTGTCGAAGCGGACCTTGGCGTAGGTGAGGTCGGAGTCGTTGAGGAGGAGGAGTGCGGGGCGGCGGCCGGGGGCGGAGTGGGTGGAGTCGCCCTGGGGGACGTCGAGTTCGAAGCGGTCGCGCAGGGTGAGGCGGCGGTCGTCGCCGGGGACGGTGTCGTAGGCGCCGACGGCGATGCGGTGGGGGCGGCTGCCGGCGCGGTCGACGGTGAGGTGCCACGCTCCGTCCGCTTCGCGGAGGGTGGGGGTGAGGGTGTCGACGCCGGTGGTGCGCAGCCAGTCGTCGGCCCAGGCGTGGACGTCGCGTTCGGTGGCGGAGGCGAGGTTGTCGATGAAGTCGGCGAGGGTGGCGTTGCCGAACTTGTGGCGGGCGAAGTGGGTGTTGATGCCCGCGAGGAAGTCCTTCTCGCCGAGCCAGGCGACGAGTTGGCGCAGGGCGGAGGCGCCCTTGGCGTAGGAGATGCCGTCGAAGTTGAGCATGGCGGACGCGGTGTCGGGGACGGCGTCCGGGTCGGGGGCGACGGGGTGGGTGGAGGGGCGCTGGTCGGCGTCGTAGCCCCAGGACTTGCGGGCGACGCCGAAGTCGACCCAGGTGTCGGTGAAGCGGGTGGCTTCGGTGAGGGTCTGGTAGCCCATGTACTCGGCGAAGGACTCGTTGAGCCAGATGTCGTCCCACCAGCGCAGGGTGACGAGGTCGCCGAACCACATGTGGGCCATCTCGTGGGCGATGACCATGGCGCGGGTCTGGCGTTCGGTGTCGGTGACGGCGGAGCGGTAGATGAACTCGTCGCGGAAGGTGACGAGTCCGGGGTTCTCCATGGCGCCGGCGTTGAACTCGGGGACGAACGCCTGGTCGTAGGAGTCGAAGGGGTAGGGCTCGTCGAACTTCTCGTGGTAGCGGTCGTAGCAGGCGCGGGTGACGTCGAGAATCTCGTCGGCGTCGGCGTCGAGGTGGGGGGCGAGGGAGCGGCGGCAGTGCAGGCCGAAGGGCAGGCCGGCGTGTTCGGTGCGTACGGAGTGCCAGGGGCCCGCGGCGACGGCGACGAGGTAGGTGGAGATCAGCGGGGTGGGGGCGGCCTTCCAGTGGCCGTCTCCGAGGTGTTCGGTGACGCCGTTGGCGAGGACGGTCCAGCCTTCGGGGGCGGTGACGGTCAGCTCGAAGACGGACTTGAGGTCGGGCTGGTCGAAGGCGGCGAAGACGCGCTGGACGTCTTCCATGAAGAGCTGGGTGTAGAGGTAGGTCTCACCGTCGGTGGGGTCGGTGAAGCGGTGCATGCCCTCGCCGGTGCGGGAGTAGCGCATGGCGGCGTCGACGCGCAGTTCGTGCTCGCCCGCGGTGAGGCCCTTGAGGGGCAGCCGGTTCTCCTCGAGGGTCTCGGGGTCGAGGGGCCGGCCGTCGAGGGTGACGGAGCGCAGTTCGGCGGGCTTCAGCTCGACGAAGGTGTCCGCGTCGGCGCGGGCGGTGAACCGGATGACGGTCAGGGAGTCGAAGGTCTCGTCCCCTCGGGTCACGTCGAGTTCGATCCCGTAGTGGTGGACGTCGAGGAGCTGGGCACGGGTCTGCGCTTCGTCGCGCGTCAGTACGGACATGGGGACATGCTGCCCGATGGCGTCGCCGGGTCACAGGGGTGGTCCCCTTCGTACGCTTTGTCGTCGCCCGGTCACGAGCCGCTGTTACGGCGTACGGCCCTGTTCCAGCCGTTCGCCGTCGCGGGTGGAGGGGCGCCGGGGCTGTTCGGGGATGCGGGTGGCGGGGTCGGCGGGGGCCGTGTCGGGGAGGTGTTCCTTGACGAGGGCGCGCAGGTCGCGCAGTTCCCGTTCGAGGTTCTGGTGGCGCTGCTGGGCCTCGTAGAGGTAGCGGACCTTGGTGCGCAGGGCCCAGGGGTCGACGGGTTTCATGAGGAGGTCCGCGACGCCGAGCGCGAAGGCGGTGGCGGTGAGTTCGGTGTCGGGGCCGAATCCGGTGAGGAGGATGACGGGGATGTGCTGGGTCTGTTCGACGCGTCGCATGTAGCGGACGACGTCGAGGCCGCTGACGCCGGGCATGCGGACGTCGAGGAGGAGCAGGGCGACCTGGCCCCGCAGGACTTCCTTGAGTGCTTCGTCGCCGCCGGTGGCACGGCCCACTGGGTAGCCGAGCGGGGCCAGTGCGCTTTCCAGGGCGTACAGGGTGTCCTCGTGGTCGTCGACGATGAGGATCTTGGCATCCGACGGCATGGCCCGGCGTCCCCTCGTTTGGACGTACCAGCATATGCCCGGGAGGGCGCGGTGCGCCGGGCTGTTTTCGTGCGGGAGTGCGCGGCGTGCGCGGCGCGTTCCGGGAGAGTGGTTCTCACTCCGGCGTGGAACGCGCGCTTTCGGGGGGCCGACTCCGCTCCGGCGCGGGGTGCGCGCCGGGGGGTGTGGTTTCTCGCTCCGGTCCCTCCGGTCTCACTCCCCCGGTTCGGGGGCGGTGGTGCCGGCGTCGTCCGCGATCCGTTCGTGGTGGCGGATGACCTCGGCGATGATGAAGTTGAGGAGCTTCTCGGCGAAGGCCGGGTCCAGTTTGGCGTTCTCCGCGAGGCGGCGCAGCCGGGCGATCTGGTGGGCCTCGCGGGAGGGGTCGGCGGGCGGCAGCTGGTGGGCCGCCTTGAGGTGGCCGACCTGCTGGGTGCACTTGAAGCGTTCGGCGAGCATGTGGACGACGGCGGCGTCGATGTTGTCGATGCTGTCGCGCAGCCGGGCGAGTTCCGCACGGACGGCGGGGTCGGTTTCCTGGGGATTGCTGGTGGTCATGTGGGCCAACCCTACGTGGCGTGCGGGGGTTCGATCATGGGTGGATCGTCGGGGTCGGGGACGCGGTTGCTCCAGCCGCCGGGGACGGTGCGGCCCTGTTGTTCGCGGAAGCGGACGGGCGGGATGCCGGCGCGGCGGGTGAAGAGGCGGGAGAAGTAGGCGGGGTCGTCGTAGCCGACGCGGCGGGCGACGACGGCGACGGGCAGGTCGGTGGCGGCGAGGAGTTCCTTGGCGCGGCCGAGGCGGATGCCGAGGAGGTAGTCCTTGGGGCTGCAGCCGGCGGCGCGGCGGACGGCGGTGCGCAGTGCGGCGGAGGTCATGCCGTGGCGGGCGGCGTGGTCGGCGACGGACATCGCTTTGAAGGCGTCGCGGGCGAGGGCCTGGAGGACCTCGTCGCCGTCGGGGGCGAGGTCGGCGCGGGCGCGGCGCAGGGTGACGAGGAGTTCGTGGACGGCGGCGCCGGTCTCGACCTCCAGGAGGGGGTTGCCGCGGCGGGCGGCGCGGGCGATGCGGGCGACGACGGCGCGGGCTGCGGCCGCGTCGGAGAGGGGGACGACGGGGCGGCCGGGTTCGATGTAGCCGAGTTCGGTGTACGTGGTGGTGGCGGGGCCGGTGAAGTCGACGAAGCACTCGTCCCAGCCGGGGTCGGGGCCGTAGTGGTGGGGGGTGCCGGGGGTGAGCCAGATGAGGGCGGGGGCGGTGACGGTCTGCCGGCGGCCGTCGGGGGTGCGGTACCAGCCGCTGCCGGCGCTGACGACGACGGCGACGTGGTGGTCGAGGGTGCGGGGGCCGACGGGAGGCAGCTCGCCGTGCTGGAGGCCGACGCCGAGGCAGGCGAGGCCGAGCCGGAGGTGGGCGGGCCCGGGGGTGAAATAGCGCATCCAGGTGTGGTACATCCGTTTTCGTCCCGCCCGGTCGTTCCTTTGCGTTGCGTCCAATCAGTGCCGATCTTTGTCCATGGACGCGGTTCGCCGCCAGGGGTGATCGTGTGGCCATGAGCGAGTTCACGGTGGGGGACACCGATTTTCTGCTGGACGGGCGCCCGGTGCGGCTGCTGTCGGGCGCGCTGCACTACTTCCGGGTGCACGAGGCGCAGTGGGCGCACCGGCTGGGGATGCTGCGGGCGCTCGGGCTGAACTGCGTGGAGACGTACGTGCCGTGGAACCTGCACGAGCCGCGTCCCGGTGAGGTCCGTGACGTGGAGCGGTTGGGCCGTTTCCTGGACGCGGCCCGGGCGGCGGGGCTGTGGGCGATCGTGCGGCCGGGCCCGTACATCTGCGCCGAGTGGGAGAACGGCGGGCTGCCGCACTGGCTGACGGGGCGGGCGCGGACGCGGGATCCGGAGTATCTGCGCCAGGTGGAGCGCTGGTTCGGGGTGCTGCTGCCGGAGATCGTGTCGCGGCAGGTCGACCGCGGCGGGCCGGTGCTGATGGTGCAGGTGGAGAACGAGTACGGCAGTTACGGCTCGGACCAGGTGTATCTGGGGTGGCTGGCGGATCTGCTGCGCGCGCGGGGCGTCCGGGTGCCGCTGTTCACGTCGGACGGGCCCGAGGACCACATGCTGACGGGCGGGTCGGTACCGGGGGTGCTGGCGACGGCGAACTTCGGGTCGGGGGCGCGGGAGGCGTTCGCGACGCTGCGCCGGCACCGGCCGTCGGGTCCGCTGATGTGCATGGAGTTCTGGTGCGGCTGGTTCGACCACTGGGGTGCGGAGCACGTCGTGCGTGATCCGCGGGACGCGGCGGACGCGTTGCGGGAGATCCTGGAGTGCGGGGCGTCGGTCAATCTGTACATGGCGCACGGGGGGACGAGTTTCGGGGGCTGGGCGGGCGCCAATCGGGGCGGTGAGCTGCACGAGGGGCCGTTGGAGCCCGACGTGACGTCGTACGACTACGACGCGCCGATCGACGAACTGGGCCGCCCCACCGAGAAGTTCTGGCTCTTCCGGGAGATCCTCGCCGCGTACGCGGAGGGCCCGCTGCCCGAGGTGCCGCCCGCTCCCGAGGTGCTGGGCGCGGACGTGGAGGCCGGGCTCGGCGGCTGGGCGTCGTTGGACACGGTGCTGGACGCGGTGGGGGGCGAGGAGGCCGAGTATCCGGTGCCGCCCACGTTCGAGGAACTGGGCGTGGACCGGGGTCTGGTGAAGTACGAGGTGGATGTGCCGGGGCCGCGGCAGCCGTATCCGCTGACGGTGAGCGGGCTGCGGGATCTGGCGGTGGTGTCCGTGGACGGGGTGCGGGCCGGGGTGCTCACCGAGGACGAGCCCCGGCTGAAGGAGCCGGTCGCGGGTCCGGCGCGGGTGGAGCTGTGGGTGGAGTCGCTGGGGCGGGTCAACTACGGTCCGCGCACCGGCGAGGCGAAGGGCGTCACCGGGGGTGTGCTGCACGAGCGGCAGTATCTGCACGGGGTGCGGGCGCGGGCGCTGCGGCTGGACGCGCTGGACGGGGAGGTGGGGCGGGTGCCGTTCGGGGAGGTGCCCGCGGACGGCTCCCCCGGCCTGTACCGCGGCACCGTGGAGGTGTCCGGGGCCGGGGACGCCTTCCTCGAACTCCCTGGCTGGACGCGGGGTTTCGTGTGGGTCAACGGGTTCGGGCTGGGCCGGTACTGGTCCGCGGGACCGCAGCGGGCGCTGTACGTGCCCGGTGCGGTCCTGCGGGAGGGCGTGAACGACGTGTGGGTGCTGGAGTTGGAGGCGGCGGGTCAGCCGGTCTCGGTCACCTCGAAGGAGTCGAGGGTGAACTCGGCGGTGCCGTCGTCGCCGGTCTTGCGCAGGCCGACCCAGGCCTCACCGGTGGCGGGTGCGGTGAACTCGTAGGAGTGTGCGGCGGGTTGGGTGGCGACGGGGAGGTCGGTGCGGCTCAGTTCACGGGTTCGCGCGCCCTCGTCGACGGCGGTGATCCAGGCGTACTGCCCGGGCTTCTCGTTCTCGTGGCGGAAGGTGACCCGGTAGCGCCTGCCCGGCTGGAACCGGACCGTGTGGGGCACGGTCCGGTAGACCAGACCGTCGTTCTCGCCCCGTGACTTGAGGGACTGGGTGCCGTCGACGACGTCGTCGATCGCCTTGCCGTTCCAGCCGCGTCCGGTGAACGGCGCGTGCCGCTGGGCGATGTGGGTGCGCGGGTCGGTGACGCCGCCCGCGTCGCCCTTCACGAAGGGGCCCCAGCCCTGCGGGACGTGCTCGAAGTCCTCGTGGACGAGGGTGCCGGGCGCGGTGGCCGCGTGGACGGCGGGCACGACGCGGACGTCGGCGAACCGCACGCGTGCCTGTCCGGCCGCCGCGCCGAGGGTGAGTCGGACGGGGCCGCCGCCCTGGGGGACGGTGAAGTACGTGAACATCCGCTGGAACCGGGTGTCGTGCTTGCGGTCGGCGGCGACGTAGTTGCCCGCGGTGGACGTGCCGGTGGTGTTGGCGGCGGTGACCCCGTCGGCCGTTCGGACCCGGAGCGAGGCCTCGCGGCGGTCGTCCGCGCTCGCGCCGACCTCGACCTGGACGGAGGCGGCGTACGTTCCCGGCTTGAGGCGGGTCAGCCGCTGGGAGACGGTGGCGGCGGCGCCGGCGGTGATGACCAGTTCGTGGTCGCCGAGGGAGTTGAGCTCGACGGAGGCGGGTCCGGCGACCGTCCAGCCCTTCAGGGAGCCGGAGTTGAAGCCGGGGTCGTGGAGCGGGGTGGCCTCGCCCCAGTCGGGGTCGGCCGCGTCGGCGACCCGGGTGCGGTAGAGGACGTACGGCTGTCCGGCGTCCGCGTCGAGGGTGATCCGGCCGGCGCGCACCGGGACGTACGCCTGGAAGGCCCGCCCCTGGTCGGAGAGCCGGTAGACAGCGACCCGCGACAGGCTCTCCCAGCTCTTGGGGAGGCGCCAGCTGCTGCTGCCCCCGTCGGGGTTGTAGTGGTAGAGCTTGGTCGCCTTCCTGGGGTCCCAGGGCAGCAGGTAGGTGCCGCCGTCGTAGACGAGGCGTCCGTCGGTGCTGATGCGGCGGGTGCCGTCGGTGTCGGTCACGGAGGTCACGGCGGTCGTCGTGCCGAA
Source organism: Streptomyces sp. NPDC048643 (assembly GCF_040650615.1). NCBI lineage: Bacteria > Bacillati > Actinomycetota > Actinomycetes > Kitasatosporales > Streptomycetaceae > Streptomyces > Streptomyces sp. NPDC048643. The sequence continues at coordinate 40,772 of NZ_JBEZHO010000065.1, forward strand.
GGTGATCTCGTGCTCGCCCCAGGTGCGGATCGGGTACGCCTGGAGGTACTTGGCGGGCAGGGAGTGGGTCCAGATCAGCTCGTGGAAGGCGGACCAGTCGGTCTTGCCGGTCCAGCCCTCGAAGTTGCCCATGCGGGGAACGCCCAGCAGGGTGGGCCACTTGTCGGCGAAGACGTCCTTCTGGTGGTTGCGGACGAAGCGGATGAGCCGCGAGTTGATGCCGCGGGACGTGTCGGGGCCGTAGTCCGTCTCGGTCGCCCAGTGCGACCACAGGGTGGAGCGCTCCAGCCCGTGGCCCCACTCGGAGGTGACGTGCCAGCCCTGGTCGCGCAGGGCGCGTTGGAGACGGTCGGAGTTCCATCCGGACTCGCGGAAGACGTCGATGTAGAGCGAGTTGAGGGCGGGGTCGGCGTCGCGGCGCAGGTCGGCGAAGCGGCGGACGATGTCGCCGGAGACGAGGTCGCGGCGGGCGTCGATGCGGTAGCTCTGGTCGAGCCAGTCCCACTGCGGGTCGTCCTTGTCGACGAGCGTCTCGGAGAAGGCGTGGGCGACGGGGTAGGACTCGGTGGCGTTGACGTGGACGGCGAAGTCGCTGTTCCACCTCTTTCCCGCCCGGACCAGGGTGTTGAGGTCGTCGAGACCGCCGGCGCGCTCGTTGTAGTTGCCCGCGTAGTCGGGGTGGGCGGAGTCGTGGCCCTCCGACTGGTAGCCCTTGAGGATCGTGAACTGCCGTAGTCCGTCGGTCGCGAGGGAGATCCGCTTGACGTTGTCGAGGGTCGCGAGGAACGGGTTGGTGGCCTGCGAGGCGAAGTTGAAGGGGATGTGCGGCACGACGCGCCGGTAGGTGTCCTCGGCGCCGAGCGGGGTGACCATGATGTCGCGGAAGGCGATCGCCGCGTCCTGCCAGTCGATCACTCCGTCGCCGTTGCGGTCGCCGGTGACGACGACGGTGGCGTACGGGAGCGGCTCGGTGTCGGTCGCGGCGGCGGCGCGGTGGGTCCACTGTCCGGGGGCGAGGCGGGCCTCGGTGTAGCCCTCCTTGCGGACGGTCCGGCGCCAGAGTCGGCCGTTCTCCCAGGACGTGGTGGCGTCGGGCTTGTCGTAGACGGTGTTGGTCTCCAGCGCGCCGGCGAGCGCGTGGTGGGCGACGACGGCGTAGGCGCATCCGGTGGCCGCCTCCGCCGGGCTGTCCGCGGTCGGCGTGACCAGCGTGTCCCCGCTCTTGGCCTGGTCGAGCTGGACGCGTGCGGCGAGGAGTTGGGCGCCGGGCTGGTCGCTGCGGACGGCGAGCAGGGCGAGGTCGGGGATCTCCAGGGTTCCGACGGGAAGGGCGTCCGTGTCGTCGACGGCGGTGACCCGCCAGGTCACGCGGCGGTCCGTCACGGCGATCTCGACGTCGACGGTGGTGCCGCCGGTGAAGGCCAGGCGGTAGGCCGCGGAGGTCGCGCCGGGGGTGGCGGTGACCGTCGGGGTGTGCGCGGTGCCGTCCACGAGGACGGAGGTGACCGGGTCGGACTGGCCGTGCAGCACGGCGCCGGTGGCGCGGTCGGTGTAGGTGACGATCCGCGGGAAGGCGGTGGCGACGCGGACGTCGAGGTGCGCCGAGCGGAGGGTGACGGTGTCGTCGCCGGGGGCGGCCGAGGCCGCGCTGGGCAGGCCGAGCACGGCGCCGATCCCGGCGGCGGCTCCGGCCGCGACGACGGTGCGACGAGTGGGGGTGAACGTGTCTGAGGGCTGCAAGGCTCTCCTCCTGGGGGGCGACGTTCCGGGGCGCCAGACTGCGTCGCGCGGGGCCGGTGTGCCCATGGACAAAGGAGGAGGAGCAGTTGGACTAACGGCCGCCGGTGCCGCCCGTCGGGGACATCGGTTCGGCGTCCCGCCAGGGGCGTTGGCATACTCCCCGCCATGACCAGTCCTCACCAGCAGCCCGTGAGCGCGTCGTTGCGGATCGGCGCCAAGGACGCCGATCTGGAACAGCGGCTCGACGACGAACTCACCGCCTTCAACGCGGCGGCGACCGGAGCCGGCGCGCCGGAGCCGCTCTCGGTCCGGGTGACCGACGCCGACGGGGAACTCGTCGGCGGGCTCACCGCCTGGGTGTGGGGCAGTTGCTGCGCCGTCGACATGCTGTGGGTGCGGGCGGACCAGCGGCACGCGGGCTGGGGCGGCAAGCTGCTCCGAGCCGTCGAGGAGGAGGGTGCCCGGCGCGGCTGCACCGAGGTGATCGTCTCCTCCTTCACCTTCCAGGCCCCCGACTTCTACCGCGGGCACGGCTACCGGGAGACAGGCCGCACGGAGGGCATCCCGGGCGGGCACCAGGACGTTCACTTCCACAAGGTGCTCGCCGGCTGACACCCTGCGGGTGCCCCTGTCCCCGTCCCCGTTCGGGGAACGCGCGACGGCGCCCACGACCGGGGTCGCGGGCGCCGCGGGCTCAGACGCACCGATGCACCGATGGTCAGCCGGGGTCGGCGTGGGCGAGGTGTTACAGCCCGGCCGCCGCCCTGGCTATGTCGGCGGCGAAGGTCGAGACCTCGCTGTACACGCCGGGGTAGCCGGGTTCTGCGCAGCCCTGGCCCCAGCTGACGATGCCGACCTGGAGGTAGGCGCCCGTGTCGTCCTTGCGGAACATGGGGCCGCCGGAGTCGCCCTGACAGGTGTCGACACCGCCCTGCGCGACGAATCCGGCGCAGATCTCGTCACCGGGGACGAGGTCGCTGCCGTACGCCTGCTTGCAGGTGGCGTCGTCGACGAAGGGGACGGTGGCCTTGAGGAGGTAGCGCTGTTGCGCGCCTCCCTCGCGGGCCGCGCCCCAGCCGGCGACGGTGAAGTTGCCGTTGTTGAACGCGGTGGTGGTGGCGATCTTCAGCGTGGGCAGTTCGATCGGCTTGGCGAGCTTGATGAGCGCCCAGTCCTTGCCCTTGCCGTTGTAGCCGGGGGCCTGGAGGACCTTCGTCGACTTGACCTTGACGGCGCTGCCGCTCTGCAGGTCGACGACGCCGGCGGTGGCGGTGATGGAGGTGTTGTTGCCCGAGCCGTTCACACAGTGCGCGGCGGTCAGGACGATGCTCTTGGTGTAGAGGGCGCCGCCGCAGCCCATGGAGAGCCGGACCATGAACGGGAACTCGCCCTGAGCGGCGCGGGTGCCGCCGACGACGGGGGCGGGGGCCGCCTGCGCGGTCAGCGGCTGGAGCGACGCCGCGGCGAGGACGACCGCGGCGACGGCGAGCAGTCTTCGGACGAGAGCGGACTTCTTCGGAGACTTCAACGCGTTTCCTTTCGTGGGGGGTTGTCCGCCGGGCAGGGACACGAAGACGTTGCTGGCATGCTCCTGCCAAGCTGGTGGGGATTATGAGGACCGCCGCCGGGTGCGGGCAAGAGCCGCAATCCGGCCAGACACGCCCGCGGCCGCGCCGCGTCCCAGGCCGCCGGGAGGAAGCCCGCTTAGAGTGGAGGGGAGTTCCGGCGTCTTCAGGGGGTGCTGACGTGGCGAACGGCGGACCCGTCGAGCACGGCTTCCCTCACCTCGACACGGTGCGGGCGTCGATCACCGCGCTCTGGAAACGGCTCTCCTACGACACCGTCCACACCTTCTCGGCCAGCGTGGCCCCCGCCGACGTGGCCTTCGCCGACCTCGACGACCTGCATCTGGGCGCCCAGCGCGTGGCCCGCGAGATGGTGCGGCACTACCGGCTTCCGGACGCCCGGATGATCGTCGGCTTCCGCGAGATGACGCACGCGGCGAACGTCGAACTCGCCGCCGGACCCGAGTACTTCATCGAGCTGAACGACCGCTTCCGCACCCACCGCAGGGACATCGGCGCCGCCCTCGCCCACGAGGTCATGCACGTCTATCTGCACCGCCTCGACCTCGCCTTCCCCGGCACCCGCGACACCGAGATCCTCACCGACACCGCCGCGGCCTACCTCGGCGCCGGCTGGCTGCTCCTCGACGCCTACCGCGAGGACGCCGATTCCTCGCAGAAACTCGGCTACCTGACGCCGGAGGAGTTCGGGTACGTCCTCGCCAAGCGGGCCCTGGTGTTCGGCGAGGACCCCTCCGTGTGGTTCACCAGCCCGCAGGCGTACACCGCGTACACCAAGGGCATGGCGCAGGCCCGCCGCGACGAGCAGCAGCCCCCGCTGACCGCGGCCGGCTGGACGGGCCGCCGCCGCTACGCCAAGGACCGCCGGCAGGCCCAGGAGCACCACTCCCCCGACCCCGTGGGCGTTCCCTACGCGTTCGCCCCCGACGCCACCGGCCCACTGCGCGTGTCCTTTCCCTGCCCGACCTGCCACCAGCGGATCAGGGTGCCGGTACGCGGCCGGGTCCGCGCACGGTGCGCGCTGTGCCGCACGGTGCTGGAGTGCGACACCTGACGCACGCGCCCGCCGCGCCGGGACGGGCAGATCCCGGTAGGGGCGTGAGGCAGGACACCCCAAAAGGCTTTGCCTCGCGTGTCCTTGGCGAGCGAGGGTCGGAGGATGAGCACCGACGACCCCGCCGCCACCCTCTTCCCCGCCCTGTACGAGGGGGACGAGGACTCGGTCGTACGGCTGCTGCGCGCCGGGGTGAGCGCCGAGAGCGTGGACGAGGACGGCCAGAGCGCGTTGTACGCGGCGGCGGTGAGCGACCGGGCCGGGATCGTCCGACTGCTGCTGGCCGGCGGCGCCGACCCCGACCGGCTCAGCCTGGGCACGGACGCTCCCCTGTGCGGCGCGGCCTGCGGCGGGCACGTCGAGGTGGTGCGGGCCCTGCTCGGCGCCGGGGCGGGGCCCGACACCGTCGAGGCGTTCGGTTTCACCGCGCTGACCTGGGCGCTGCGGTGCGGCCACGCCGCGGTCGCGGAGCTGCTCCTTGGGGCGGGCGCGGACCCGGACAGGCCGGGCCCCTCGGGCGAGGCGCCGCTGGTGACGGCGGCCCGCCGGGGCTCCGTCGGCTGCGTGCGGGCCCTGCTCGCGCGCGGGGCGGGCGCGCGGGCCGAGGCGCTCGCGGAGGCGCGCCGTCTGCTCACCGTCGGTGTCGAGGCCGAGCTGCGCGCCGGTCTGGCCCGCACGCACGGACCGGGGCACCGCTCGGTCACCCGCCGCCACGGATCGTCCGAGGGCACCACCATCGAGGTGGAACTCCTGGACGCCCAGGGCAGTCCCTTCGCGGGAGACGACCTCCAGACGGGGCACGCCGAGATCATCGCCCTGCTGACGGCGGCCGGGAAACGACCCGGGCGCTGAACGCGGCTCCCGACCCGCTCCGCGCCCGCACTCCCCCGCTCTCCAGCATCCGCCGTGCCTGCCCCGCCCCGTCCGGGCTCCGCCCCTCCCGCTCTACTCGGCGCCGTACACCGCCCCCGGCGTCTCCGCCTCCGTCAGGAGTTTCCGGGCCGCGTCGCCCGCCTCGGCCGGGGTCCAGCGGGCCCCCTTGTCCGCGCTCGGGCCGGGCCGCCAGCCCTCCATCACGGTGATCCGGCCGCCCTCGGTCTCGAACACGCGGCCGGTGACCCCGGCGCTCGCGGCCGATCCCAGCCAGACCACCAGCGGCGAGACGTTCTCGGGAGCCATGGCGTCGAAACCGTCGCCCGGCGCCGTCATCGTCTCCGCGAAGGTCCGCTCGGTCATCCGGGTGCGGGCGGCCGGGGCGATGGCGTTGACCTGCACGCCGTAGCGGCCCATCTCGGCGGCCGCGACCAGGGTCAGGCCGACGATGGCCGCCTTGGCCGCGCTGTAGTTGCCCTGCCCGACCGACCCCAACAGGCCCGCCCCGCTGCTCGTGTTGACGACCCTGGCCTCGGGCGTACGGCCTGCCTTCGCCTCGGACCGCCAGTGCGCGGCCGCGTGCCGCAGCGGCAGGAAGTGCCCTTTCAGATGGACCCGCATGACGGCGTCCCAGTCCTCCTCGTCGAGGTTGACGAGCATCCGGTCGCGCAGGAAGCCGGCGTTGTTGACGAGGGTGTCGAGTCGGCCGTACGTGTCCAGGGCGGTGCGGACGAGGGAGGCGGCGCCGTCGGCGGTCGCGATGTCGCCCCCGTGGGCCACCGCCTCGCCGCCGGCCGCGCGGATCTCCTCGACGACCCGGCGGGCCGGGCTGTCCGGACCGGGGGCGCCGTCGAGGCCGACGCCGAGGTCGTTCACGACGAGCCGGGCGCCCTCGGCGGCGTAGGCGAGGGCGTGTGCCCTGCCGAGCCCGCGGCCCCCGCCCGTGACGACCACGACGCGTCCCTCGCACAGCGGCGGTGCGCTCATGACGGTTCTCCCTGCTGGTCCTTGTTGACGGTCGCGGCGTCGAGGAAGGCGGGCCGCTCGCCGCCTCCATGGACGAGGACCGAGGCTCCGCTGATGTAGGCGGCGGCGTCCGAGGCGAGGAAGACGGCGGCTGCGCCGACGTCGGACGGCCGGGCGAGACGGCCCAGCGGGACGGTCCGGGCGACGGCCTCGACCCCGTCCTCGCCGCCGTAGTGCAGCTGGGCCAGTTCGGTGCGGACCATGCCGACGACCAGGGTGTTGACCCTGATCTCCGGTGCCCACTCGACGGCCATGGAACGGGCCAGGTTCTCCAGCCCCGCCTTCGCCGCCCCGTAGGCCGCCGAGCCGGGCGAGGGCCGGGACCCGCTCACACTCCCGATCATCACGATCGATCCCCGGGCCCGCCTGAGGTGTTCGTACGCGGCGAGCGACACGGTGAGCGGAACGGTGAGGTTGAGCTCGATGACCCGGGCGTGCCGTTCGGCGTCCGCCGCGGCGAGCGGCCGGTAGGGGGCGCCACCCGCGTTGTTCACGAGGACGTCGAGCCGAGGCAGGGCGGCGAAGAAGTCCCGCACGGCGGCCGGGTCCCGCAGGTCGACCGGCACGAAGTCGGCTCTTTCCAGGGGAACTTCGGGGGGTCCATCGCGGTCGTGGTCGAGGAGATGCTGCCGCGCGAGGACCGGCCCGCCGACCGGCCGCTCCTGGACATCCACGCCTTCGTCTACATC
>NZ_JBEZHO010000066.1:0-47321 GCF_040650615.1 Streptomyces sp. NPDC048643
CGCAGGCCGTCCCCGAGGGGCTCGACGCGCAGGCCGCCCTCTACCGCAGCGTCCTCGCCCGCCGCCGCGTGCTGATCGTGCTCGACAACGCCCGCCGAAGGGGACTACCGGGCGTGCGCCTCGCGACCCGGGCCCACACACAGGGCCCAGATGACGAACGCGTCGATGGCGATCAGCACGATCGCCCACACCGGCTGGTACGGCAGCCACATGAAGTTGGCGATCATGGACAGGCCGGCCAGGGCGACACCGACGATGCGGGCCCACAGCATGCCCCGGAACAGGGCGAGACCCGCGATGACGACGAGAATGCCGAGGATGAGGTGGATCCAGCCCCAGCTCGTCAGGTTGAAGCTGTACGTGTAGTTGCGGGTCGTGACGAAGACGTCGTCCTTGGCGATGGCGGAGATGCCCTCGAAGATGGCCATCACGCCGCCGAAGATCAACATGACCCCGGCGAACGCGGTCCAGCCGGACACCCACATTCCCGAACTGCCACCGGTGTCGCGCCGGTGCGTATCCGTCGTAGTCATCGCGAGCTCCTTGTGCGTAGACCTCACCACCGACCGGTGACGGCCGGTGGCCCACGATTCAGCTTGCCACGGGAATGACGGACCGGCAGATCTCGGAAAAAGGGGAATACCGATCCCGCATCGACATGCGGAAGAAGCCCCGCGGTGCTCCAATGGAACGGTCTGTCCGGAGCGGTCGGACCCGGAACGCGGGGATTTCTTTCGGCCCTGCGCCCGGGGCTCCGCATCGTCCGTGCGTACCGGAATCACGGCGCGTGGCGGAATTCCGTTCCGGCTCTTCCAACCGCCTTGTGCTCGAGAGGAAAACGCCGTGCCAGGTCTCCTCCGCGGGGTCGCCCGCACCGCTGTGGTGGCCGGTACGGCCACCGCCGTCTCCAACCGTGTGTCACGCCGTCAGGCGGGGCGCTGGGCCCAGCAGGAGGCGCCGGCCCAGGCCTACCAGGAGCCCGCTCCGGCCGCCGCGCCGCCGCCGCCCGCCGACGACATGACCAGCAAGATCGACCAGTTGAAGCAGCTGGGCGACCTCAAGAACCAAGGCGTCCTCACCGAGGCGGAGTTCGAGGAGCAGAAGCGCCGCATCCTCGGTTGAGCGGTTCCCCGGGCCGCCCGGTCCGAACCGCGCCGCTGGGCCGAACCCCTCCCCGCCGGGCCGAACCGCCCGGCGGGGTCGCCCCGTTCAGCTCACCCGTCGGCCGTTCTCCAGCTCCGCTGCCCCCGCGCCTTCCGCCTCCAGCACGTCGAGTGCCGTAAGGACGCGCCGGCCCAGGGCACCCGGCAGGTAGGCGGACAGCTCCGCGCGTGGCACCAGGCGCCAGGACAGCAGCTCCTCCTCCTGCAGCCGGATCGCGTCGAAGTCGCCGTCGCCGAGGACTCCGCCGTCGTACAGGTAGGCCACCAGGGGCGGCCGGCCGGGGCCCTGTACCCAGTCGACGGCCAGGAGCCGGCCGAGCTCCACGTCGAGGCCGATCTCCTCCGCCGTCTCGCGGCGCGCTCCCTGGCGCGGACTCTCGCCGTCGTCGGACTCCACCGTGCCGCCGGGAAGACCCCAGCCCTCACGGTAGTTCGGCTCGACGAGCAGGACGCTCCCCTCGGCGTCGCGGAAGAGGGCGGCGGCCGCGGCGAGGACACGCGGCAGGCCGGCGATGTAGGCGGCGAAGTCCGAAGTGGTCATCCAGGAAGGGTAACGAGCCCTCCGTCCGCACCCAGGACGCGCGGCACTAGGCCCGCGTACCCGCCTCGACCAGTGCGAGCGTGCGGGTGGCCAGCTCGCCGATGCCGACACCGTCGAAACCGAACACCGCACTGCGGACGGTGTCCTCCAACGGGTCCTTCCACTGGGCGGGAACCGCCGCGGCGCCGCACAGGACGCCCGCGACGGACCCCGCGGCCGCGCCGTTCGAGCCGGTGTCCAGGCCGCCGCGGACGGCCAGCGTGACGGTACGGGTGAAGTCGCCGTCGCCGTACAGCAGGCCGGCCGTCAGCACCGCGGCGTTGGGGACCGTGTGGAGCCGGCCGAGCGTCGCTGTCTCCTCGGACACCGTGGTGAGCGTGTCCTCCCAGGTCATCCGGGTCTCGTGGAGGGCGAGGACCCGGCGCACGGCACGGGCGAGGCGGCTGCTCGCCGGGATGACGGTGAGCGCCGTGTCCAGCGCGTCCCGGACGGTCGCGGCGCTGAACGCGGCGGAGATCAGCGCCGCCGCCCACATCGCGCCGTACACGCCGTTGCCGGTGTGCGAGAGGACCGCGTCCCGGCGGGCCAGGGAGGCGGCGCGGCGCGGCAGCCCCGGGCAGGTCCAGCCGTAGATGTCGGCGCGGATCAGCGCGCCGATCCACTCCTGGTACGGGTTCTCGTACGTCGCCGTCAACGGGGGCCTCAGCCCCTGGGCGAGGTTGCGGTAGGCGGCCCGCTCCGCCGTGAACGTCCGCAGATACGGCAGACGCAGCAGCCACAGGTAGCCGACCTGTTCGGTGCTGAAGGAGAAGCCGTGGGTCTCCAGCAGGTACAGACCGAGGATGGCGTAGTCCACGTCGTCGTCCCGGACGCTGCCGTGGATCCGGCCGCGCACGCACCCCTGCAGCTCGGGCCGCGCCGTGAAGTCCTCGCCCGCCCCGTCACCGGCGGGCGCGGGGAGGAGGTCGGTGAGGGGCAGGGCCGAGGCCTGTCGCAGGTGGCGGTCGATGCGGTCCCGCGTCCAGTGGTCGCCCTCCTCGACCGGCTTGCCGAGCCTGTTGCCCGCGATCCGGCCCAGCCAGCCCCCGAGGACGCGGTCGGCGAGTTCGGTGCCCACAGGGGTCATGGCTTGGGTGTACCCGTTTCCGGACGCTCCTGCCCGTCCGGCGCGGAGCCTTGCGTTCCGGAGGCCCCCGGCCAGGGATCGGGAGCCGGCCCGCGGGCCGTCCCGCGGGCCGGGCGGGGCATGACGGCGAGGGCTTCCTCCGGTTAAGGTCGCAGCGGCGCGACTGGCCTTGACGTGTGCAAGGCCCGAAAGCAAGGGGAATACAAGGTGGCGGACGCTGCAGTGGATCGGACCCCCCGTGTGCTCATCGCCGCGGACAAGTTCAAGGGATCGCTGACGGCCGTACAGGTCGCCGAGCGCGTGACGGCCGGACTGCGCCGGGCCGTGCCGGACGTCGAGGTCGAGTCGCTGCCGGTGGCCGACGGCGGCGACGGCACCGTCGACGCGGCGGTCGCGGCCGGGTTCGAGCGCCGCGAGGTGCGGGTCGCAGGGCCGCTCGGCGACGAGGTGACCGCCGCGTACGCGCTGCGCGGGGACACCGCGGTGGTGGAGATGGCCGAGGCCAGCGGGTTGCAGCGGCTGCCCGCGGGCGTCTTCGCGCCCCTGACGGCCTCGACGTACGGCTCCGGGGAGCTGCTGCGTGCCGCGCTGGACGCCGGTGCGCGCACCATCGTCTTCGGCGTCGGCGGCAGTGCGACCACGGACGGCGGCGCGGGCATGCTGGCCGCGCTCGGCGCGCGTTTCCTCGACGCGGACGGTACGCCGGTGGCGCCCGGCGGCGGCGCGCTGCGTGACGTGGAGAGCGCGGACCTGTCCGGCCTGGACAAGCGGCTCGCCGCCGTCGACCTCGTCCTCGCCAGCGACGTGGACAACCCGCTGACGGGGCCCAAGGGGGCGCCCGCCGTGTACGGCCCGCAGAAGGGCGCGAGCCCCGACGACGTGGCGACGCTGGACGCCGCGCTCGCGCACTTCGCCACGGTTCTGGAGAAGGCGATCGGGCCGAAGGCCGCCGAGTACGCCGCCGCGCCCGGCGCGGGTGCCGCGGGTGGCATCGGCTACGGGGCGCTCGTCCTCGGCGCGCGCTTCCGGGCCGGGATCGAGGTCATGCTCGACGTCCTCGGGTTCGCGCCCGCCCTGGAGCGGGCCACGCTGGTGATCACCGGCGAGGGGTCCCTCGACGAGCAGACCCTGCACGGCAAGGCTCCCGCCGGGGTCGCGGCCGCCGCCCGTGCCGGGGGCAAGGACGTCGTCGCGGTCTGCGGCCGGCTCGCCCTGCGGCCGGAGGCCCTCGGCACTGCCGGGATCCGCCGGGCCTACCCCCTCACCGAGGTCGAACCCGACATCGCCAAGTGCATCGCCGACGCGGGCCCCATCCTGGAACGCGTCGCGGAGAACATCGGGCGCGACTTCCTGTCCTGACCTCACGGGGCGGGCCGGCCACGACTTCTCGTCCCGGCCGGCCCGCCCCGCGAAGGACCCGCGCCGCACGACCCACGCCGCCCCCGTTCCGCCTGCGGCGACCCGCCGTGCTCTGCGACCGGGCCTTCCCGGCGCGGGCCGTACCGCCGTAGGAAGCCGACGTGCCGCACCGTGCCGCTCCGTGACGCATCGTGCCGCTCCGTGATGCGGAGGCTCCACCTCCGCACGCGGCGCGCGGCGGCAGGCCGTGGTGTCCGATCTCGCCGTTCTCCCCGCGCGGGCTCGCGAGGGCCGCCCGCGGTCTCTCGGCGAACCGCCGCGCACGTGCCGGCGGCCTCGGCTGCCGCTCGTGGTGTTGCACCGTGCCGCTCCGCCGGGGGCGGGCATCCCCTCCCAGCGCGGTCTGCGCGACCGGCCGCGGTGTCGGGCCACGCCGCTCGCCGCGCGGGCCCGCGGCGGTGATCCCTGGTGTCTCGGCGGGTCGGCGCCCGCGGCCCGTACCGCCTTCGGTAGCGGCTCGCCGCGGCTCACCGAGCCGTCCCCGTTCCCGTCCCCGCCAGCCGGTACGCGTCCAGGGCCAGGGTCATCTCGATCAGGTCGCGGGGGCGGGCCAAGGAGCGGGACGTCAGTTGCTCCAGGCGGCGCAGCCGGTTGAAGACGGTGTTCCGGTGGCAGTACAGGCGGCCCGCGGCCCGGCCCGCCGAGCCCTCGCAGGCCAGCCACATGTCCAGCGTCTCGATCAGCACGGCCCGGTCGCCGGGTTCGAGCTCCAGCAGCGCGCCGAACACGTCCGACACCAGCCGGCCCGCCAGTTCCGGCTGGCTCACCACGAGCGCGGTCGCCATCCGCTGGTCGAGGCGTACGACGCCGGTCGCGTCCGGCGGACAGGTGCGCAGCGCCAGTTCCGCCCAGCGCCTGGCCCGCCCCAGCTCGCCGAGCCCCGAGACGACCGGGCTGATCCCGCCCGGACCCGAGCGCCGCCCGTCCAGCAGCCGGGCCACGGCGTCCAGGCCCTGCCCGGGGTCCAGCGCCACCACGCCGATCTCGCAGTCGGCCCGCATCCGCCAGATGAACCGCAGCCCCGCGCCGAGCATCGGCCGGACACACCCGTCACGCCCGTCCCGCACATCCCGTCCGTCGCGTGCGTCGTGGCGCTCGGTGCGCAGGACGACGACGGCGTACGGGCCGTGCTCGGGCAGGTCGAGCCCGGCGGCGGCGCGGGCCGCGAGACCCGGCGCCTCCTGCCCCTCCAGCAGCGCGTCGAGCAGGGCCTGCAACCGCTCGTCGGTGCGCCGCCGCAGCTCCCGTTCGGTCGCGAGATAGGACTCCGAGGCGGTCGCGGCCTGCACGTCGACCGCCGACCACACCATCGTGGCGCACCGCATGAGCACGGAGAGCCGCTCGGGCTCGCGGCCGGCCGCGCTCTCCATCAGCGCGTCCCACACCAGATAGCCCGCGGAACGGTAGGCGTGCACGAGGAGTTCGAGCGGCAGCCCCTGCTGGGCCCGCCGCCGGCCGGCCTCCTCGGCGTGCTCCAGATCGCGGCGCGGTGAGTCCCGTGGGGCGGAGATCGCCTGGATGCCGATGCGCATCGCGGTCTCCGCCTCCCGCCACTGCTGGTCGTGCGGCAGCACCTGTCCGTAGACGGGGGAGTACTCGGTCAGCTGCCTGATGTGCTCGTCGACGAGCTCGGGCAGCCGTTCCAGCAGAGCCACACACGACTCCGCGAGCAGCTTCCAGTCATGACCGGTTCGCGGTCTGCGCCCACCCATGGCCGGAGGATGCCACCCCGGCGGGGGCCCGCACAGGCCCCTGACACGCGGTGTTGTGCGCGTGCACAACGGGCGGGCACCACCGCTGGGCTGCCGCCGCGATTCGGCCGCGGGCCGTGGACGGGCCGTTGTGCCGGTGCTGAGGTGAGCGCCACACCGAGCGAGAACAAGGGAGGTGCCATGGGCGGTTCCGCTCTGCTCGTGCGGGAACTGTCGGTCGGATACGGCCCCGTACGCGCACTGCGCCACGTGTCGTTGGAGGTGCCGGAGGGGACCGTCGTGACGGTCCTCGGCGGCAACGGCGCGGGCAAGTCGACGCTGCTGCGGGCGGTGTGCCGGACGCTCTCCTTCCACGGGGGAGCGGTGACCGGCGGCACGGTCACGCTGGGGGGACGACCGCTGGACCGGCTGGCGCCGGACCGGGTGGTGGCCGCCGGGGTGTCCCAGGTCCCGGAGGGGCGCCGGGTGTTCGCCCGGATGACGGTCGCGGACAACCTGCGCGCCGGGGCGCTCGGCGGCACCGGCGGCCGGGTGGACCGGGCGCGGGCCCTGCGGCGCGTGCACGACCTGTTCCCGGTGCTCGCCGACCGCGCCCAGCAGCGGGCGGGACTGCTGTCCGGAGGGGAACAGCAGATGCTCGCCGTCGGCCGGGCCCTCATGGGCGCCCCCAAGGTGCTGCTGCTCGACGAGCCCTCGCTCGGGCTCGCCCCGCTGATGGCCGCGCGGATCGCCGACACCGTGCGGGAGATCAACGAACAGGGCACCTCCGTCCTGCTCGTCGAACAGAACGCCGCCCTCGCCCTGCGGCTCGCCACCACCGCCTACGTGCTGGAGGTCGGCGAGGTGACCCTGTCGGGTGCCGCGGACGAACTCGCCGCCTCCGACGAGGTGCGCCGCCGCTATCTCGGCGTCGTCGACGAGGACGCCGCGGCCGACGGGGCGACCACGCGCGACGGCCTCCCGTCCCTGTCCCGCTGGAAGGGGTGAGCCGCCGTGAAGGAACGCGACGGAGCGGCACCGCACGACACCACGCAGACCACCGGCGCCGCGCGGACGGGGCAGCCGGCCGGGCCCGTACCGGACCCCCCGTCCGACCCGCCCGGGCACGCGCCGGGCACCGGCACCGGGGGACCCGCCGGGGCCCGGGACGGCGCGGCCCCCGGCATCCCGCCGCTGGAGGTCAGGGACGTGACGGTCCGGTTCGCCGGGCTGACCGCGCTCGACGCGGTGAGCTTCACCGTCCGCCCCGGCACCGTGCACGCCCTGATCGGGCCGAACGGCGCGGGCAAGTCGACCTGCTTCAACGTGCTGTCCGGCGTCTGCCGGCCCGCCGCCGGCAGCGTCCGGCTCGGTGACCGGGAACTCACCGGGCTGCCCCCGCACCGCATCGCCGGTCTCGGCGTGGCCCGCATCTTCCAGAACCTCGCCCTGCCGCCGCACGCCACCGTCGAGGACTGCCTCCTGCTCGGCCGGCACCGGCTGACCCGCACCGGATTCGTCGCCGCCGGGCTGCGACTGCCGGCGGCGGCCCGCGAGGACCGGCGGCACCGCGAACGCGTCCGTGAGATCGCCGCGTTCGTCGGACTCGAAGGACAGCTCGACCGGCCCGCTGGCTCCCTCCCGTACGGGCAGCAGAAACTCGCCGAGCTGGCACGGGCGCTGTGCATGGAACCCCGGGTGCTGCTCCTCGACGAGCCCGTCGCCGGCATGACCGCCGACGAACGGCGCCGTACGGCGGCGGTCGTCGCGGGCGTCCGCGACAGCCTCGGCATCTCCATCGTCCTGGTGGAGCACGACATGGGGGTGGTGATGCGGCTCGCGGACGCGGTGACCGTACTGGACTTCGGGCGCCGCATCGCCGACGGCGCCCCCGCAGACGTACAGAACGATCCGGCGGTGGTGCGGGCCTACCTGGGCGAGCGCGCCGAGCCAGAGGAGACCGCTTCATGAGCACCTTCGTCGAACTCCTGCTCAACGGCCTGTCCATGGGCTCCGTCTACGCCCTCATCGCCCTCGGTTTCGTCGTCATCTTCCGGGCCACCGAGGTCGTGAACTTCGCGCACGCCTCGCTGCTCCTCGCGGGCGGCTACGTCACCGCGACCCTCCACGACGACATCGGCTTCTGGCCCGCCCTGCTCGCCGGGGTCGCGGGCGCGGCCCTGGTGGGGGCCGCCGTGGAGTTCCTCGTGATGCGGCGCTACCGGGGCACCGACCAGAGCGTCCTCGCCATCGTCACCATCGGCGTCGACATCCTGCTCACCACCGAACTGACCCGGCGGATCGGCACGGACGTCCTCGCGATGGGCGACCCCTGGGGCAACGCCGTCCTCACCGTCGGACCGGTCTCCCTCGCGCACACCAGGATCGCCGCGTTCGTCACGGCGGCCCTGCTCATCACCGTCTTCCTGCTCGCCTTCCGCTTCACCTCCTGGGGCGTGGCCATGCGGGCCGCCGCGGAGAGCCCGGAGACCGCGGCCCTGATGGGCGTGCGGCTCGGACGGGTGTCGCTGGGCGCCTGGGCGGTCGCGGGCGCACTCGCCGCCGTCGCCGCGCTGTTCCTGACCGTCTTCCCGACCCCCGGGCTGGAACGCGCCACCTCGCTCGCCGCGCTCAAGGCGTTCCCCGCGGCGATCCTCGGCGGCCTCGACTCGACGACCGGCGCGCTCGTCGGCGGCCTCCTCGTCGGGGTCACCGAGTCACTCGCCACCGGCTACCAGAGCGACCTCACCTTCCTCGGGCGCGGCCTCGGCGACCTCGCGCCCTACCTCGTGATGGTCGCGATCCTGCTCATCCGGCCCGCCGGGCTGTTCGGTACGAAGGAGCTCGCCCGTGTCTGAGGTCCTCACCCGCGACGAGGCGAGCAGCGCGCCGCCGACCGCTCCACGCCGGGCCGTCCGACGGCCCGGCACCCGTGCCGTGCTGTGGGCCGCGGGCGTCCTCCTGCTGCTCGCCCTGCCGTTCTACCTCGACCGGTTCTGGCTCCAGGCGGGACTGTTCGCGATGGCCGCGGCGATCGGCGCGATCGGCCTGAACCTCCTCACCGGAGCCACCGGCCAGCTCTCCATGGGTCACGCCTTCTTCCTCGCGGTCGGCGCCTACGGCTACTGCGTGTTCGCCGCCGACGGGGGCGAAGGCCTGACCGGGCTGGGCCTGCCGACCTGGCTGGCGGCCGTGCTCGCCGTGGCCGTCTCCGGGATGGCCGGAGGACTGTTCAGCCCGATCGCGGGCCGGCTGCGCGGTGCCTACCTCGGCATCGCCACGCTCGCCCTGATCTTCATCGGGCAGCACGTCCTGTTCAACGCGACGGATCTGACCGGCGGCTTCAACGGCCGCGACGTACCGCCGCTGAGCCTCTTCGGCCTCACCTTCGACGAGCGTGAGGTCGTCGTCGCGGCCGTGCCCTTCGGCTCGGCGGAGAAGCTCTGGTACGCGGGTCTCGTGCTGCTCCTCGGCTGCGGGCTGTTCGCCCGCGGGGTGCTGCGCGGCCGTCCGGGGCGGGCCATGAACGCGATCCGCGACCACCGGATCGCGGCCGGGGTGATCGGCGTGCCGGTCGCCCGCTACCGCGCCGCCGTGTTCGTCCTGTCCTCGATGTACGCCGGAGTGGCCGGGGTGCTGCTCGCCCTGGTCTTCCAGCGGACGGTGCCCGACTACTTCGGGATCACGCTCTCGCTCGAATACCTCGCCATGATCGTCATCGGCGGGCTCGGTTCGGTCTCGGGGGCGGTGGTGGGAGCCGTCTTCGTCTCGCTGCTGCCCCAGCTGCTCACCCGTTACAGCGACGCGCTGCCCCTGGTCTCCGACCCGGGCACCGGCGGGATCGCACCCGGTGAGGCAGCCCGGTACCTGTACGGCGCCGCTGTCGTGGCGGTGGTGCTCTTTCTGCCGGGCGGCCTGGTCAGGGTGGCCGCCCGGCTCCGCGTCCGGCCCCGTCCCGGGGCCATTGCAGGGGAGGAACGATGAGAACGACACATACGGCCAGGATGGCCGCCGGGGCGCTGGCCGCACTGCTCGTGCTGGCCGGCTGCAGCTCCAAGGCCAAGGACGACGACGGCGGTGACAAGCCCGCGGCAGGCGGGGTGAAGACCGGCGACGGGATCTCCGGCAAGACGATCAACCTCGGCGTGCTCACCGACATGACCGGCGTGTACGCGACACTCGGCAAGAGCGTCACCCAGGCCCAGCAGCTGTACGTGAAGCAGACCAACGCCGACGGCGGGGTCTGCGGCTACAAGCTGGCGCTGACCGTCCGGGACCACGGCTACGACCCGCAGAAGGCCGTCTCCGGCTACACGGAGCTGGCACCGAAGGTGCTGGGCTTCACCCAGTTCATCGGCTCGCCCTTCGTGGCCGCCGTCAAGCAGCGCATCGACGGCCAGGACAAGGCGCTCGTGCTGCCGCAGGCCTGGTCGGCGACGCTGCTGGGCAGCCCGTACATCCGGGTCATCGGCTCCACGTACGACATCGAGACGATCAACGCGATCGACTTCCTGATGAAGGAGAAGGGCCTCAAGAAGGGCGACAGGATCGGGCACGTGTACTTCGAGGGGGACTACGGCGAGAACGCCCTGACCGGCTCCCGGTACATGGCGAAGGAGGCGGGTCTCAAGGTCGTCGAGCAGAAGATCAAGCCCACGGACAACGACATGACCGGGCAGGTCGTCGCCCTGAAGAAGGCGGGGGTCAAGGCCATCGTGATCAGCGCGGGCCCGCGGCAGGCGGCCTCGCTCGTCGGGGTCGCGGCGGCGAGCAAGTTCGGCGTCCCGATCATCGGGAACAACTCGGCGTACGCCCCGCAGCTCCTCGCCACCCCTGCCGCCCCCGCGCTGGAGGCGAACTACTACGTGGCCTCGCCGTCGCTGCCGATCGGGGCCGACACCCCGCAGGCGAAGAAGCTGGTCGCGGACTACAAGGCCGCCTACCCCAAGGACAGCCTCGACAACGGCGTGGTGGCCGGCTGGACCGCCGCCTCCGCGTTCGGGGAGGCCCTGAAGAAGGCCTGCGCGGCCAAGGACCTCACCCGCGAGGGCGTGGACAAGGCCCTGCTGACCATCGACGCGTTCGACCCGGGCTTCGGCGTCACCCAGAACTTCGGCGACCCGAAGGCGGCCTCCTCCAAGGAGAGCGTCATCCTGCGGCCCGACAAGAGCGCCGTGGGCGGCATGAAGGTCGTCCAGGAGGCCGAGGCCTCGTCCGCCGCCCAGGGATACACCCCTGGCGCTTCCTGACCCGTCCCGCTCACGCACAAGGGCCCCGAACCGGATGGTTCGGGGCCCTTGTGACGATGTACGCGGGGTTACGGGAGCTGAGCGGCCCGTGCCTCGCGGCGGTTGTCCCGGAAGTTGTTCACCCGGCGGGCCGTGGCGAACAGCGGGATGACCGCTCCCATGACCAGCTGGAGCGCACAGCCGGTCTGCAGGAGCAGCTGACCGCTCGGGGCGTCGAACGCCCACGCGGCCAGGAGACCCATCGAGAGGACGATCCAGGAGAGCATCGCGACCGCGAGGCGGCCCCGCGGCTTCGGGTACTCGACCCGGCTCACCATCAGCCAGGCGGTGCCGATGATCGCCATGAGCGTGGCGACGAACGGCAGCTCCAGCAGCACGATGGAGACGACGGTGAGGGCTCCGAACGGGGACGGCATGCCCTGGAAGGTGCCGTCCTTGACCGTCACGCACGAGAACCGCGCCAGTCTCAGCACCACCGCCAGCAGCACCACGATGGCACCGACGGCAGCGACCCGCTGATGCGCGTCGTCCGCGACCATGCCGTAGACCAGGACGAAGTACGCCGGCGCGAGGCCGAAGCTGATCAGGTCCGACAGGTTGTCCAGCTCGGCGCCCATGGGGGAGGAGCGCAGCTTGCGGGCGACCAGACCGTCGAAGAGGTCGAAGACGGCCGCGCAGAGCATGAGGATGACGGCCGTGGCGGCGCTGTGCCGCGCCATGCCCGTCTCCTGGCTGCCGGTGAGGTGCGGGATCAGAATGCCCGTGGTGGTGAAGTACACCGCCATGAAGCCGCACGTGGCGTTACCGAGGGTGAGGGTGTCCGCTATCGACAGACGGAGCGAGAGGGGCATCTCCTCGTCGTCGTCGATGTCGTCGGCCTCCGGCACCCAGCCGGCCTGTGTCTCAGGATCAACCACGGTCAATTCGAGTCACCCCAGCCACGGTCTTCTGACCGACCTCCACATCGACCTCGACACCCTCGGGCAGGTAGATGTCGACGCGCGAGCCGAAGCGGATCAGTCCGATCCGGTCGCCCTGCTCGACCTTGGTGCCCTGGGGGATGTAAGGGACGATGCGACGAGCCACGGCGCCGGCGATCTGGATCATCTCGATGTCACCGAGCTCGGTGTCGAAGTGCCAGACGACGCGCTCGTTGTTCTCGCTCTCCTTGTTGAACGCCGGAACGAACCCGCCGGGGATGTGCTCCACCGACGTCACCGTGCCGGAGAGGGGCGCACGGTTGACGTGGACGTTGAGCGGGCTCATGAAGATCGCGACGCGGGTCCGTCCGTCCTTCCACGGCATGATGCTCTGCACCACACCGTCGGCGGGCGAGATGACCCGGCCCTGAGCGATCTCGCGCTCGGGGTCGCGGAAGAACCACAGCATCCCGGCCGCGAGCGCGGTGGCGGGTACGGCCACGGCCCGGGCCGCGCCGGAGCGGCGCGAACGGGCCAGGCTGAGTGCTGCGGTGGCGACGGTCGGGAGGAGCCACGGCGATGCTCCGCGCGCGAGGCGGACGCCGGTCCGGCTGTCGCGAGGTGCAGAGGTTTGGCTGTGGGGCATGGATGACCTTCGTAGCGGATGATGCCGCGCTCTTACGGGGGACGGCGGCTTTCACGCGATCGTACCGGTCGCGCACCACAACTGGGCAAGCCAGGAAGCGGAGTCGACGGCCGAAGAGTGTTGACGGGGTGTGATCTTCTTCGCGATGAAAACACCCCGAACCAGGACATCTAGCCCTGGAGTCGATACTCTTCGAGCAGCCTGCGGCCGATGATCATTTTCTGGATTTCGGCGGTACCTTCACCGATCAACAGCATCGGCGCCTCGCGGTAGAGGCGCTCGATCTCGTACTCCTTGGAGAAGCCGTAGCCGCCGTGGATCCGGAAAGCATCCTCCACGACCTCCTTGCAGTACTCGGAGGCGAGGTACTTCGCCATCCCTGCTTCGAGGTCGTTTCGTTCCCCGGAGTCCTTTTTGCGAGCCGCGTTCACCATCATTGCATGGGCCGCCTCGACCTTGGTAGCCATCTCGGCCAGCTTGAACTGGATGGCCTGGTGCTGGGCGATCGCCTTGCCGAAAGTGTGGCGTTGCTGGGCATACGAGACGCCCAGTTCGAAAGCACGCTGGGCGACACCGCAGCCACGGGCCGCGACGTTGACCCGGCCGACCTCCACTCCGTCCATCATTTGGTAAAACCCTCGGCCCGTGGTGCCGCCGAGCACCCGATCGGCCGGAATGCGCAGTCCGTCCATGATGAGTTCGGTGGTGTCGACCCCCTTGTAACCCATCTTGTCGATCTTCCCGGGGATGGTGAGGCCGGGGCGGACCTCGCCGAAGCCGGGCTCCTTCTCCACCAGGAAGGTCGTCATCGACTTGTGGGGCGCCGTGCCCTCGGGGTGTCCTTCGTCACTTCGGACCAGAACGGCCACCAGCGTCGACGTCCCGCCGTTCGTCAGCCACATCTTCTGGCCGTTCAGGACGTACTCGTCGCCGTCCTTCACCGCCTTCGACGAGATCGCCGACACGTCCGAGCCGAGCGCCGGCTCCGACATCGAGAACGCGCCGCGCACCTCGCCGAGCGCCATCCGCGGCAGGAAGTGGTCCTTCTGCTCCTGCGTGCCGTGCTGCTTGAGCATGTACGCCACGATGAAGTGCGTGTTGATGATGCCGGAGACGGACATCCAGCCGCGCGCGATCTCCTCGACGCACAGCGCGTACGTCAGGAGGGACTCACCGAGACCGCCGTACTCCTCGGGGATCATCAGGCCGAACAGGCCGAGTTCCTTCAGGCCGTCGACGATGTCCTGCGGATACTCGTCGCGGTGCTCCAGCTCGGTCGCGACCGGAATGATCTCCTTGTCCACGAAGTCCCGGACGGTGGAGAGGATCTCCCGCTGGACGTCCGTGAGACCGGCGGTCTGGGCGAGTCGCGCCATGGCTACTTCTCCTGCTCCTTGAGCCGGGGGCGGCCGGGCTGCTCGCCGCCGCGCTCCTTGATGTACGTCTCGGTGGGGACCATCACCTTGCGGCGGAAGACACAGACCAGCGTGCCGTCCTGCTTGTAGCCCTTGGTCTCGACGTACACGATCCCGCGGTCCGACTTGGAGCGGGAGGGCGTCTTGTCGAGGACCGTCGTCTCGCCGTAGATCGTGTCGCCGTGGAAGGTCGGCGCCACGTGCTTCAGCGACTCGATCTCCAGGTTGGCGATCGCCTTGCCCGACACGTCCGGTACGGACATGCCGAGGAGCAGCGAGTAGACGTAGTTCCCGACGACGACGTTGCGGCCGAAGTCGGTGGTCTTCTCCGCGTAGTTGCTGTCCAGGTGGAGCGGGTGGTGGTTCATGGTCAGCAGGCAGAACAGGTGGTCGTCGTACTCGGTGACCGTCTTGCCGGGCCAGTGCTTGTAGACCGCGCCGACCTCGAACTCCTCGTAGGTGCGTCCGAACTGCATGGTGCTCAGGCCTCCGGGGCTTCGAAGGTGGACGTGCGCCGCATGCCGGCGGCCCGGCCCTTGCCGGAGATGACGAGGGCCATCTTGCGGCTGGCCTCGTCGATCATCTCGTCGCCGAGCATCGCGGAGCCCTTCTTGCCGCCCGCCTCGGACGTGTAGTAGTCGTACGCGTCCAGGATCAGCTCGGCGTGGTCGTAGTCCTCCTGGGAGGGGGAGAAGATCTCGTTGGAGGCCTCCACCTGGCCCGGGTGCAGCACCCACTTGCCGTCGAAACCGAGCGCGGCGGCGCGCTGCGCGACCTCGCGGTAGCCCTCGACGTTGCGGATCTGCAGGTAGGGGCCGTCGATCGCCTGGAGGTTGTTGGCGCGGGCGGCCATCAGGATCTTCATCAGGATGTAGTGGTAGGCGTCCGCCGGGTAGCCGGGCGGCTGCTCGCCCACGACCAGCGACTTCATGTTGATGGACGCCATGAAGTCGGCCGGGCCGAAGATGATCGTCTCGACGCGCGGGGAGGCCTGCGCGATCGCGTTGACGTTGTTGAGCCCCTGGGCGTTCTCGATCTGCGCCTCGATGCCGATCTTGCCGACCTCGAAGCCCATCGTCTTCTCGATCTGCGTCAGCAGCAGGTCGAGCGCCACCACCTGCTGGGCGTCCTGGACCTTCGGCAGCATGATGCAGTCGAGGTTCGGCCCCGCGCCCTCGACGACCGTGACGACGTCGCGGTACGTCCACTCGGTGGTCCAGTCGTTGACGCGCACGACCCGCGTCTTGCCGGTCCAGTCGCCCTCGTTGAGGAACTTGACGATGGTGTGCCGGGCGTCGGGCTTGGCCAGCGGCGCGCACGCGTCCTCCAGGTCGAGGAAGACCTGGTCCGCGGGGAGCCCCTGCGCCTTCTCCAGGAACCGCGGGTTGCTTCCCGGCACCGC
Source organism: Streptomyces sp. NPDC048643 (assembly GCF_040650615.1). Classification (NCBI taxonomy): domain Bacteria; kingdom Bacillati; phylum Actinomycetota; class Actinomycetes; order Kitasatosporales; family Streptomycetaceae; genus Streptomyces; species Streptomyces sp. NPDC048643. The sequence goes on from NZ_JBEZHO010000066.1 coordinate 15,573, forward strand.
GAGACAGGAGCGGCGCGGACGCAGACGGTTGACGGGCGTAGTCATGCGGGGACCTCCAGGGGGCCGAGCTTGTTCGCTTTGCGGATCTCGTCGACGATACGGCCGATGATTCCGGTGATGTCGAAGTCCTTCGGGGTGAAGACGGCGGCCACTCCCGCGGCACGCAGTTGTTCGGCGTCGGCGTTCGGGATGATCCCGCCCGCGATCACCGGGATGTCGGCGGCGCCGGCCTTGCGCAGTTTCTCCAGGACGTCCGGCACCAACTGGGCGTGTGAGCCGGACAGGATGGACAGGCCCACGGCGTGCACGTCCTCGTCGACGGCCGCGTCCACGATCTGTTCCGGGGTGAGCCGGATGCCCTGGTAGACCACCTCGAACCCGGCGTCGCGGGCCCGCACGGCGATCTGCTCGGCGCCGTTGGAGTGCCCGTCGAGGCCCGGCTTGCCCACCAGGAACCGGAGCTTGCCGACCCCCAGGTCCCGGGCCGTCAGCTCCACCTTGCGGCGCACCAGGGCGAGTCCGGTGCCCTCCCCGGCGCTGACCGCGACGGGCGCGGACGAGACGCCGGTGGGGGCGCGGAACTCGCCGAACACCTCGCGCAGGGCCCCGGCCCACTCGCCGGTCGTGACGCCGGCGCGGGCGCACTCCAGGGTGGCCTCCATGAGGTTGCCGGTGCCCTCGGCGGCCTCCGTCAGCCGCTCCAGCGCCTTGCACGGGCGCGGGTGGTTGAAGGGCGGCTGGTAGCGCGTGTCCCGCCAGGTCTGGAGCGCGGCGACGACACGGGCCTCGACGGCCGGGTCGACCGTCTGGATCGCCGCGTCCAGGTCGGCCGTGAGCGGGTTCGGCTCGGTCGACTCGTAGATGTTGACGCCGACGATCTTCTCCTGGCCGGACTCGATACGGCCCCGCCGCTCGGCGTGCGAGGAGACGAGCTGCGACTTCAGGTAGCCCGACTCGACGGCGGCCATCGCGCCGCCCATCTCCTCGATCCGGTCCATCTCGGCGAGCGACTCCTCGACGAGGGCCGCGACCTTGGCCTCGACGACGTGCGAGCCCTCGAAGATGTCCTCGTACTCCAGCAGGTCGCTCTCGTGTGCGAGGACCTGCTGGATGCGCAGCGACCACTGCTGGTCCCAGGGGCGGGGCAGGCCCAGCGCCTCGTTCCAGGCGGGCAGTTGGACGGCGCGGGCGCGGGCGTCCTTGGAGAGCGTCACGGCGAGCATCTCCAGCACGATCCGCTGGACGTTGTTCTCCGGCTGCGCCTCGGTCAGACCGAGGGAGTTGACCTGGACGCCGTAGCGGAAGCGGCGCTGCTTGGGGTTCTCGATGCCGTACCGCTCGCGCGTGATCTTGTCCCAGATCCGGCCGAACGCCCGCATCTTGCACATCTCCTCGATGAAGCGGACGCCCGCGTTCACGAAGAAGGAGATCCGGGCCACGACATCGCCCTTGCGGTCCTCGGCGATCTGTCCGGACGCGAACACCGCGTCCAGGACGGCGATCGCGGTGGACATCGCGTAGGCGATCTCCTGGACCGGTGTGGCGCCCGCCTCCTGCAGGTGGTAGCTGCAGATGTTGATCGGGTTCCACTTGGGGATGTGGTTCACCGTGTACGTGATCATGTCCGTCGTGAGACGGAGGGAGGGGACCGGCGGGAACACGTGCGTGCCCCGCGACAGGTACTCCTTCACGATGTCGTTCTGGGTGGTGCCCTGGAGCTTGGTGATGTCGACGCCCTGCTCCTCGGCGACGACCTGATAGAGCGCCAGCAGCCACATGGCGGTGGCGTTGATGGTCATCGAGGTGTTCATCTGGTCCAGGGGGATGTCCTGGAACAGCCGGCGCATGTCACCGACGTGCGAGACCGGGACCCCGACCCGGCCCACCTCGCCGCGGGCGAGGATGTGGTCGGGGTCGTAGCCGGTCTGGGTGGGCAGGTCGAAGGCCACGGACAGGCCCGTCTGCCCCTTGGCGAGGTTGCGGCGGTACAACTCGTTGGACGCCTCGGCGGTGGAGTGTCCGGCGTACGTGCGCATGAGCCACGGCCGGTCCTTCTCCGCCCTCGCCGGGGCGGGCTGACGCTCGGTCATGGCGGACCTCAGACGTTCCGGAAGCGGTTGATGGCGTCGATGTGCCGGGCGCGCTTCTCCTCGTCGCGCACGCCCAGACCCTCCTGGGGTGCCAGCGCGAGCACGCCGACCTTGCCCTGGTGGAGGTTGCGGTGCACGTCGTAGGCGGCCTGCCCGGTGTCCTCCAGGGAGTAGACCTTGGAGAGCGTGGGGTGGATCTTGCCCTTGGCGACGAGCCGGTTGGCCTCCCACGCCTCGCGGTAGTTCGCGAAGTGCGAGCCGATGATCCGCTTGAGCGACATCCACAGGTAGCGGTTGTCGTACTCGTGGTTGTAGCCCGAGGTCGAGGCGCAGGTGACGATGGTGCCGCCCTTGCGGGTGACGTAGACGCTCGCGCCGAAGGTCTCGCGGCCCGGGTGCTCGAAGACGATGTCCACGTCCTCGCCGCCGGTCAGCTCGCGGATCTGCTTGCCGAAGCGCTTCCACTCCTTGGGGTCCTGGTGGTGCTCGTCCTTCCAGAACTTGAAGTCCTCGGCGTTGCGGTCGATGATCGCCTCGGCGCCCATCTTCCGGCAGATCTCCGCCTTCTGCTCGCTGGAGACGACACAGATCGGGTTGGCGCCGCCGGCCAGCGCGAACTGCGTGGCGTACGAGCCGAGGCCGCCGCTCGCGCCCCAGATGAGGACGTTGTCGCCCTGCTTCATCCCGGCGCCGTTGCGGGAGACCAGCTGCCGGTACGCGGTGGAGTTCACCAGACCGGGAGCGGCGGCCTCCTCCCAGCTCAGGTGGTCGGGCTTCGGCATCAGCTGGTTGGACTTGACGAGCGCGATCTCGGCGAGGCCGCCGAAGTTGGTCTCGAAGCCCCAGATGCGCTGCTCGGGGTCGAGCATCGTGTCGTTGTGGCCGTCCGAGGACTCCAGCTCGACCGACAGGCAGTGCGCGACGACCTCGTCGCCGGGCTTCCAGGAGTTCACGCCGGGGCCGGTGCGCAGTACGACGCCCGCGAGGTCCGAGCCGATGATGTGGTAGGGCAGGTCGTGGCGCTTGGTGAGGTCGCTGAGCCGCCCGTAGCGCTCCAGGAAGCTGAAGGTCGAGACCGGCTCGAAGATCGACGTCCAGACCGAGTTGTAGTTCACGGAGGACGCCATGACGGCCACCAGGGCCTCGCCGGGGCCGAGCTCCGGCACCGGCACGTCGTCCAGGTGGATCGACTTGCGGGGGTCCTTGTCGCGGGTGCTGAGCCCGTCGAACATCTCCGTCTCGTCCTTGTGCACGGTGATCGCGCGGTAGGACTCGGGGAGCGGAAGAGCGGCGAAGTCGGCGGACGTGGCCGTCCGCGACTGGATCGCGTCCAGGATTTCCTTCACGTGGTGCCTCCGGCGATGAGCGTCCTGAGGGGAACGCTGAGGGTTACGTCGGTGCTGCTGCTGAGGGTGGAGGTGTGCCGTCGGTCCGGCGGAGGTGGTGCTGGGCAGCGCTTGGTGTGCGCGAGAGGTTGCCTGTGACGCAGGCGTCCGGGCGCGCAGGCCATCGGCTTGCGGGGACAGCCGGCGTACGAAGGGTCTCTGCACGCCGGCCGCCCGGACTCCTTCAACGTATGGCACGCCGTGTCACCTGACAAGGCACGCAGTGCCAAAAGTTGCGCTCAGATGAAATCTTTACGTAACACGTGAGCGATGATCGATCAGGTCAGGGCATAAAAACACCGGACGCGCTCAAAAGGAGCCCGTCCGGTGCTGAATCAACCCGTCCGGCCACTGCGGAGGGGCGGTACTGCCGAAGGTGTGTAAGGGGCCCGTTACGACCGGTCCTTGAGTGCCTGCTCGATGGTGCGCATCACCTGGTCCAGCGGTGCGTCCACCCGGGCCACGGTCACCAGTACGTCCCCCTCGGTGAAGGACGAGGCGGCGGCGGCCGGTCGCGGCGCGGTCTCCCGTCCCGCGCCGATCCCCGTGCCGAACGTCTTGCGGACGATGGCGAAGGCGTGGTCCAACTGCGTCTCCACGTCGCCCTGGCCGCCCGCCCGCAGCCACCGTCGCAGGACGTGGTTGTGCGCCGTGACCACGGCCGACGCGGCGACCTCCGCGAGCAGCGGATCGTCGTTGGCGTCGTCGTCGTGCGCGTGCTCGTCGAAGTGGCCGAGGAGATAGCGCGTGAAGAGCCGCTCGTAGCGCGCCACGGAGGCGATCTCGGCCTCGCGCAGCGTCGGTACCTCGCGGGTCAGCTTGTAGCGGGAGACGGAGATCTCCGGCTGCGCCGCGTACATCCGCATGACTTCCTTGATGCCGCGGCACACGGTGTCGAGCGGATGCTCGTGCGCCGGCGCCGCCTTGAGCACCGCCTCGGCCCGGATCAGGGTGTCGTCGTGGTCGGGGAAGATCGCCTCTTCCTTGGAGCGGAAGTGGCGGAAGAAGGTGCGGCGGGCCACCCCCGCCCGCGCGGCGATCTCGTCGACGGTGGTCGCCTCGTACCCCTTGGTCGCGAACAGCTCCATGGCCGCGGCCGCCAGTTCCCGGCGCATCTTGAGCCGTTGGGCCGCCGCGCGGTTGCCCGCGGCGCTCTCCGGAGGAGCGTCGGACGTGGCGGGGGTACGTGAGGACTTGGCGGGCTGGGGCATGACCCGAACGTACTGCATGTGTGCAGGAGAGCGCGCATGTCCGGGGATCCCCCCGCCCGGGACGGGCGAGGGGTTTCCGGCCGGTTCGAGCAGTCCGCCCCAGTCGGCGTCCGCCGCGAACGAGTCGCCCGGACGCTCAGCGGCGGGCATATTCGCGGAAACCGCGGCCCGTCTTGCGGCCGAGGCAGCCCGCGGCCACCAGGTGCTCCAGGAGCGGCGCGGGGGCCAGTCCCGGGTCGCGGAACTCGCGGTGCAGGACCTTCTCGATGGCCAGCGAGACGTCGAGACCGACCACGTCGAGCAGTTCGAACGGGCCCATCGGGTAGCCGCCGCCCAGCTTCATCGCGGCGTCGATGTCGTCGAGCGAGGCGTAGTGCTCCTGCACCATCTTGATCGCGTTGTTGAGGTACGGGAACAGCAGCGCGTTCACGATGAAGCCGGCCCGGTCACCGCAGTCCACCGGGTGCTTGCGGATCTTCGCGCAGACCTCGCGCACGGTGGCGTGCACGTCGTCCGCGGTCAGCACGGTCCGCACGACCTCGACGAGCTTCATCGCCGGGGCCGGGTTGAAGAAGTGCATGCCGATCACGTCCTGCGGGCGCGAGGTGGCGCGGGCGCAGGCGACGACGGGCAGCGAGGAGGTGGTGGTGGCGAGGATCGCGCCCGGCTTGCAGACCTTGTCGAAGACGCCGAACAGCTGTTGCTTGACCTCCAGGTCCTCGGCGACCGCCTCCAGCGCCAGGTCGACGTCGGCGAAGTCGTCGTAGCTGCCGGTCGGCGTGATCCGCTCCAGGGTCTGCGCCGCCGCCTCGGCGGTCAGCCGGCCCTTGTCGACGGAGCGGGAGAGGGACTTGCCGATCCGCGCCTTCGCGGCCTGCGCCTTCTCCTCGCTGCGGGCCGCGAGGACGACCGTGTGGCCGGCCTTCGCGAAGACCTCCGCGATGCCGGAGGCCATCGTCCCGGACCCCGCGACACCGACCGAGCGGACGGTGCGGCCGGGGGCCTGCGTGCCTCCCTCCGGCGGCGTCAGCGCGTCCCGCACGACGGTGGCGCCGCCGGGGGCGTCGTAGGAGTAGAAGCCGCGCCCGGACTTGCGCCCGGTCAGGCCCGCCTCGCTGAGCTGCTTGAGGACGGGCGCGGGGGCGTGCAGCCGGTCCTGCGACTCGGCGTACATGGCCTCCAGGACCGTGCGCGCGGTGTCCACGCCGATCAGGTCGAGCAGCGCGAGCGGGCCCATGGGCAGTCCGCAGCCGAGCTTCATGGCCGCGTCGATGTCCTCGCGGGAGGCGTACTTCGCCTCGTACATCGCGGCCGCCTGGTTGAGGTATCCGAACAGCAGTCCGTCGGCGACGAATCCGGGGCGGTCCCCGACCGCGACGGGCTCCTTGCCGAGTTCCAGGGCCAGGTCGGTGACCGCGGCGACGGCGGCCGGCGCGGTCAGCACCGAGGAGACGACCTCGACGAGCTTCATGGCCGGCGCCGGGTTGAAGAAGTGCAGGCCGAGGACGCGCTCGGGGCGGGAGGAGTCGGCGGCGAGCCGGGTCACGGACAGCGCGTTGGTGCCCGTCGCGAGGATCGTCTCGGGCCGCACGATGCCGTCCAGCGCCCGGAAGACCTGCTGCTTGATGTCGTACGACTCCGGAGTCACCTCGATGACGAGGTCGGCGTCGGCGGCGGCCGCGAGGTCGGTGGAGGTGCGGAACCGGCCGAGGGCGTCCGTCCGCTCCTGCTCGCTGAGCCGCCCGCGCCGCACGGCGCGTTCGGTGGAGGCTTCGAGGGCGGCGACGGCCTGGACGGCCGCGGCCTCGCTGACGTCGATGCCGATGACGTCGCGGCCGGCCCGGGCCAGGACTTCGGCGATGCCGGTGCCCATGGTGCCGAGGCCGACGACGGCGACGGTCTTCAGCGGGGACAGGGGGGTGTCGGACAGGGGAGTGGCCATCGCGGGACTCCTGGGAGAGGGTGACGACTGAGGAGTGCACCCGGGTACGCCGACAGGCGCACACAGTGCGGAGGTTGCGGGTGTTGGCCGGGCTGACGAGCGCACACGCCCGGTTGCGAACGGGGCGCCGAAGAAAGCGCGCCCGTGTGGCGGTGGAGCCGACCGGCCCTGTCCCGGAGCCGTGTCGTACTGCGATACCTGAGGTACCGAACCGACTGCTCTCACGGCGGCTGCGTCACCAGGCCACCGAGAGGTCCAACACGAGTGGGTAACTCGCTCGTCTGAGCTTAACCCGCCGGTAACGAGCGCGCCAGCCCCCGACTTTGTGATGTAGGTCCCCGCACCTCACGGGCGTGCCTAAGCTCGGCCCATGGACGAAGCGTTGCGATCACTCACGGAGCGTGTGCGGGCCGAGGCGGGGGGCTCCGCGGGGTACGAACGACTCGCGGCGACCGAGGACCCCGACGTCCTGGCGGCGGCGCTGACCGAGCCGGGACAGCCGCTGTGGGCAAGGGAGTTGGTCGCCTTCCGGCTCGGGACCGCCGGTGACCGCCGCGCCTTCGAGGCACTCGTCCTGCTGCTCAACCACCGCGACCCCGAGCGCTGCGCGTCCGCGGCCCGCGCCCTGGCCCGGCTCGGCGATCCGCGGACGGCCCGCGCCGCCGCCGCGCTCGCCACGAACGAACTGCGCGTCGCCTACGCGCTCCAGCCGGTCCTGCTGCTGGTCGAACTCCGCGCCCCCGAGGCCGTACCCGCGCTGATCACCGTCCTGCGCCGCAGGCTGCTCCCGCACGACCCGTACCGCAGGGTCGCGCTCGCCTGCGCGGAGGGCCTCGGCGCCCTGGGCGACGCCCGGGCCCGCCCTGTCCTGAACGAGGCGCTGGCCCACCCGGCATTCGCCGAGACCGCCGTCCGCGCACTGGCCCGGCTGCCCCGGGAGGAGAGCTAGCGGCACGGCTGTGACCGGTGCACGGCTGCCGGGTCAGGTGTTCGGCGGCCGGGTCACTCGGGGGTCAGTGCCCGGACGTAGCGCACCTCGGGCACCTCGACACCGGCCGCCTCGAAGGGCTCCTCGGCGCCGTCGGCGCCGAAACCGGCCCGCTCGTAGAACCGGCGGGCCGGGGCGTTCTCCCTGAGGACCCACAGCAGCATGCGCTCACGCCCGGCCGCCACGCACCGGGCGACGGACGCCCGCAGCAGCGCCTGCCCGACCCCCTGGCCCACCAGGTCCGGGTGTACGTAGATCGCGTACAACTCGACGTCTGCGGGGCCTACTTCGCCGTCGCGGTAGGGGCCGTGGCACACCCAGCCGACCACCGCGCCGTCCCGCTCCGCGACCAGGTTCACCACGGAGCCGTCGGCGCGTTCGAGGTGGCCGCGGCGCCGCGCCGCGTCCTCGGTCACGCTGAGCGCGTCCAGATACGACTGCGGCATCAGGCCCCTGTACGCGCTCTGCCAGCCGCGCACACGGATCTCGGCCACCCGCGGACAGTCGTCGAGGGCCATCTCGCGGACCCGGAGCGCGCTCACGCGCCGACCACGGCGAACGCCTCGATCTCCATCAGGAACTCGGGTCTCACCAGCGCGGCGACCTGGACGGCGGAGGCGGCCGGAAGCCGGTCGGCGGGCAGGTGCGCGGTCCGGGCGGCCCGGATCGCGGGCATGTGGGCCATGTCCGTGACGAAGTAGGTCAGTTTGACGACGTCGTCGAAGGTGGCGTCCGCCGCCGCCAGACAGCGGCGCAGGTTCTCGAAGACCTGGCGGGCCTGCGCCGCGGCGTCGCCCTCCCCGACGATCTCGCCGGCCTCGTCCAGGGGGAGCTGGCCCGAGACCGCCACGAAGCGCCCCGTGGCCGTCACCACGTGGGAGTACGCGGCGGCGGGGGCGACCCCGTCGGGGGCGGAGACACGCGTCGGATCACTCATGGGTCCATGGTGGACCACGGGTCCGACAGCGCCCCCGACGGGGCATCGCTCAGCGGGGGTTCAGCCCCGGAAGCCGAGCAGTCCGTGCAGCGCCGAGCCCCGCGCGGAGGGGGACGCCGCCTTCGTGGTCAGCGGCTTGGGGTCGGGCAGCGTCTTGCACACCGCGTCGACCTCACCACCGCCGCGCGGCACCTTGCCGTCGGTCAGATACGTCGCCAGGTACGTGTCCAGGCAGGTGTTGCCGCTCAGCGTGATGCCGTGGTTCCCGCCGCCCTGTTCGACCACCAGGCTGGAACCGCGCAGCTGCTGATGGACCGTGACGCCGCCCTCGTACGGGGTGGCCGCGTCGTTGGTCGCCTGGAAGAGCAGGGTGGGCGGCAGCCGGTGGTTGGAGATGTCCACCGGTCGCAGCGAGTCCGTCGGCCAGAACGCGCACGGCGCATTGTACCAGGCGTTGTTCCAGGCCATGAACGGCGCCTTGTCGTACACCGCCCAGTTGTCCTTGCGCCACTGGCGCCAGTCGCGCGGCCAGGAGGCGTCACGGCACTGCACCGACGTGTAGACGCTGTACCCGTTGTCTCCCGAGGCGTCGACGGCCGCGAAGTTGTCGTAGGCCTCGACGAGCGGGTCCGGGTCCTTGCTGTTCACGTAGGACGCGAACGCCTGGGCGAGGTAGGGCCAGTAGCCGTTGTAGTAGCCGCCCGGGATGAAGGTGTCCTCCAGCTCGGAGGCGCCCACCTTCTTCTGCGCCGGCTTCTTGGCCAGCGCCGCGCGCATCGCGTACCACTTGGCCTCGACCTTGGCCGGGTCGGTGCCGAGCTTGTAGGTGGCGTTGTTCTTCGCGACCCACGCGAGGAACGCCAGGTGACGGTCGTTGAAGGCGTAGTCCTGGCTGAGGTTGTCCTCGTACCAGACGCCGGTGGGGTCGACGATGGAGTCCAGGACGAGCCGGCGGACCCGCTGCGGGTAGAGCTTGGCGTAGACGGCCCCGAGATAGGTGCCGTACGAGTACCCGAAGTAGTTGATCTTCTTGGCGCCGAGCGCCCCGCGGATCGCGTCCATGTCGCGGACGGTGCTGATCGTGTCGATGTACGGCAGCAGGTCCGCGTACTTCGTGCCGCAGGCCTTGGCGAAGGACTTCGCGCGGTCGAGGTTGGCCTTCTCCAGGGCCTTGGTGCTCGGCACGGAGTCCGGGCGGACCGGCTTGAACTGGCCCGGTTTGCAGTCGAGGGCGGGCCTGCTCGCGCCGACGCCGCGCGGGTCGAAGCCGATGACGTCGTACTGCGCCGCCACTGCCTTGGGCAGCGCGGAGGCGACGAATCCGGCCAGCGAGAGACCGCTGCCGCCGGGACCGCCGGGGTTCACCAGCAGCGGCCCCTGGTACGTCTTCGCGGTGTGCGGGACGCGGGACAGGGCGAGGGTGATCCGCTTGCTGTAGGGATTCGAGTGATCCAGCGGCACCTTCAGGGAGGCGCACTGGAGCGTCGGGTAGTCGCTGGTGGCGCACTTCTTCCAGCTGAGCTTCGCGGCCGGGGCGCTGCGCGGTGCGGCCGCGAAGCCGGCGCTCGCGTCGGCGGGGACCGACGTGATCATCCCGGCCAGCACGGCGGCAGCCCCGCACAGAGCAGCTGCGCGTTTCTTCACAAGGCCTCCCAGGACGGAGGATTTCGAGCCGTGCACGCCACGGCCTTCGCCGTATCGTCCCGGACAGGGGCCCCGGACGAACGCCTTCCGGCAAGACTCGACCCGATTGGTCCGCCCGATGCGCTCGGATGCCGCCCCGGACCGGCCCTTCGGCCCTTTTCGGCCACACGTCCTGAGGGAGTGTCAGAGCAGGGTCAGCTGGGTGGGCTCCGGGGCCGCCGGCGCGGTCGGCTCGGGGGCGGTGATCCGGCGCGGCATCCCCGCGCGCGTGGGACCGATGCCGTACTCCTCGGCCAGTTCGTGGACCTGACGGGTGATCCGGCGCTGGTACCACTTCGGGGCGTAGGCGCCCTCCGCGTACAGCCGCTCGTAGCGCGGCACGAGATGCGGGTGGTGGTGCCCGAGCCAGGCCATGAACCACTCGCGGGCGCCGGGCCGCAGATGCAGCACCAGCGGGGTCACGGAGGTCGCCCCCGACGCCGCGATCGCCCGTACGGTGGCGCGCAGTTGGGCGGGGTGGTCGCCGAGGAACGGGATCACCGGCGCCATCAGGACGCCGCAGTCGATGCCGTGGTCCGTGAGGGTGCGGACCACGTCGAGGCGGCGCTCCGGGGCCGGTGTGCCCGGCTCGACGGTGCGCCACAGCTCGGCGTCGGTGAAGCCCACGGACACCGAGATCCCGACGTCGGTGACCTCGGACGCCTGCCTCAGCAGGTCCAGGTCGCGCAGGATGAGCGTCCCCTTGGTCAGGATGGAGAAGGGGTTCGCCCGGTCGCGCAGGGCCGCGATGATGCCCGGCATCAGCCGGTACCGGCCCTCGGCGCGCTGGTAGCAGTCGACGTTGGTGCCCATCGCGATGTGCTCGCCGTGCCAGCGGCGTGAGGCGAGCTGGCGGCGCAGCAGCTCCGGAGCGTTGACCTTGACCACGATCTGCGAGTCGAAGCCGAGGCCGGTGTCGAGGTCCAGATAGCTGTGCGTCTTGCGCGCGAAACAGTAGACGCACGCGTGCGTACAGCCTCGATACGGATTGACGGTCCACTCGAACGGCATCCGCGACGCCCCCGGCACCCGGTTCACGATCGAGCGCGCCCGGATCTCGTGGAACGTGATTCCCCGGAACTCGGGGGTGTCGAACGTTCGTGTCGTCACCCGGTCCGCGCCGAACAGCGCGGCGTCCCGGGCGGGGTCCCCGGCGGGGTCCACGGTCAGGTTCTCCCAGCGCATGACGCCTCCTCGGTAGCACTGACCACAGAATAGAACACATGTTCCCTTGATCGTGCGACCGTGTTTCCCCGGAGTCCCGGCCGACCCCGCCCGTACCCCACGGGCACCCCGATTTGGGCGGCCGGGCCGCCGGGTGGTTGGCTGACCGCACACCCCGAGGAACCAACTGCTGGAGGAAGTGCCATGGCGCAGGTCGAGGCGACGACGGAGCGGGTCATCGCGGCGGACGCGGAGGCGGTGTTCGACGCCCTGGCCGACTACAGCGGCACGCGGCAGAAGCTGCTGCCCGAGCACTTCAGCGAGTACGAGGTCCGCGAGGGCGGCGACGGCGAGGGCACCCTCGTGCACTGGAAGCTCCAGGCCACCAGCAAGCGCGTCCGGGACTGCCTCCTCGAGGTGACCGAGCCCACCGACGGTGAACTCGTCGAGAAGGACCGCAACTCCTCCATGGTGACCACCTGGCGGGTGACCCCGGCCGGCGAGGGGGCGTCGCGTGTCGTGGTGACCAGCGTCTGGAACGGCGCGGGCGGCATCGGCGGCTTCTTCGAGCGGACCTTCGCGCCCAAGGGACTCGCCCGCATCTACGACGCGGAGCTCGCCAACCTCGCGGCCCACGCCGAGAAGTGACGCCGGTGACGCGGCGGTGACCCCCCTGCCGGGGATCGCCGCCGTCAAAAGGGGCCGCCCGAGGGCGTGTTGATCTCTCACCGGTTCGAGTGGATCTCCCGTCCACCGGCGTTCGTGCCGTAACTCGTCGCGCTTGCTCGCAGTTGTCGCCATAAGCGGCAATTGTGCGTGGGTGCGACGAGGGGAGCGGTACGTGGGCGGGATCACTCTGGTGCAGGACGAACCGGTCGTCGCACCCACGCCGGAGGTCGCGCCACCGGCCGTCGAACCCGCCGGACTCGCCCCGCGCCAGGTCAGGTTGGTCTTCTGCGGGCTCATGCTCGCGCTGCTCCTCGCCGCCCTGGAGCAGATGATCGTCGCCACCGCGCTCCCCAGGATCGTCGGGGAGCTGCACGGCCTGGACAAGATGTCCTGGGCGATCACCGCCTACCTGCTCACCTCCACCGTCGGACTCCCGGTCTACGGCAAGCTCGGCGACCTCTTCGGCCGCAAGGGCGTCTTCCAGTTCGCCATCGTCGTCTTCGTCATCGGCTCGGCACTCGCCGGACGCGCGCAGACCATGGACCAGCTGATCGCCTTCCGCGCGGTCCAGGGAACCGGCGCCGGCGGCCTCATGATCGGCGTGCAGGCGATCATCGCCGACATCGTGCCGCCCCGCCAACGAGGCCGTTACATGGGCCTGATCGGCGCCGCGTTCGGGCTCGCGTCGGTCGCGGGACCGCTGCTCGGCGGCTACTTCACGGACCACCTCTCCTGGCGCTGGTGCTTCTACGTCAACGTGCCCTTCGGCCTGCTCACCCTCGCCGTCGTCACCGTCGTGCTGAAACTGCCGAAGCCGGCCGTCCGCGGCCGTGTCGACGTCCTCGGCGTGCTCCTCCTCGCCGCCGCGTCGACCTGCCTCGTCCTGCTGACCAGTTGGGGCGGCACCGAGTACGCCTGGGGCTCACGGGTCATCCTCGGGCTCGCCGCCGGCGCCCTCGCCGCGACCGCGCTCTTCCTCGTCGTCGAGCGCTTCGCCGTCGAACCCCTCATCCCCCTGCGGCTGTTCAGGGACGGCGTCTTCAACGTCACCGCCCTCGTCGGCCTGGTCGTCGGCGTCGCCCTCTTCGGCGCCGCCAGCTACCTCCCGACCTTCCTCCAGATGGTCGACGGCGCCAGCGCCACCGAGTCCGGCCTGCTCATGCTGCCCATGATGGGCGGCATCGTCGGCGCCTCCATCGTCTCCGGCCAGCTCATCAGCCGTACCGGCCGCTACAAGCTCTTCCCCGTCCTCGGCAGCGCCCTGTCCGTCGTCGGCATGTGGCTCCTGTCGCACCTGGAGGTCGACACCCCCCGGCTGCACTACAGCCTCTGGATGGCGGTCCTCGGCGCGGGCATCGGCATGGTGATGCCGGTCCTGGTGCTCGCCGTCCAGAACTCCGTGCGCCCGGCCGACCTCGGCACCGCGACCAGCGCCAACAACTACTTCCGGCAGATCGGCGGCAGCGTCGGCGCCGCCATCTTCGGCACCCTGTTCGCCAACCGGCTGGCCGACGCCCTCGCCGAACGCCTCCCCGCGCGCGCCGACACCCCCGCCGGGGACTCCGAGTCCATCACCCCGCAGCTCGTCCACGCGATGCCCGCCGCCCTGCGCGACCAGTACATCGGCGCGTACGCGGACGCCATGCCGCGGATCTTCCTCTACCTCGTACCGGTCCTCGTCCTCGGACTGGTCATCGCCTGCTTCCTCAAGGAGAAACCGCTGGTGTCCCACAACGCCCCCACCGCCGAGCCGGACTCCGCGCAGGTGAACACCCCCATTCCACCGGCCCGTTCGGGACACGCCGCCGGGATCCCCGTCTGCGGCACGGTGCAGCACTCCGACGGCACGGTCGTCCCCCGGGCCGCCCTCACCCTCATCGACGTCGGGGGACAGCAGATCGGGCGGGGCGCGAGCGGCGAGGACGGGCGGTACGCGCTCTCCACGCCCGGCGCGGGATCGTACGTGCTGATCGCCGCGGCCGGCGGACACCAGCCGCAGGCCGTCTCCGTGACCGTCGGCGAACGACCCGTCGAACTCGACGTCGTGCTCGGCGGCGCGGGACGTCTCGCCGGCGGCGTGCTGACCGCGGACGGCACCCCGGTGCGGGAGGCCACCGTGACCCTCACCAACGTGCACGGCGAGGTGGTCGCCACCACCCGCAGCGGACGCGAGGGCGCCTACGTGATCAGCGAGCTGGTGGCCGGCGAGTACACCCTCGCCGCCAGCGCGCCCGCGTTCCGTCCCGCCGCGCTCCCGGTGACCGTCCAGGCCGCGCGGGAGACCCGCCAGGACGTCGAACTCGCGGGGGGCGCCGTGCTGCGCGGTACCGTCCGCGCGGGCGGCGGACGCCCCGTCGAGGACGCGCGCGTGACCCTCCTGGACGCCGCGGGCAACGTGGTGGACACCCTGACCACCGGACCCGACGGCACGTTCCGGTTCGTCGACCTGGCGTCCGGCGAGTACACGGTCATCGCGGCCGGCTACCCGCCCGTGGCAACCGTGCTCCAGGTCGCCGGGGGAGGCCGGACGGAACGGGACCTGCAACTGGGCCACGAGGACTGACCCGGCAGATGGGGCGCGAGCACTGACCCGGCCGGGAGGCGCTCTCCGACCGGTGCGCTCGACCGCGCTGCCGGGCCCCCTCCGCAGCCTGCGCGACGGAGGGGCCGCGCCGCGGACCGCGTCGAAAGGACTGGTGGCGGGGCACGCCGAACGATGCCAGTGGTCTGGACCGGTGAGAGTTGTCCACAGGCTCTGCCGGGCCCGGGCACAAGCGCGTACGGTTTCCGGCATGAAGATCCTCATCAGCGCCGACATGGAAGGCGCCACCGGTGTGACCTGGCCGGCCGACGTGCTGCCGGGCACCCCGCAGTGGGAGAGGTGCCGCGCGATGTTCACCTCGGACGTGAACGCCGCGGTGCTCGGCTTCTTCGACGGCGGCGCCGACGAGGTGCTCATCAACGAGGCCCACTGGACCATGCGGAACCTCCTGCTGGAGCAGCTCGACGAGAGAGCCGAGATGCTCACCGGGCGGCACAAGTCGCTGTCCATGGTCGAGGGCGTGCAGCACGACAACGTGGACGGCATCGCGTTCGTCGGCTATCACGCCGGCGCCGGCATGGAGGGCGTCCTCGCCCACACCTACCTCGCGAACTCCATCACCGGCGTGTGGGTCGACGGCGTGCGCGCGAGCGAGGGCCTGCTGAACGCCCGGGTGGTCGCGGAGTACGGCGTGCCGGTGGTGCTGGTCACCGGCGACGACGTGGCATGCGAGGACGCCCTCGGCTACGCGCCAGGCGCCCTGAAGGTCGCCGTGAAGGACCACGTGTCGCGGTACGCGGCCGTGTGCCGCACCCCCGCCAGGACCGCCGCTGACATCCGGGCGGCCGCCAAGGAGGCGGCGGCGCTCGCCGTGCGGCACGAGCCCGTCGCCGCGGGGCCGTTCACCGTCGCCCTGGAGTTCGACGCCGAGCACCTGGCGATGGCCGCCACCGTCGTGCCCGGAGTGGACCGCACCGGCGAGCGGAAGATCGCCTACACCAGCGACACCATGTACGAGGGGATCCGGACGTTCAAGGCGGTCACCACGATCGTCTCGGCCGCGGTGGAGGAGCAGTATGGCTGACGCACAGGCGCTGGACGAGGTGGTCCGGTTCACCTCCGACCTCATCCGGTTCGACACGACCAACCGGGGCGGCGGCGACTGCCGCGAGCGCCCCGCCGCCGAGTACGCGGCGGCGCGACTGGCCGAGGCGGGCCTGGAGCCCACACTCCTGGAGCGCACCGCGGGGCGGACCAACGTCGTGGCCCGCGTGCCGGGCACCGACCCGTCCGCCGACGCCCTCCTCGTGCACGGTCATCTGGACGTGGTGCCCGCGCAGGCGCAGGACTGGACCGTCCACCCGTTCTCCGGCGAGGTCCGCGACGGCGTGGTCTGGGGGCGCGGCGCGGTCGACATGAAGAACATGGACGCGATGATCCTCGCCGTCCTCCGCTCCTGGGCCCGCGAAGGGGTACGGCCCCGCCGTGACCTCGTCATCGCCTTCACCGCGGACGAGGAGGCGAGCGCCGAGGACGGCTCGGGCTTCCTCGCCGACCGGCACCCGGAGCTCTTCGAGGGCTGCACCGAGGGGATCAGCGAGTCGGGGGCCTTCACCTTCCACGACGGCAGCGGCCGGCAGCTCTACCCGATCGCGGCGGGCGAGCGCGGCACCGGCTGGCTCAGGCTCACCGCGCGGGGCCGCGCCGGCCACGGCTCCAAGGTGAACCGGAGCAACGCGGTGACCCGTCTCGCCGCCGCCGTCACCCGTATCGGCGCCCACGAGTGGCCGTTGCGTCTCACCCCGACCGTCCGGGCCGCCCTGACCGAACTCGCCGCCGTGTACGGCGTGGACGCGGACCTGGACGACCCGAACAACGTCGACGGCCTGCTCCAGAAGCTCGGCCCGGCCGCCGCCCTCGTCGAGCCGACGGTCCGCAACAGCTCCAACCCGACGATGCTGAGCGCCGGTTACAAGATCAACGTCATTCCGGGAGAGGCCGTCGCCCACGTGGACGGCCGCTATCTGCCCGGCGGCGAGGACGAGTTCCGCGCCACCCTGGACCGGCTCACCGGGCCCGACGTGGAGTGGGAGTTCGAGCACCACGAGGTGGCGCTCCAG
Source organism: Streptomyces sp. NPDC048643 (assembly GCF_040650615.1). NCBI lineage: Bacteria > Bacillati > Actinomycetota > Actinomycetes > Kitasatosporales > Streptomycetaceae > Streptomyces > Streptomyces sp. NPDC048643. The sequence goes on from NZ_JBEZHO010000066.1 coordinate 32,304, forward strand.
GCACCCCTGGACACCCCGACGTACGCGCGGATGCGGGCGGCCGTCGAGGAGTTCGCGCCGGAGGGCCACGTCGTTCCGTACTGCATGTCCGGCGGCACGGACGCCAAGCAGTTCTCCCGCCTCGGCATCACCGGCTACGGATTCGCCCCGTTGAAGCTGCCCGAGGGCTTCGACTACCAAGCCCTGTTCCACGGAGTCGACGAGCGCGTGCCGGTCGAGGCGCTCCACTTCGGTGTCCGCGTTCTCGACCGCTTCCTGCGCACGGCCTAGGGGGACGACATGCAGACCTTGCCCTACGGATCCTGGCCCTCGCCGATCGACGCGACGCTCGCCGCCGCGCACGACGGGCACCCCGAGTTCGTCGGCTTCGTCGGCGCCGAGATCTGGTGGACCGAGCCCCGGCCCACCGAGGGCGGGCGGCGCACCCTGGTGCGCCGGACGGAGGACGGCGGGCAGGAGCCCGTCCTGCCCGCCCCGTGGAACGTGCGCAGTCGCGTCATCGAGTACGGCGGCCTGCCCTGGGCGGGCGTCATGCGCCCCGAGGGCCCCCTGATCGTCTTCGTCGACTTCTCCGACCAGCGCCTCTACCGGTGGGAGCCAGGCACCGAACCGACCCCGCTGACTCCCGTCTCCCCCGTGGGCGGCGGACTGCGCTGGGTCGACCCGCAGATCCGGGGGGAGCGGGACGAGGTGTGGTGCGTCCTGGAGGAGTTCACCGGCGACGGCCCGAGCGACGTGCGCCGGGTCCTCGCCGCCGTACCGCTCGACGGATCGGCGGCGCGGGACCGTGACGCCGTCCGTGAACTGTCCGACGGGCCGCACCAGTTCGTCACCGGCCCCCGGATCTCGCCCGACGGCCGACAGGCGGCCTGGCTCGCCTGGGACCATCCCCGGATGCCCTGGGACGGCACCGAGGTGGTCCTCGCGGACGTCACCGCCGAGGGCACGCTGTCCGGCCCGCGCACCGTCGCCGGAGGCCCGGAGGAGTCCGTCGTCCAGGCCGAGTGGGCACCGGACGGCACCCTCCTGTACGTCAGCGACCGCACCGGCTGGTGGAACCTCTACCGACTCGGCCCGGACGGCGAGGGCCTGGCGCTCTGTACCCGCGAGGAGGAGTTCGGCGGTTCGCTCTGGCGCGTCGGGAACCGCTGGTTCGCCCCGCTGGAGAGCGGCCTGATCGCGGTCGTGCACGGGCTGGGGTCCACCGCGCTCGGCATACTCGACCCGGAGACGGGCGAGCTCGTCGACGCGGCCGGCCCCTGGACGGAGTTCGCGCCGACCCTCGCCGCACAGGGCACCAGGATCGTCGGCGTCGGAGCGAGCCCTCGCAGCGCGTACGAGGTCGTCGAGCTGGACGCGCGCACCGGGCGGGCCCGGGCGGTCGGCGCGGCGCACGACGACCCGGTGGATCCCGCGCACTACCCCGAGCCCCAGATCCGCTCCTTCACCGGCCCCGCCGGACGCGAGATCCACGCGCACGTCTACCCGCCGCACCACCCGGGCCACGTGGCCCCCGGTGACGAACTGCCGCCGTACGTCGTCTGGGTGCACGGCGGTCCCACCGGCCGCTCGCCCCTCGTCCTGGACCTGGAGATCGCCTACTTCACCTCCCGGGGCATCGGGGTCGCCGAGGTCAACTACGGCGGCTCGACGGGCTACGGACGGGAGTACCGCAACCGGCTGCGCGAGCAGTGGGGTGTCGTCGACGTCGAGGACTGCGCGGCCGTCGCGCTCGCGCTCGCCGCGGAGGGCACCGCCGACCGGCGGCGCCTCGCGATCCGCGGCGGCAGCGCGGGCGGCTGGACGACCGCCGCCTCCCTCGCCGCCACCGACGTGTACGCCTGCGGCACGATCATCTACCCGATCCTCGACCTCACCGGATGGGCGTCCGGGGAGACCCACGACTTCGAGTCGCAGTACCTGGAGTCGCTGGTCGGGCCGATCGCCGAGGTGCCCGGCCGCTACGCCGAGCGGTCGCCGTCCGAGCACGCCGACCGGATCACCGCGCCGTTCCTCCTGCTCCAGGGACTCGACGACGCGATCTGCCCGCCCGTGCAGTGCGAGCGTTTCCTGGCCCGGCTGGAGGAGGAGGGCCGTCGCGTGCCGCACGCCTACATCGCGTTCGAGGGCGAGGGCCACGGCTTCCGGCGCGCCGAGACGATGGTGCGCGCCCTGGAAGCCGAACTCTCCCTGTACGCGCAGGTGTTCGGTCTGAACCCGCCGGACGTCCCCCTCCTGGAGCTGTCCAAGTGAGGCCACCGTGGCCCAGGGACTCGACCGGGGCCGGCCCCGCGCGGACCGGGGGAGCGGACCGGGCGGTCTCGCACCACCACGAACAGCACATGAACGGCCGCCACGCGAGAGGCTGTCGCACTGGCGGCCGCCACACGAGCGGCCGTCACCCGCACAACCGGCAGTACCCGCACGGACATCGGCACCAGGAACGGGAGCAGTACGCGTGACCCGATCGACCTCGACCGTCAACCCCCTGACCCGGCCGGCGCGGCTCGCCGCCGGGGCCCGCGTCGCCGTGGTCGCGCCCAGCGGCCCCGTCCCCGAGGAGCGTCTCGAGGCCGGACTCGACATCCTGCGGGGCTGGGACCTCGACCCGGTGGTGGGCCCCCATGTCCTCGACCGGCACGGCGAGTTCCGCTACCTCGCCGGGACGGACGCGGACCGGGCCGCCGACCTCCAGGCCGCCTGGTGCGACCCGGAGGTGTCCGCGGTGCTGTGCGCCCGCGGCGGCTACGGCGCGCAGCGCATGGTCGACCTGCTCGACTGGGACGCGATCCGGGCCGCCGGCCCCAAGGTCTTCCTCGGGTTCAGCGACATCACCGCGCTGCACGAGGCGTTCGCGACCCGGGTGGGGCTCGCCACCCTGCACGGGCCGATGATCGCGGCCCTCGACTTCCTGAAGAACGCGCGGGCGCAGGAACACCTCCGCGCGACCCTCTTCGAACCGGACTCCGTGCGGACCATCTCCTCCGGGGAGGCCACCGCGCTGGTGCCCGGCCGGGCTCGCGGGGTCACCCTGGGCGGCTGCGTGTCCCTGCTCGCCGCCGACCTCGGCACCCCGCACGCCCGCCCGTCCGCCCGCGGCGGGCTCCTGCTGATCGAGGACATCGGCGAGGAGGCCTACCGGACGGACCGGATCCTGACCCAACTGCTGCGCGCCGGCTGGCTGGACGGCGTGGCCGGGATCGCGCTCGGCTCCTGGGTCGACTGCGGACCCTACGAGGAACTGCGCGCGGTGTTCGCCGATCGTCTCGGGGGCCTCGGGGTGCCGGTCGTCGAGCATCTCGGCTTCGGCCACGGCGAGGGCGCGCTGACGATGCCGTTCGGTGTCCGGGCCGAACTCGACGCGGACGCCGGGACGCTGACCCTGGAGGAGCCCGCGCTGGCCTGACGACGCCCAGTGCACGACGCGTTCACCGAATCCCCGTCAAGAACCACTCGTACCGGTGATTGACCCCGGATGACACGTGTCACAGCATGACTACCGACCGGTACCTACCGGTCGGTATCGCGACGCGTTCCCGGGTCCCGGCCCGGTGGACGCGTCGCGGCCTGTCGGCTGTTCTCAGCGTGGAGGTCTTCGTGTCCGGTCGCTCGCGCGGGTCCACGTCCCGTGCTCCGCTCGCCCTGGCGCTCGGTGCGGCGCTGGCCGCTCCGCTCGCGTTCACGGCACCCGCCGCCTCGGCCGTCGGCCGGTACACGGTCACCCCGCTGACGTTCACCGTCCGGGCGGGGGACCGCGACTGCACGGTCGACGCCGACCTGTACCGGCCCGCGGGGGTGGACCGGGCGCACCCCGCACCCGCCGTGCTCGCGACCAACGGCTTCGGCGGCAGCAAGTCGGACGGCTCCACGGACGGCATCGGCAAGGCGTTCGCGGCCCGGGGCTATGTGGGCCTCGTCTACTCGGGGCTAGGCTTCGGGAAGTCGGGGTGCCTGATCTCCCTCGACGATCCGCGCATCGACGGGCAGGCCGCCTCCGGACTCGTCGACTTCCTCGCGGGCACCCGCGCCGCCGACGACGGCACGACGGTCGACTACGTCACCCGGGACGGCCGGGACGACCCCCGCGTCGGCATGATCGGCGGCTCGTACGGCGGCGCCGTCCAGCTGGCCACGGCCGCCGTCGACCACCGCGTCGACGCCCTCGTCCCGCTCATCACCTGGAACGACCTCGCGTACGCCCTCGACCCGAACAACGCGGCCGGCGCGCGGCAGGTGCCCGGCGCCTTCAAATGGCAGTGGTCCAACGGCTTCTACCTGATCGGCGAGAGCCAGCCGCTCACCACGGCCAACCTGGACCCCACCCGCGTCAACTCCCTGGGCTGTCTGCACTTCGTGACCGACGCCTGCGCCACCGTGCGCACGCTGAACTCGGGTACCTACCCGGCCGCCCGGACCCAGTCGCTGCTGCGGTACGCGCGCAGCGTCTCGCCCGTGTCGTACCTGCGCGGGGTGCGGGCACCCACCCTGCTCGTCCAGGGGCAGGCCGACAGCCTCTTCAATCTCAACGAGGCCACCGCGACGTACAGGACGCTCAAGGCGCAGGGCACCGAGGCCCGGATGATCTGGCAGTCCTGGGGGCACAGCGGGGGCCTCACCGATCCCGCGAGGGGTGAACTCGCCCTGAGCCAGGGGAATCTGGAGACCAGCTATGTCGGCCGGCGGGTCCTCGCCTGGTTCGACCGCTACCTCCACCGGCGCACGGGCGTCGACACCGGGCCCGCCTTCGCCTACTACCGCGACTGGATCACGGACCCCGACGACACGTACGCCACCGCCCCGCGGGTGCCCGCGCCCGACCGGACGTTCTACCTCTCCGGGGACGGGAAGCTGGTCGACAACCGCGCGAAGGTCGCCCGGGGGAGCCGGGTCTACCGCAACCTGCTGGTGCCGAGCAGCCACTCCGAGCGTTCCCTCGCCGGGCTGATCGGGCTGCCCGACCCGGCTCCGTACGACACCGCGGGCACCTACCTCGGCTGGACCGGCGAGAAGCTGACCCGGCCCCTCGACGTCGCCGGCTCGCCCCGGGCCCGGCTGAAGGTCGTCTCCCCGGTGACCGAGCGGGTCCAGCACTCGGGCGACGCCGCCGACAAGCTGGTCCTCTTCGCCAAGCTGTACGACGTGGCGCCCGACGGCAGCAAGACACTCGTGCACCGGCTGGTGGCCCCGGTGCGGGTCCCGGACGTGACGAAGAGCTTCACCGTCACGCTGCCGGGCATCGTCCACCGGTACGAGACGGGACACCGGCTCCGGTTCGTCGTCGCCGCCAGTGACGACGCCTACGCCGGGAACAAGGGGGTGAAGCCGGTGACCGTGACGAGCGCGCCCGGCGACTCCGGGACCCTGGAGCTGCCGGTCGTCGGCGACTGAGCCCGGCGACCTGGTGCGGGGGACCGGTCCGTGGACCGCGACGGACGACCTGGGCTCCCCCGAGATCCCCCCGTCGTGCGGACCCGTGCCCGCGGGCTCATGCTGGACGCATGAGCCGGAAGACCACCGAGAGCGCCCCCACCGGCGCCAAGAGACCCCGCGAGGGGCTGGTGACGCCCGCCAGGATCGTCGTCGCCGTGCTGGGCGTCCTCGCCCTGATCTTCATCTTCGAGAACACCCGCAGCACCAGGATCCGGCTGATCGTCCCCGAGGTGACCATGCCGCTGTGGGTGGCGCTCCTCGCCACCGCGCTGATCGGCGCGCTGTGCGGTGCGTACGCCATGCGACGCAGGCGCTGATCACCCTCGACTAGGGTGACGGGATGCCTGAGAACGCCGGTTACCTCGCCGAGGGCCCACGGGTGGGCCTGCGACCCTTCACCCTCGACGACGGTGCCGAGTTCACCGCGCGGGCCAGGGAGAGCAAGAGCCTCCACCAGCCGTGGCTGTTCCCGCCCGGCAGCCCCGACGGCTACGCCGCGTACGCGGGACGGCTCATCGAGGACCGGACCAAGGCCGGGTTCCTCGTCTGCGAACGTGACGGCGGGGGCATCGCCGGCTTCGTCAACATCAACAACATCGTCGAGGGCGGCTTCCTGTGCGGAGCCCTCGGCTACGGGGCCTTCGCGCACGCCGCCGGCCGCGGGCTCATGTCCGAGGGCCTCGGACTCGTCGTCCGGCACGCCTTCGGGACGATGGGGCTGCACCGGCTGGAGATCAACGTACAGCCGGGCAACGCCGCGTCCATCGCCCTCGCCCGGCGGTGCGGCTTCCGTCTCGAAGGGTTCTCGCCGGCCTTCATCCACGTCGACGGTGCCTGGCGCGACCACGAACGGTGGGCGATCACCGCGGAGATGACCGCGTCCGCCTGACCGCCGGTGCGCGGGAAGCGGACCGAGCGGCCGCCTCGCCCGGCCGCTCCGCGACCCCCTTCCCCGGCGCCCTCCTCGCGGGTGAGGATGACCCCATGCGGAACATCGTCGTGCTGGACGCCCCCTCCAACCTGGGCCTGCGGCCACCCGCGCCCGGCACCGTGCCCGGCTGCCACAAGCTGGCCGGCGCACTGCGTGAACAGCGGATCGTGCAGCGGCTCGGCGCTCTGGAGGGCGGGGTCGTCGTGCCACCGCGCTACGACCGCGGCGACTGGAAGGAGGGCGACGGCGTCTTCAACGCGGCGGCCATCGCCCGCTACACGCGGGTACTCGCCGACCGCGTCGAGCGGCACGTCCGCGCCGGCGACCTGCCCGTCGTCCTCGGCGGTGACTGTTCCATCCAACTCGGCGCTTCCCTCGCCCTGCGCCGCATCGGCCGGTTCGGGCTCGCGGCCATCGACGGTTCGGCCGACTTCCGGCACCCCGGCAACTCCGACCGGATCGGCGCGGCGGGCGGCGAGGAACTCGCGATCGCGACCGGGCGCGGCCAGGAGGACCTGTCCGACCTCGAAGGGCTCGGGCCCTACCTGAGGGACGAGGACGTCCACCTCTTCGGGATCCGCGACGACGACTCCGACCTGGAGGAGCTCGCCGCCCTGAGGATCCCCACGACAACCGTCGGGGAACTGCGCACCCGGAGCGCGGAAGCGATCGCCCGAGCCTCCCTGGCCGCCCTCGAACTCCCGCCGCTGGACGGCTTCTGGGTGCACCTGGACGCCGACTGTCTCGACCCCGCGGTGATGCCCGCCGTGGACAGCCCGGACCCCGACGGTCTGCTCCCCGACGAACTCCTCGCGCTGCTCGGGCCATTGGTCCGCTCCCCGCGCTGCGTCGGCCTCAACGTCACCGTCTACGACCCGGATCTGGACCCCGAGGGCGCCGCGGGCGCGCTCCTCGCGGACGTCGTCGTCGGGGCCTTTGCGCAATCCTGACCCGAACCTGACGAGCGGAGACCCTGGTCAGCTGCCCGATGACCATGTTCCATGGTCATCGTGACGACGATCCGACGTGACGTACTGACCCTCCCGGCGGCGGAGTTGGGACCGAGCAACCCGCTGCCGCCCCTGCGGACCCTCGACGAGACGCACACCATCGACGACCGCGACCGCGTCGGCCTGCCGCGCGACATGGCCCGCCAGATCGGTTACGAGCCGCTGCACAGCGTGCTGCCGGAGCGCATCCGCGACGGCTACGGACGCGAGCGCCGGCCCGGTGAGCTCGACACCGTGGTGATCGAGAACGACCGGCTGCGGGCCACCGTGCTGCCCGGCTACGGCGGCCGCGTCGTCTCCCTCTTCCACAAGCCCTCGGACCGGGAACTCCTCTACCGGAACCCGGTGGTGCAGCCCGCCTGCTTCGCCCTCAACGGCGCGTGGTTCTCCGGCGGCATCGAGTGGAACATCGGCGCCACCGGGCACACCACCCTGTCGTGCTCGCCCGTCCACGCCGCCCGCGTACCCGCCCCCGACGGCGGCGAGATGCTGCGCCTGTGGGAGTGGGAGCGGCTGCGCGACCTCCCCTTCCAGGTCGACCTCTGGCTGCCGGACGGCTCCGACTTCCTGTACGTCGGCGTCCGCGTCCGCAACCCGCACGAGCGGCCCGCACCGCTGTACTGGTGGTCCAACATCGCGGTCCCCGAGGAGCGCCGGGTGATCGCGCCGGCCGAGGAGGCCTGGCACTTCGGCTACGAGCGTCGGCTGCGCCCGGTGCCCGTGCCGGAATACGACGGAACCGACCGCACCTACCCGCTGAACAGCACGTTCCCCGCGGACTACTTCTACGAGGTGCCCGACGGGCAGCGCCGCTGGATCACCGCGGTCGACGACGCGGGCGACGGGCTCGTGCAGACCTCGACCGACACCCTGCGCGGGCGCAAGCTGTTCGTCTGGGGCTCGGGTCCCGGCGGCCGCCGCTGGCAGGAGTGGCTCACCGAGCCGGGCACCGGCGGGTACTGCGAGATCCAGGCCGGACTCGCCCGCACCCAGCTCGAACACGTACGGCTCGAAGCGGAGAGTGACGTCTCCTGGCTGGAGGCGTACGGCCCGCTGTCCGTCGACGCGGAGACCGTCCACGCGGCGGACTGGGACGCCGCGCGGGCGGAGACCGAGCGCCGGCTGGACGGCGTCCTCTCCCGGGAGGCCGTCGACGCCGCGTACGCCGCCTGGCTGCCGCACGCCGACACCGAACCGGGCGAGATGCTCGCCGTCGGCTCGGGCTGGGGAGCACTCGAAGTCCTGCGGGCCGCCCACAAGCTGCCGGGGACGCCCTTCGACGAGTCCACCCTCGGCGAGGACCAGGCGCCGTGGCGCGAGCTGCTGCGGTCGGGTGCGTTCCCCGAGCCCCGGCGGGCCGGTCCGCCCGGGGAGTCGCTGGTCGCCCCGCACTGGCGCGACATGCTGGAGACGGCACCCGCCGTGCCCGTCGCCGAGTACCACCTGGGCGTGGCCCAGTGGCACGCCGGTGATCTCGCGCAGGCCGTGCGCAGCTGGGAGCGCGCGCTCGAACTCGCCCCGTCGATCTGGCCGTTGCTGCGCTGCCTCGCCGTCGCCGACCAGCAGAGCGGCAACCCCGAGCGGGCCGCCGACCGCTACCGGGAGGCCTTCGACGACCTGTGCCGGGAGCGGCGCGACGACGGGGAGCGCTGGACCGCGGCGACGGCCGCGCTCGGCCGCGAGGCCATCGAGGCACTGCTCGCCGTACGGCGCCCGGCGGACGCCCGAGCCGTGTGGGAACGGCTGCTGCCGGCCGTCCGGGAGCGCGGCCGGTTCCGCCTCGTCGAGGCCGAACTGCTGCTCGCCGAGGGGAACCGCGAGGGGGCACGGGCCGTCTTCGACGCCGGTTTCGAGGTCGCCGACCTGCGGGAGGGGGCGGAGACCATCGGTCTGCTGTGGTCCCGGCTCAGCGACGAACCCCTGCCCGCGCGCTACGACTTCCGCATGCGGCCGCCGACCGCCCTCTGAACGGCCGTCGCACCGCCGTGGCCACGGCCCCGGACTCCTCCGTCCCGCGGGGGAGTCCGGGGCCCGCCGCGGTCAGCCGTTGCGGTCGGCGTACTCGTACACCGAGCCGTCCGGATGCAGGGCGATGAGGTTGCGACCGCCCGGTGTCGCCACCGGGCCCGCGATGACACGGGCGCCCAGATCGGTGAGGACCCGCCCGGTCTCCTCGACGTCCTTGACGGCGATCGTCGCGGCGACCTTGCGCAGCACCTCCAACTCCGACTCGGGCCCGCTCATCAGCAGGAAGCAGCCGATCGCGGCGACCGACACGCCGCCGCGCTCGAAGCGCAGCGCGCGGACGCCCGCGAGCCGTTCGTAGAAGGGGACCGCGGTCTCCAGGTCGTCGACGCAGACGCGCAGCGTGGCTCCCAGAATCTCCATGCGGACGAGCCTAGTTGGGGTCGGCGCGGGACGGAGATCGTTTCGGACGATCGCCGTCCGCCGACGCCCCGGGACCGGCGGTGCGGACCGACGCCCCTCCGCCGAAGGACCGTTAACGGGACGGACACCCGGGTACCCGCACACCATGAAGCCCACCGAGCACCTGGATCACCTGGAGCATCTGGACAAGGGACTCGTCGACGAACTGACCGCGGTGGCCCGCGCGACCATCCGCGACGAACTGCGTGCGCAGACGCGCAAGCAGCGGCGGACGGCCGCGCTGTACGCCGCCTCGGGCGCCGCCGCCCTGTACGGCGGAGCCGCGCTGGCGCTGGCCCTCGGCCTCGCGCTCGCCCTCGGGCTGCCCGGCTGGGCCGCCGCCCTGGTCACCGCGGCGGCGCTCGGCGTCGCCGCGTTCGTGCTGCGCGGCATGGCCCGGCCGGCCACCGCCCATCCGCACACCGGCCACGCGAGCGAGCTCACCCCGCCAGGACGGATCCTCGGCGGCACCGCGCCGGCGTCCCCGCCGGGCGGCATGGGCGTCCTGTATCCGCCGGTCCCGACCGTGACGCCCGGCGCGCCCGACCCCGGCACCCACCTCGCGAGCGACCCCGACACCTACCTTCACCAGGCGCGATAGCCGTCCGCCCAGTCGTTCCGCCCCGGCCGGGGCGCAACGACCGGCCCTCCCGCGGGCGTCCCGCGGGCGTCCCGCCCGTCGTGCCGAAGCCGTCCGCCGGGAGCAGACTGGAAACCGTCGAGGCCCGGAAGGCCGGGCCGACCCCACCGGACGGGCAGGCCCGGCTCAGGGCCCCGCCGGCCCGGAGAGCCACGGCGCCGGTGCCGCGTGGGCCGGCGCCGAGGCGCCCCACGACGGCGGCGCCGATCCGTGTCCCGGCAGGCAGCCGCGCCCTGCTGGTCCAGGCGCGCCCCGCGGCCGGAACGCTCTCGCCGAGTCGGCGCGACGCCGGGGGTGCCCGTGTTTGGGCCATCCCGTCAGGGGGACGCGGAAAGACCGTACGAGCGACACCGCAAGCGACACCGCCAGAGGAGCATCGTGAGGCGACCCCGCATTCTGATCGTCGGCGCCGGTTTCGCCGGTTACCGGACGGCCCGCACCCTGTCGCGGCTGGCCCGGGGCAAGGCCGAGATCACTCTGCTGAACCCGACCGACTACTTCCTGTACCTGCCGCTGCTGCCCCAGGTCGCCTCCGGTGTCCTGGAGCCACGCCGCGTCACCGTCTCGCTGACCGGGACGCTGCCCGGGGTCCGCCTCGTGCTCGGTGAGGCGGCGTCCGACGGGATCGACCTCGACGCCCGCACCGTGCGCTACACCGACCCCGAGGGCGACAGCGGCACGCTGACGTACGACCGTCTCGTGCTTGCCGTCGGCAGCGTCAACAAGCTGCTGCCCGTGCCCGGTGTCGCCGAGCACGCGCACGGTTTCCGTGGCCTGCCCGAGGCGCTCTACCTGCGGGACCACGTGACCCGGCAGATCGAACTCGCCGCCGGCTCGGACGACCCGAAGAGCGGTACCGCCCGCACCACCTTCGTCGTGGTCGGCGCCGGCTACACCGGAACCGAAGTCGCCGCGCAGGGGCAGCTGTTCACCGACGCCCTGGTGCGCGAGCGGTCGCTGCCCGAGGGCGTCCGGCCGCGCTGGCTGCTGCTCGACACCGCCGACCGCGTCCTGCCCGAACTGGACGAACGGCTCTCGCGCACCGCCGACCGCGTGCTGCGCGAGCGCGGCGTCGACGTGCGCACGGGCACCTCGGTGAAGGAGGCCACGCCCGACGGAGTCCGGCTCAGCGACGGCGAGTTCGTCGACACCAGGACCCTCGCATGGTGCGTCGGCGTCCGCCCCGACCCCCTGGTCGAGGGACTCGGGCGGCCCCTCGAACGGGGCCGGCTCCTCGTCGACCCGTTCCTCCAGGTGCCGGGCCACCCCGACGTGTTCGCCTGCGGTGACGCGGCGGCCGTTCCCGACCTGGAGAAGCCCGGCGAGTACACCCCGATGACGGCCCAACACGCCTGGCGCCAGGGGAAGGTCGCGGCACACAACGTCGCCGCCTCGCTCGGTGTCGGCGAACGCCGCGCCTACCGCCACCGCGACCTCGGCTTCACCGTCGACCTCGGCGGCGTCGACGCCGCGGCCAACCCCCTCGGGGTTCCCCTGTCGGGACCGCTCGCCGGAGCCGTCACCCGCGGCTACCACCTCGCCGCCATGCCCGCCAACCGCGTCCGCGTCGCGGCCGACTGGCTCCTGGACGCCGTACTGCCCCGCCAGTCCGTGCAGTTGGGCCTGGTCCGCGCCTGGTCGGTGCCCCTGGACACCTCCGCGCCCGAACTGGCGCGGGTGGCCGGAGCGCCGCCCGGTGCGGTGATGCCCGCCGAGGCCGCCGGACCCGGCGCCGACCGCCCGGAAGCCGCGAGCCGCCCGGAAGGAGACTCATGAACACGCGTCAACTCACCGACCTGGCGCAGCAGCTGCGGGTCGACAGCGTGCGCGCCGCCGACACCGCGAACTCCGGACACCCGACCTCGTCGATGTCCGCCGCCGACCTCGTCGCGGTCCTGTTCGCGCACCACCTGCGCTACGACTTCGAGCGCCCCCAGCACCCCGGCAACGATCGCTTCATCCTCTCGAAGGGGCACGCCTCGCCCCTGCTGTACGCGGCCTACAAGGCGGCCGGCGCCGTGAGCGAGTCCGAGCTGCTCACCTTCCGCAAGGAAGGCAGCCGGCTCGAAGGACATCCGTCGCCGCGGCGGCTTCCCTGGGTCGAGACGGCCACCGGGTCGCTCGGCCAGGGCCTGCCCGTCGGCGTGGGCATCGCCCTCGCCGGCAAGCGGCTCGACCGCACCGGATACCGCGTCTGGGTGCTGTGCGGCGACAGCGAACTCGCCGAGGGCTCCGTCTGGGAGGCCGCCGAGCACGCCGGCTACGAGCACCTCGACAACCTCACGGTGATCGTCGACGTCAACCGTCTCGGCCAGCGCGGACCGACCCGGCACGGACACGACCTGGACGCCTACGCCCGCCGCTTCCAGGCGTTCGGCTGGCACACCGTCGAGGTCGACGGCCACGACGTGGACGCCGTCGACCGCGCCTTCGACGAGGCCGCGTCGACCGGCGCGCAGCCCACCGCGATCCTCGCCCGCACCCTCAAGGGCAAGGGTGTCGCCTCGGTCCAGGACCGGGAGGGTCTGCACGGCAAGCCCCTGCCGGACGCCGCGGAGGCCATCGCCGAACTCGGCGGCGTGCACGACCACCACGTCGACGTCCGGCAGCCGCCCGCCGCACGGATGCTGCACGCCGTGAGCTCCGGGCACCTCGACCTGCCCCGCTTCGAGATCGGCGGCGAGACCGCCACCCGCGACGCCTTCGGGCAGGCGCTGGCCGCGCTGGGCAGCGCCCGCCACGACGTCGTCGCGCTGGACGGCGAGGTGGGCGACTCGACGCGCGCCGAGCTCTTCGCCAAGGAACACCCCGACCGCTACTTCGAGTGCTACATCGCCGAGCAGCAACTCGTCGGTTCCGCCGTCGGGATGGCCGCTCGCGGCTGGGTGCCGTACGCCACGACGTTCGCGGCCTTCCTCACCCGCGCCCACGACTTCGTGCGGATGGCCGCCGTCAGCGGCTCCGGTATCAACCTCGTCGGCTCCCACGCGGGCGTCGCCATCGGCCAGGACGGCCCCTCCCAGATGGGCCTGGAGGACCTGGCGATGTTCCGCGCCCTGTACGGCACGACCGTGCTGTACCCGTGCGACGCCAACCAGACCGCGAAGCTCGTCGCCGCGATGGCCGGCCTGGAGGGCATCCGGTACCTGCGGACCTCGCGCGGCGACAGCCCGGTCATCTACAGCCCCACCGAGGAGTTCCCCGTAGGCGGCAGCAAGGTGCTGCGCGCCTCCTCCGACGACCGGCTGACGATCGTCGCCGCGGGCGTCACCGTCCACGAGGCGCTGGCCGCCGCCGACGCCCTCGACCGCGAGGGCATCCAGGTCCGCGTGATCGACCTGTACTCCGTGAAGCCGGTCGACCGCGCGACCCTGCGCGAGGCCGCCGAGGAGACGGGATGCCTGGTCACCGTCGAGGACCACCGCGAGGAGGGCGGTCTCGGCGACGCGGTGCTCGACGCCTTCACCGACGGCCGCCCGGTGCCCCGCCTCGCCCGGCTCGCCGTCCGGACGATGCCCGGCTCGGCGAGTCCGGCCGAGCAGCTGAGCGCCGCCGGCATCGACGCGGAGTCGATCGCGGCGGCGGCCCGGCTGCTCGTCGAGACGGCCGTGGTGCGCTGAGCACGGAACGGAGAGCACGATGGTGACAAGGCCCCTGAGGCGGCCCGGTGCCGTGCGCCGGGTCCCCGCGCCGGGCACGGGGACCCGCGGGAGGAGAGACCCCATGAGCGGACTGCCGTACGTCTACGCGATCTGCCGCCCCTTCCCGGCCGCGCTGTCGGCCGAACTGACCGGTGTCGCGGGCGTCCCGCCCAAGCTGCTGCGCCACGACGATCTGGTCGCCGTGGTCGGCTCCGTCCCGGAGCAGGAGTTCGCCGCGGACCCGCTGCGCCGCAGGCTGGAGGACGTGGCCTGGCTGGAGGCGACGGCGCGCGCCCACCAGGGCGTCATCGACGCTCTCACCGGCGTCACCAGCCCGCTGCCGCTGCGGCTCGCCACCGTCCTGCGGGACGAGAGCGGCGTCCGCGTGATGATGGAGGAGCGCCGGGAGGAGTTCCTCGCGACGCTGGACCGGCTCGACGGGTGCGTCGAGTGGGACGTGAAGGTGTACGCCGACACCGCCGGGGCCTCCGGGTACACGGGGGAGCGGGCGGACGGGCTCGCGCACCGGCTGCACGACACCCTCGCCGGCCGCGCCGCGGAGACCAGACTGCACGCCCCGCAGAGCGCGGCGCCCTCCGATCTGGCCTACTCCCAGGTGCTCAACGCCGCCTATCTGGTGCCGCGCGCGGAGTCCGAGAAGTTCGTCGAGCGGGTGAACCGCGGCGTGCGCGAGCAGCCCGGACTGCGGGTGGAACTCACCGGACCCTGGGCCGCGTACTCCTTCACGGAGCTGCCCGGTCTCAGCGGCTTCACCGATCTCGCGGGCTTCACGCGTACCGCGCGGTGATGACGACGCCCGGGCGGTACTGACAGAGGCGCCCGCCCCGGACCACTGGGCCCGGGCCCGACGATGAGGACGCGCACCTCGTCGAAGGGCTGCTGGAACGCCCTCAGGACGTTCGCGCCGGCCGGTAGATA